>NZ_AYXJ01000019.1:0-197239 GCF_000681415.1 Pandoraea sp. E26
CCGGCGGGAGCACGAGCACCGCCACGGGCACGGGCCTCGTGCCGTCGCCGCGCGTGACGGCCGGTGGCGGGCTGTTCTCCATGCCGCAGTAAGCTGTCAGAAAGACGACGAAAGAATCACCATGATGAAGATTGCGATTGCTGGCGCCTCTGGCCGTATGGGCCGGATGCTGATCGAAACCGTGCTTGCCGCCGACGACGCCAAACTGGTTGGCGCGCTCGACCGTGCGCAAAGCCCGGCGCTGGGCCACGATGCCGGAGCATTCCTCGGCCGCGAAACCGGGGTGAAGATCACGGACGATCTGGACGCCGCGCTCGCCAACGCCGAGTATCTGATCGACTTCACGCGCCCTGAAGGGACGCTCGCCCACCTGGCGGCCGCCGAGAAGCATGGCGTGAAGATGATCATCGGCACGACCGGTTTCTCCGAGGCGGACAAGGCGCGTCTGGCCAAGGCGGCTGAGCGCGTCGCCGTGGTGTTCGCGCCGAACATGAGCGTGGGCGTGAACGCGACGTTCAAGCTGCTCGAAGTGGCCGCGAAGATTCTGAACACCGGCTACGACATCGAAATCATCGAGGCACACCACCGCTACAAGGTCGATGCGCCTTCGGGTACGGCGTTGCGCATGGGCGAAGTGGTTGCCGAGGCGCTGGGGCGCGATCTGAAGGAGTGCGCGATCTACGGCCGTGAGGGGGTGACCGGGGAGCGCGATCCGTCGACGATCGGTTTCGCGACCGTGCGCGGCGGTGACATCGTGGGCGATCACACGGTGCTGTTCGCCGGTATCGGCGAGCGCATCGAGATCACGCACAAGTCGTCGAGCCGGTTGTCCTATGCCCAGGGCTCGCTGCGCGCGGCCCGCTTCCTCGCGAAACACAAGACCGGCCTGTTCGACATGCAGGACGTGCTGGGTCTGCGCTGATCCCATCGGACCCGCCGGCCCTGCCGGGGCGGCCAGTGCGCCGCACCGCTCGCACGGGTCGCCGCACGTCCGGGTGCCTTCACGGCGGGGAGTACTCCGCGCCCCGCCATCGAGACGGCGCCTCCCGCGCCGGGCGCCATGGTGCTTCCTTCGCGCCTCCCTCGCCGCCGTGACGCCGAATCGGCTCCCGGCGGCGTTATAATCATCGTTTTCCCCGGATTCACCCCGAAACACCTGCATGCCGCGCCTCGATCGCCGCGCGCCGGGCGGGAGCGAAGCCGAGCCGAATCCTATCCGCCGACCCATCATGCAAGAAAAATACGTTCCCGCCGACGTCGAAGCCTCCGCCCAGTCGCACTGGCAGGCGATCGACGCCTACAAGACCACCGAGCGCGAGGACAAACAGAAATTCTATTGCGTCTCGATGCTGCCGTATCCGTCGGGCAAGCTGCATATGGGGCACGTGCGCAATTACACCATCAACGATGTGATGTACCGCCAGATGCGCATGCGCGGGTACAACGTGCTGATGCCGATGGGCTGGGACGCTTTCGGCATGCCGGCGGAAAACGCGGCCATGGCCAACGGCGTGCCGCCGGCCAAGTGGACGTACGACAACATCGAGTACATGAAGAAGCAGATGCAGGCGATGGGCCTGGCGATCGACTGGTCGCGCGAAGTCGCCACCTGCAAGCCCGAGTACTACCGCTGGAACCAGTGGCTGTTCCTGAAGATGCTCGAGAAGGGCGTCGTCTACCTGAAGACCGGGACCGTGAACTGGGATCCAGTCGATCAGACCGTGCTCGCCAACGAGCAGGTGATCGACGGCCGCGGCTGGCGCTCGGGGGCGCTCGTCGAAAAGCGCGAAATCCCGATGTACTACATGCGTATCACCGAGTACGCCGACGAATTGCTCGGCGACCTGGACGACCTCGGCTGGCCCGAGCGCGTGAAGGTGATGCAGCAGAACTGGATCGGCAAGAGCTTCGGCGTGAACTTCGGCTTCCCGTACGAGCTCGACGGCGAGCGGAAGCTCCTGCGCGTGTTCACCACGCGTGCCGACACGATCATGGGCGTGACCTTCTGCGCCGTCGCGGCCGAGCATCCGCTTGCCACGCGTCTGGCCGAAGGCCGTGCCGATCTGCAGGCGTTCATCGCCGAGTGCAAGCAGGGCGGCGTGGCCGAGGCGGACATCGCCACGATGGAAAAGAAGGGCATGCCGACGGGCTTCTTCGTCACGCATCCGCTCACTGGCGACAAGGTCGAAGTGTGGATCGGCAACTACGTGCTGATGGGCTACGGCGAAGGCGCCGTGATGGGCGTGCCGGCGCACGACGAACGTGACTTCGCATTCGCGCGCAAGTACAACCTGCCGATCAGGCAGGTCGTCGCCGTCGAGGGCGAGACGTATTCGACCGAAGCGTGGCAAGCCTGGTACGGCGAGAAGGATGGCACGCTGATCAACAGCGGCAAGTACGATGGCCTGGGCTTCGCGGCCGCCGTCGACGCCATCGCGGCGGATCTGAAAGCACAGGGCGCGGGCGACAAGCAGGTCACGTTCCGCCTGCGCGACTGGGGGATCTCGCGCCAGCGTTACTGGGGTACGCCGATCCCGATCATCCATTGCGAATCGTGCGGTGCCGTGCCGGTGCCCGAGAAGGACCTGCCGGTGGTGCTGCCCGAAGACCTCGTGCCGGACGGCACCGGCAATCCGCTGGCCAAGTCCGAAGCGTTCCTGAAGTGCGATTGCCCGAAGTGCGGCAAGCCGGCGCGCCGCGAGACCGACACGATGGACACGTTCGTCGATTCGTCCTGGTACTTCTCGCGCTACGCCTGCCCGGACGCCGACACCATGGTCGACGCCCGCACCGATTACTGGATGCCGATGGACCAATACATCGGCGGTATCGAGCACGCGATCCTGCACTTGCTGTACTCGCGCTTCTGGACCAAGGTCATGCGCGACCTGGGCCTGGTGAGCTTCAAGGAACCGGCGCAGAACCTGCTCACGCAGGGCATGGTGCTCAACGAGACGTTCTATCGCGAAGACGCCACCGGCAAGAAGACGTGGTTCAACCCGCTCGACGTGCAGGTGCAGTTCGACGACAAGGGACGCCCGGTCGGCGCCACGTCGAAGGCAGACGGCGCCGATGTGGCGCTCGGCGGCATCGAGAAGATGTCGAAGTCGAAGAACAACGGGGTGGATCCGCAGTCGCTCATCGATCAGTACGGTGCCGACACCGCACGCCTGTTCGTGATGTTCGCGGCGCCGCCCGAGCAGCAGCTCGAATGGTCGGGGGCGGGGGTGGAGGGCGCAAGCCGCTTCCTGCGTCGCCTGTGGGGATTCGGCCAATCGCAGGCGGCGTTGCTGCGCCAGGCCGATGCGGTGATCGACACGTCGAGCGCAGCCGCGAAGGCGCTGCGTCTCGAGATCCACGGCGTGCTCAAGCAGGCCAATTACGACTATCAGCGTGTGCAGTACAACACGGTCGTGTCGGCG
This sequence comes from Pandoraea sp. E26, assembly GCF_000681415.1. Taxonomy (NCBI): domain Bacteria; kingdom Pseudomonadati; phylum Pseudomonadota; class Betaproteobacteria; order Burkholderiales; family Burkholderiaceae; genus Pandoraea; species Pandoraea sp. E26. The sequence continues at coordinate 3,423 of NZ_AYXJ01000019.1, forward strand.
GCGATGAAGATGCTCAACGCCATCGAAAGCGACAAGGGTGCCGCTGGCGCCGGCGCGGTGCGCGAATGCTACGGAATTTTGCTGCGCGTGCTCTACCCGGTGGTGCCGCACGTCACGCACGGCCTGTGGGACGCATTGGGTTACGCCGCGCAGATGGGCGACCTGCTCGACGCACCGTGGCCGGAAGTCGACGAGGCGGCACTGGTGCAGGACGAGATCGAACTCGTACTCCAGGTGGCGGGCAAGGTGCGTGGTGCGGTACGCGTGGCGAAGGATGCATCGCGCGAAGCCATCGAGCAGGCCGCACTGGCGCATGAAATGACCGCCAAGTTCGGCGAAGGCAAGCCGGTGAAGAAAGTCATCGTCGTGCCGGGTCGACTGGTGAACGTGGTGGTGTGAGGCGGCGTGGATTGCCGCCGCTCGACGAATTGATGACGTTTGGTGACAAGAGGGCACATCACGTGCAAATGACATCCGGGCAACGAGGCGTCGGCATGACGCGCAGGATCTTCGGTTGGATGGCCTTGCTGGGCTGCGCGCTGGCATTGTCCGCCTGCGGGTTCCAGCTGCGCGGCGCCAGCGAATACGCGTTCAAGCGGCTGTACATCTCGGGCGGTGGCCTGATGGCCATCGACATCTCGCGTTACGTGCGCTACGGGAGCAAGGGCACCGTGGTGGTGACCGAACCCAAGGATGCCGACGCTCGCCTCGAGATTCTGAACACGACCTCGTCACGTACGGCGGTCAGTCTCGATGCCAACGGCCAGGCGCGCGAATACGAGATTCGCAACTCCTACACGTTCCAGCTGGTCACGCCTGACGGCCGGCCGATCATTCCGCTGAGCACCATTCGTCTGACGCGCAATCTGCCCTATAGCGACAGCGAAGCGACGGCGCGCGACACGGAAGCGGCACTGCTGGCCCGCGACATGCAGAAGGATGCGGTCGATCAGATCATCCGGCGCATGGAAGCGGTGAAGTCCATGCCGGCCCCGAAGCCGGAAGAATAACGCCCCCCGAATCCCGTTCATGCAACTGCGTCCCGACGCGCTCGACGCGCACCTTGCCAAGTCGCTCTCGCCGATCTATACGATCCACGGCGACGAGGGCCTGCTCGTGCAGGAGGCGGTCGATCGCGTGCGGGCAGCGGCGCGTGCGGGCGGTTTCACCGAACGCGACGTGCTCAGCGTTGAACGCAGCTTCGATTGGGGGGCGCTCGCGAACGCCGGCCAATCGATGTCGCTGTTCGGCGATCGCAAGCTCATCGAATTGCGCATTCCGGGCGGCAAGCCGGGCAAGGAGGGCGGCGCGGCGCTCAAGGCGCATGCCGAAGCCGCGAACGGCGACGTGCTGACCATCATCACGCTGCCCCGGCTCGATGCCGCGGCCGGCAAGTCCGACTGGTTCACGGCGCTCGATCGCGCCGGTGTGACTGTCAAGGTCGACCCGGTCGATCGGGCGCGTCTGCCGGACTGGATCGCCCAGCGTCTGGCTGCGCAGGGCCAGCGCGTCGAAGCCGGCGAGCCGGGTCGGCGCGTGCTCCAGTTCATTGCCGATCGCGTCGAGGGCAACCTGCTCGCCGCGCATCAGGAAATTCAGAAGCTCGGTCTGTTGTACCCCGAAGGTGTGCTCACCTTCGAACAGGTGCAGGATGCCGTGCTCAACGTGGCGCGCTACGACGTCTTCAAACTGAGCGAAGCCGTTCTCGCGGGCGATGCCGCCCGACTGGTCCGCATGCTCGACGGCTTGCGCGGCGAGGGTGAAGCGGCGCCGCTCGTGCTCTGGGCACTGACCGAGGAAGTCCGCACGCTCGCGAAGATCACGCGAGGCATGGCGGCGGGCAAGCCGCTTGCCGTGTTGCTGCGTGAGTTCCGCGTGTGGGGGCCGCGTGAGCGCTTGATGGAGCAGGCTGCGGGCCGCGCCACGCCGGCCATGCTGGCGCAGGCGCTGCAACTGGCCGCACGTCTGGACCGACAGGTCAAGGGCTTGCGCGCCGAAGGCCTGCCCGGCGATCCGTGGGACGGCATGCTGCAACTTGGCCTGCTGCTCGCGGGCGAGCGACCGCCGGGGGCGCGCTCCGCCCGCGCACCACGCCCGGTGCCCGCGTAGACCGCGCCCGACGCCGCTCAAGCCACGAACACCACGAAAGCCGCCAATGCCGGTATTGCGCCTCCCGGGGAACGGGAGCCGCAGCAGCAAGATCCCCGCAATTAACGGACAATCTGTCACATGACCGGCGAGCCTTCGCGGCAGCCAACCCGAATTCAAGGGCAACACAGCCGCCCATCGAAACCGCCGAACGACGATATGGATATCAAAGCCTACATGCAATCGCTGGGTCAGCGCGCCCGCGAGGCATCGCGCGCCATGGCGCGTGCCGACACCGCCGCCAAGAATCGCGCGCTGCTCACGATCGCCGACGCCATCGAGCGCCAGGGCGCGACGCTGCAGGACGTGAATCGCCGTGATCTTGAGCGCGCGCGCACCAACGGCCAGGATGCCGCGTTCATCGACCGGCTCACGCTGTCCGACAAGGCGTTGCGAACCATGATCGAAGGGTTGCGCCAGATTGCGGGGCTGTCCGATCCTATCGGGGAGATCAGCAACGTGCGCGTGCAGCCGAGTGGTATTCAGGTCGGCCAGATGCGCGTGCCGCTGGGCGTGATCGGCATCATTTACGAGTCGCGCCCGAACGTGACGATCGACGCGGCGGCGCTTTGCCTGAAGTCGGGAAATGCGACGATCCTGCGCGGCGGTTCGGAGGCTATCGAGAGCAACACGGCATTGGCGGCGCTGATCGCGGACGCGCTGGCGGCCAGCGGCTTGCCCGGCGATGCCGTTCAGGTCGTGAACACGCCTGATCGCGCCGCCGTGGGAGAACTCATCACGATGACCGACTATGTCGACGTGATCGTGCCGCGCGGTGGGAAGAGCCTGATCGCACGTCTGATGCAGGACGCGCGCGTCCCGATGATCAAGCATCTGGATGGCATCTGCCATGTCTACGTCGACGCTCGCGCAGACGCGTCGAAAGCGCTGGCGATTTGCGAGAACGCCAAGACGCACCGCTACGGCACCTGCAACACGATGGAGACGCTGCTCGTCGATCAGCGGGCCATCGATCAGTTGCCTGCCATCGCGCGCATGTTCCAGAGCAGGCAGGTCGAGCTGCGCGGCTGCGAACGTACGCTTGCGGCACTCGCCGAAGCCGGCGTTGACGGCGCCATCGCGGCGACCGAGGAAGACTGGTCGACAGAGTATCTGGCGCCCGTGCTGGCCGTGAAAGTCGTGGACGGCCTTGCGCCCGCCATCGCGCACATCAATCGATACGGTTCGCATCACACCGACGCCATCGTGACCGAGGACTACACCGCCGCCATGCAATTCCTGCGCGAGGTGGACTCGGCAAGTGTGATGATCAACGCGAGCACGCGATTCGCCGACGGCTTCGAATTCGGCCTGGGCGCGGAAATCGGTATCTCGAACGACAAGCTTCACGCGCGCGGTCCGGTGGGACTCGAGGGGCTGACGAGTCTGAAGTACGTCGTGTTCGGTCACGGCGAAGTTCGCAAGTAACGCCGCATTCCGATCGATCCTGCATTTTCGCCAACGTCTCACTCGCCTCGACAGTGCTCATGCAATTGCAAGTCCTCGGCCCGGCCGATTTCGTGAAGATGCCGTGGAAAAACGGTCAGGGTGTGACGACCGAACTCGCCGTGGCGCGACGCCCTGGCGAGGACGGATTCGATTGGCGCATTAGCACCGCGACGGTGGCGAACCCGGGGCCGTTTTCGGTCTTTGCCGGCATCGATCGGTCGTTGGCTATCGTGAGGGGCGGCGCGTTGACGCTCAATGTCGAAGGGCGTCCTGACGTGACGCTCACCCCGCGCACGCCCCCCTATGCCTTTGGCGGCGAACTGGCCGTGAGCTGCACGCCCGCGTTGGACGCGGCCAACGTGCCCATCGACGACTTCAACGTCATGACGCGCCGCGTCGGTTGGCAACACGCGCTCACGCAGCATCGTCTCGAGAGCGCGCCGTTGAGGTGGTCCCTGCCGGCGAACGATGGCGCGATCGGTTTTCTCTACTGCGCCGAGGGGCAAGTGACGACCGCCTTGCACGATGGCCAGACCGTGACGGTGCCGGCGGGCCATGCCCTGCGCATCGAAGGAATGGACGGAAAAGAGGGGGCCGACGGCGCGATGGCCAGCGTGATGTGTGAATTGCGCGCGAATGGCGGTCCGGCGGACGTGTTCCTGGCGTCGATCTCGCGTCGCTGATCGTCGAGGTTCCCGCCCGCCGAACCCTGGCCCTCGACGTCGTCAGGACCTCCACGCCGGCCTGCATTTCTGTCTGCACTTCGGCCGTATACCGAGTGTTTCGCGCCCGTCCCACCCACCGCCTCCCGGTATTTTCCCTAAGCGGAAGTCGATTCTTTTCCAGCCTGCGAAACGGCATACTGTGAATATTCATAGATAAATCGACGTTTCACATATGGAACATTTGCCGAGTTACGTCGAACCGGGCAGGGCGCCGTGGATCCGCTGAGCGATGTGCTTGGCGATCTGCGCGCGGACGCGGTCGTCACCGGACGATTCACCTTCGGTGCCCCATGGTCGCTGCGCAAGCCGGCGCTCGACGGCGCGCCCTTTCGCACGGCGATGGGGGAACCGTTCTGGCTCGTTGTGGCGGGCATGGCGCCGGTGCGCATCGAGCCCGGCGACTGCGTGCTGCTGCCGCACGGGCACGAGCATGTGATGTGCTCGTCACTGGACGAACCGCCGGTGTTGTTCGAGGACATGATGTCCGCGCAGGGCATCGAGCCCAAGCTGGATACACCACTCGCGTTTCGCGCGGGTGGGCCCGGCGCCGTAAGCGATCTCTACACCGGCGTGGTGATGTTCCGCGAGCGGGCGCGTAATCCGCTGCTCGCTGCGCTGCCGCCACTGATCCATATCCGCGCCGGCGACCCGGCCGTGCCGGCCTTGCTCACGACCACCATCGCGGGGTTCATCGAAGAGTCGATGCAGCGCGGCTCGGGATGGCGCGTGGCGGTGGCGCGTCTGGCCGACGTGCTGTTCGTGCAGATTCTGCGCGCGTATCTCGGCGCGCACGGCGGCGCGAGCACGCACTGGCTGCGCGGCATGTCGGACCCGCAACTGGGGCGTGCCATCGCGTCGATGCACGAAATGCCACAACGCGCGTGGACGGTCGAGCAACTGGCCGACATCGCCGGCATGTCCCGCTCGAAGTTCTGCCTGCGCTTTCGCGAACTGGTCGGCGAGTCGCCGATGTCGTATCTCACCGCGCATCGCATGTACCTCGCGGCCGACCGGCTCGCGGGCGCGGGCGCACGCGTCTCCGATGTGGCCGACGCCGTCGGCTACGCCTCGGAGAAGGCGTTCACGCGCGCCTTCCGTCGTTGTTACGGCCTGCCGCCGCGCGAATACCTCCGAAGCTGCGAGCCGGGCAACTGACGCCCGCCCCTCGCTCCCCTCGCTCGTCCAATCCTTCCTGAGGGTTTTCCCGTCTCTGGACGAACGGCATCCTTTTCGGGCCGCCCGGCCGTTGTTCGCCAATTTTCTCGTGGTGAGAATTCAATCGCCATCTGCCGGCCACCGTGAAGGTGTTCGCGCAGAGGGCAGCCAGTCACAACGGGAGAGTCAATGGAATTCCAACTCAACGGGCGCCCCTTCGTCTTCGACGGCGATGACGACACGCCTTTGCTGTGGGTCATCCGCGATGCGGCGGGACTGACCGGGACCAAGTACGGCTGCGGCATCGGGGCGTGCGGCGCCTGCACGGTGCACGTCGACGGCGAGGCCACGCGTACCTGCGTTCTGCCGGTTTCGGCCGTGGCAGGCAAGCGCATCACCACCGTGGAGGCGCTCTCGCCCACGCGCTCGCATCCGATTCAGCAAGCCTGGATCGCGAAGGACGTGCCGCAGTGCGGCTACTGCCAGTCCGGCATGGTCATGGCGGCGGCAGCGCTGCTGCGCAAGCATCCGCGGCCGACCGACGCCCAGATCGACGAGGCCATGACCAACCTGTGCCGTTGCGCGACCTATCACCGCATCCGGGAGGCGATCCATGACGCAGCAAAACGCTGAGCCGACGGTGCGTCCGGCGCATCCGCAAGATCCCGCCTGCGGCACCGCACCGCACGCGAACGCGCCGACCTCGCCCGCGCGACGCCACTGGCTCAAGGGCATGTCGCTTGCGGCGGGCAGCCTGCTGATTCCGGTCACGGCGACGTGGGTGGGCAGCCCGTCGGCGCGCGCGGCCGGCGCGAATCTCGTCGAGATCAACGACTGGATCCGTATCGACGCCGACGGCACCACGGTGCTCGGCCTGTCGCAATGCGAGGTGGGGCAGGGGGTGTACACCGGCCTGCCGCAGGTACTGGCCGACGAACTCGATGCCGACTGGCGCCGGGTGCGCGTCGAGTTCGTGACCGCTCGCGACGCCTATCGCACCGCCGCCGCCAACGAAGCCCTGCAGCAGTTCGTGGGCGCATCGATGTCGGCGACACTGTTCTACGAACGGCTTCGCGTCGCGGGGGCGCAGGCGCGTGAGGCGCTCGTCGCGGTCGGGGCAAAGCGACTCGGCGTGCGTACGTCGAATTGCGTGACGCGCGACGGCCGTGTCATCCACCCGCAGTCGGGCCGCTCGATCGGTTACGGCGAGCTGGTCGCCGACGCCGCGAAGCAACCGCTCAATCCGCATCCGCATCTGAAGAACGACGCGGCACACCGCCTGATCGGACAATCGCTGGCGCGTCTCGACACGCCTTCGAAGGTCGACGGCTCTGCCATCTTCGGCATCGACGTGAAGGTGCCCGACATGCTCGTGGGCGCCGTGCGCATGGCGCCCACGTCGGGCGGCGCGCCGCGCTCGGTGCGCAATCGCGACGCGATCAGGGCGCGCAAGGGCGTGCACGACGTCGTGCTGGCGAAAGACGCCGTGATCGTCGTGGCCGACGATTACTGGCGCGCGAAAACCGCGTGCGACGCGCTCGACGTCGAATGGAAGGCGGGTCCGGCCGCCGACAGCGCGACGATCCTCGCCGAGCGTCGCGCGGCCCTCGTCGGCGGCAAGGCGGGCGTGGCCACCGATATCGGCGACGCCACCGGGGTCATTGCCGCCGGGGGCAAGGTCGTCACGAGCGAGTATCACACCCCGTACATCGTCCACGCGACGATGGAGCCGGTGAACGCCACCGTGCACGTGCGCAAGGACAAGGGGGAAATCGAGGTCTGGGGACCGATTCAGGGGCAGGACAAGGTGCGTTGGGCGCTCGGTGGCATCTTCAAGCTGCCGCCCGAGAAGGTCACGGTGCACACGACGTTCCTTGGTGGCAGCTTCGGCCGCAAGTACGTGCCTGATTTCGTGATTCACGCGGCGGTGGCCTCGGCGGCCGTGGGGCGTCCCGTGAAAGTGATCCGCTCGCGCGAAGACGATATCCGTCATGGGTTCTACCGTCCGTGCGCCTCCGCGCGCTTCCAGGCCGCGCTGGGCAGCGACGGATTGCCGGTCGCCCTGCACATGCGGGTGGCGGGACAGTCGCTGTACAACGTCATCAAGAAGGATCACTTCGAGAAAGCGGGCTACGACGAGACGATGCTCGACGGGCTTTACGATCTGGCGTACGCGGTGCCGAACCTGCGCGTGGAAGGCGTCGATGTGCCACAGCCGAATATTCCCGTGAGCTTCATGCGCTCGGTCGGCTCGACATCAAGCGTATTTTTCCTCGAAAGCTTCATCGACGAGATGGCCGAGGTCGCGGGCATCGATCCGGTGGACTATCGCAAGCGCATGCTCCGGCACGACCCGCTCGCCACGCGCGTGATCGAGACGACGTTCGCCTCGGCCGGCTGGCAGCGCAAGGCGAAGCCCGACGTGCATCGCGGCTTCGGCTATTGCACGTACACGGGACGAGGCACGGCGTTTTCGACGTACGTGGCCGTGGCGGTGGAGCTGCGGGTCGTGAACGATCGCTTCAAGATCGAGCGCGTCGTCTGCGGCGTCGATTGCGGCCGCGCGATCAACCCGAACCTCATTCGCGCCAACATCGAGGGCGGAATCGGGTTCGCGCTCACCAACACGTTCAAGAGCCGCATCACCTTCGCCGACGGCGGCGTGGCGCAGAGCAACTTCGGTGACTATCCGCTGTTGTATCTGGTCGAGATGCCGAAGATCGAAACGGTGATCCTGCCGAGCGATCGTCCGCCACAGGGCTGCGGTGAAGTGTCGTTGCCACCGATGGCGCCGGCCGTGGCGCAGGCCATCCGGCGTGCGACGGGCGTGCGTGCGCGCACGATGCCGCTGCCGCAGACGGTCGCAGAGGCGCGTGCGCTGGTGCACGCCGGGACGCCGGGCGCAACGCCGGTGCCGGGAGCCGCTTGATGGACGGGGTCGACGCCGAAGTGCTCGAAGCGGTTGCGCGCTGGCAGGCACAGGGCGACGAAGTGTTGCTCGCCACGGTCGCCCGCACCTGGGGCTCGGCGCCGCGCCCCGTGGGCGCGATGATGGCGCTGGCGTCGCGCGGACGCGTTGCCGGCTCCGTGTCGGGGGGCTGTATCGAGGACGACCTGCTCGCCAAGGTCGCCGCGGGCTTTCGCCCCGGTTTGCGCCCGCATGTGCAGGTCTACGGTTTGAGCGCCGACGAGGCGCACCGTTTCGGCCTGCCGTGCGGCGGCACGCTGGAACTGGTCATCGAGCGCGTGACGCCACGCAGCGCGCTCGATGCCATGCGCGACGCCATCGACGGCGGCAGGCTCGGGGTGCGAGAACTCAACTTGCGTACCGGACTCGCCCGCGTGCGCACGGTGCGCCAACCCGAGGCGTTCGCCTATTCGCCGACACGCCTGGCGGTGCCTTTCGGGCCGCGCTGGCGAATCGTCGTGATCGGCGATGGCCAGCTCACGCGCCACCTCGTGAGCATGGCGGTGCCGCTGGGCTACCGGGTCGTGATCTGCGATCCGCGCGACATTCACGACAGCATGCACGACGGCGATCTCGCCGCGCACATCACCCGCACAAAGGAAATGCCCGACGACCTGATCGCGCGGCTGCGTCCCGACGGCAACACCGCCATCGTGGCGCTCACGCACGATCCGAAGCTCGACGACATGGCATTGCTCGAGGCGCTCAAGTCGGATGCCTTCTATGTCGGCGCGATCGGCTCGCACCGCAATCAGGCGGCCCGGCGCGAGCGGCTCGCCATGTTCGACCTGAGCGCCGCGCAGATCGGGCGTCTGCATGGCCCCGTGGGGCTCCCGCTGGGCGCGCGCACGCCGCCGGAAATCGCGCTGGCGATCCTCGCGGAGATGACCGCATTGCGCAATGGCGCGATGCCAGGCCTGACATCGGCGCGACCTTGTACTCCCCCGGGGGCGGCACCTCCCGCCATCCCGGGCGCCTCGCGCGCCGCCTGAGGAAGCGAGCGCACAGAACCTCCACGAAACACCGGTGGGCGGGTCGCTCGCATCGCCTCGGTGCGTGCGCATGCGCGACCCAAAACCACAATTAGTTTGTAGTCCAATATAAAATGGGGAATGTCATGAAACACAAGGTTTGGATGGCAATGGCGCTCACGGTGGCCGCAGGTTGCGCAAAGGCCGACGGGGTGCAGATTTACGGCATCGTGGACAACAGTCTGGAATACCTGAGCAATGCAGGCGCAGGCGCGAACGGCAGCAAGGCATCGCTCTTTCGCGTGAGCAACGGTTCACAGGCGCCCAATCGCTTCGGCTTCAAGGGATCGGAAGACCTTGGCGGCGGACTCAAGGCGATCATGCAGCTCGAAGCCGGCTTCAATCTGGATTCCGGCCAGTTGCAGCAGAACGGCCGGATGTTTGGTCGTCAGGCTTACGTGGGCCTGCAGAACGCCTGGGGTGCGGTGACCATCGGCCGTCAGAAGAACCTGATCTATGATGCGTTCCTCGAACTCGATCCGTTGTCGTACTACAGTTACTCGCTGCCGGCGCTGGATCCGCAGTTCGTCGGCAAGGCGGACAACTCGATCAAGTACGCCGGTAATTTCAGTGGCTTCAAGGTTGCCGGACTGTTCTCGACGGGCTACGACGCCACCATCGCCAACGGCGCGCAGGTGCCGGGGCAGTGGCGTGTGGGCAAGGAGTACAGCGTGTCGGTCGGATATGCGAACGGGCCGCTCAATGTGTCGCTCGTCTACGATCAGCAGCGCGGCACGGCCGTCGCGACTCAGGGCAACACGTCGCAGCGGGTTGCGGCCGGCGCAAGCTACGCACTTGGCAACTTCAAGCCATTCGTGGGCTATCAGTGGTATCTGAGCGATGTCCCGGGCGTGGCCGGCCGCAACGAACTGTATTTCGCCGGATTGCAGTATCGGCCCGTCACGGAGGTCATTCTGTCGGGCGCGATCTATTACAACAACATCACGTCGGCGAACCAGCATCCGTATCTGCTCGCGGCCAACGCGGCTTACCTGCTCTCGAAGCGCACGCAGTTGTTCGCGCAAGTCGGCTTTTCGCGCAACCAGAATCAGTCGAACCTGGGTGTCACGGGCTACGGCATGACCATCGCGCCGGGCAGCAATCAGTTGGGTGTGGCCGTGGGCTTCGCGCACTACTTCTGAAGCTCGCGGCTCGCGACGCGGGCGCCGGGCAAAAAGAAAGGACACCGTCGAGTGTCCTTTCGCGCTTTCATGCGGTCGCGCGGTCGCGCATTCACGACGCGCGCCGATGGCCCACCGGGCCATCGCGCCAGTCGGCTTAGTGACGGAAGTGACGCGTACCCGTCATCAGCATGGCGACATTGCGCTCGTCGGCCGCGGCAATGACTTCGTCATCGCGCATCGAGCCGCCCGGATGAATCACGCAGGTCGCACCGGCGTCGACGACCACGTCCAGGCCGTCGCGGAACGGGAAGAAGGCGTCCGATGCCACGGCCGAGCCGTTGAGCGACAGGCCGGCGTTCTGGGCCTTGATGCTGGCGATACGGGCCGAATCGACACGGCTCATCTGACCCGCGCCCACGCCGAGCGTCATGCCGCCGGCGCAGAACACGATCGCGTTCGACTTCACGTACTTGGCCACGCGCCAGGCGAAGAGCAGGTCTTCCATTTCCTTGGGCGTCGGATGACGCTTGGTCACCACGCGCAGTTCGTGCGGCGCCACGTTCTTGGCATCCGGCGACTGCACGAGCAGGCCGCCGCCCACGCGCTTGAAGTCATACTGGTTCACGCCGTTGCCCAGCGGCACTTCGAGCAGACGCACGTTCTGCTTGGCGGCGAAGACCTGCTTGGCGCCTTCGGTGAACGACGGTGCGAGCAGCACTTCCACGAACTGCTTGGCAACCGCTTGCGCGGCCGTCTCGTCGACTTCGCGGTTGAACGCGATGATGCCGCCGAAGGCCGACGTCGGATCGGTCTGGAAGGCCTTGGCGTAGGCCTCGGACGGCGACGCCGCCACGGCCACGCCGCACGGGTTGGCGTGCTTGATGATGACGCAGGCGGGCGCGTCGAACGTCTTCACGCACTCCCACGCCGCATCGGCGTCGGCGATGTTGTTGTACGACAGTTCCTTGCCCTGGAGCTGGCGATAGTTCGCGAGCGAACCCTCGGGCGTAACGATATCGCGATAGAACGCGGCGCTCTGATGCGGATTCTCGCCGTAGCGCATGTCCTGCACCTTCGTGTAAGCGAGATTCAGCGTGGCCGGGTACGGCGAGCGCTCGTCGTGGCGCAGCGACTCGCCCAGGCTCGTGAGGTAGTTCGTGATGGCGCCGTCGTACTGCGCCGTGTGGGCGAACACCTTCGTGGCCAGGCGGAAGTTCGTGGCGTAGCCCACGGTGTTGCCATTCGCCTTCATTTCGTCGAGCACCACGGCGTAGTCGGCCGGATCGACGATGACGGTGACGTCACGATGGTTCTTCGCGGCGGAGCGAAGCATCGTCGGGCCGCCGATGTCGATGTTCTCGATGGCGTCCTCGAGCGAGCACTGGTCCTTGGAAATCGTCTGCACGAACGGGTACAGGTTCACCACGAGCAGGTCGATGGTCGGAATGCCGTGCTGTTCGAGCGCGGCCATGTGCTCGGGCAGGTCGCGGCGGGCCAGGATGCCGCCGTGAACCTTCGGATGCAGCGTCTTCACGCGGCCGTCGAGCATTTCCGGGAAACCGGTGTAGTCGGCGACTTCGGTCACCTTCAGCCCGGCATCGGCCAGCAGCTTGGCGGTGCCGCCGGTGGAGAGGATCGACACGCCTTGCGCAGCGAGCGACTTGGCGAAGTCGACGATGCCGGTCTTGTCGGAGACGGAAATGAGAGCTTGCTTGATCATGACGGACGAAAGTGAAGCGGCAAAAACGGACGGATCGAACGAAGGGGGCGAACCTGACGGGCGCGCCGGCGTTTACAGCAGGCCGTGCTGCTGCAGTTTCTTGCGCAGCGTGTTGCGGTTGATCCCCAGATATTCGGCGGCGAGCGACTGGTTGCCGTCGGCCTTGCCGAGCACGAACTCGAGCAGCGGCTTTTCAACGACGGAGACGACCATATCGTAGACATCGTGTGGACGTGCGCCATCCAGATCGCGGAAATACGAATCCAGACTGTCGCGCACGGATTGTTCTATGTTTGCTTTGCTCATGCGGCTAATAGCTCCCTCGGAGATTCTTGTTCATAGCAGAGACGGTCCGAGTGCGCCTTCTGCTGTTCGAAAAACTCGTTGACCGCGGCCAACTGTTCCTGCGTGGTGTCGAGCGTATTCATACGCTGTCGGAACGTGGCTGCCCCCGGCAACCCCCGTGAATACCACGCGATATGCTTGCGTGCGGTCCGCACACCCGTGTATTCCCCGTAGAACTCGTAGTGGTCCACGAGGTGTTCGTTCATGATCTGCTGGATTTCGTCGACGCGCGGCGCCAGGGCGATCTCGCCCGTCGCGAGATACAGCTCGATGTCGCGGAACAGCCAGGGCCGTCCCTGCGCGGCGCGGCCGATCATGATGGCGTCGGCGCCGGTGACTTCCAGCACGTGCTTTGCCTTCGGCGCCGAATCGATGTCGCCGTTGGCGACGACCGGAATACGCGCCGCGGCCTTGACGGCGGCGATCGTTTCGTACTCGGCATCGCCGTGATACAGATCGGCGCGCGTGCGGCCGTGCACCGTGAGCATGCTGATGCCGCAGTCCTCGGCGATGCGCGCCACGGTGAGCGCGTTCTTGTGCTCGCGATCCCAGCCCGTGCGAATCTTGAGCGTGACCGGCACGACATCGCCGACCGCGCCGACGACGGCCGACACGATGCGCGCGACCAGCGGCTCGTTCTGCAGCAGCGCCGAGCCGGCCGCGACGTTGCAGACCTTCTTGGCCGGGCAACCCATGTTGATGTCGATGATCTGCGCGCCGCGCTCGACGTTGTAGCGGGCGGCCTCGGCCATCATGGCCGGATCCGCGCCCGCGATCTGCACCGAGATGGGCGCGACCTCGCCGGCATGGTTGGCGCGGCGCATCGTTTTTTCGCTCTTCCAGAGTTGGGCGTTCGACGCCACCATCTCTGAGACGGCGTAGCCCGCCCCCAGTCGTTTGCACAGCTGGCGGAACGGCCGATCCGTCACACCCGCCATGGGGGCGACGAACAGGTTATTGCGGAGTTCGTGGGGACCAATACGCACGATGAAGGGAAAAGCCGGGAAAAAGTTTGTATTTTACTGCGAAAACCCGTCCCCGTCGCCTAAAAAATGTGCAAATTGTCCGGCGGCCCAGCGGCCGGGCCCCGCCCTCAGCCGCGCTGGCCGAACATCATCTGACGCGCGAAGGCGGTTTTGAGTGGCGGCACGAGGTCGAGGCCCGCCAGGGCCATGCCGCGCAACAGGGCGACCGGCGTGGCGTCGATGCCGAACACGCGCGGGAGAAGGTCGGTGATGCGGATGGTGAGGCCACGGTCGGCGCGGCGACGGCGCGCAAAGGCCATGAGCGCAGCCGGACCGGGCGTGCCGTGGCGTGCGTCGCGCACCAGGGTCTCGGCCAGATCGAAGGCGTCTCTCAGGCCGAGATTCAGGCCTTGCCCGGCCACCGGGTGTAGGGTCTGCGCCGCGTTGCCGATGGCCGCGACGCGGCCGTCGACGACATGGCTTGCCGCATTCAGGCCCAGCGGGAAGCCGGCGCGTCCGGTGATCGCGGTGAAGCGTCCCATGCGATCGCCGAATGCGGCATGCAGCTCCGCGAGGAAGGCAACGTCGCCGAGCTCGCGGCGACGCCTGGCCTCGTCATGCGAGCAGCACCACACCAGCGCATACCCGTGTTCCTGCGGTAGCAGCGCGAGGGGGCCGTCCGGCGTGAACCGTTCCCAGGCCCAGCCGGCACGCGGCCGTTCGCAGGTCACGAAGCCGACCAGCGCGGTTTGCCCGTAATCGCGTGAGCGCGCACGGGCCGTCTGGCCCTCGAACAAGCCGCCTTCGGCATTGACGGCGAGCGTGGCGTGCAGCGTCTGGGCGTGATCGTCGATCGAGGTGCCGAGCGTGAGCGTGACCTCTCCGGCGTCCTGCCGCAGGGCGATCGCCCGGTAGGGGCGGAAATGATGCAGCCCTGCGGAGTCGTCGGCTTCCAACGATTCACGGGGCTCGTCGGTATGGCCGATCTCGCCGGGCGGCGCGTGCGCGATGCGAGACGGCAAGCGCGACATCGCGGCGTCGAGCGCGCGCATGAGCGCGCCGTATCGCACCACGTAGCCGAGCGCCGGCACCTGGTGATCGAGATAGTCGATTTCGGTGCTGCCGAAGCGGCGCGCCTGCGAGACGTGGATATGCCGGATCGGCGTGCAGTCCAGTCCTGCGCCCTGATGTGGCCAGGCGCCGGCACGGGCGAGAATCTCGCGGCTACCGTGCGAGAGCGCCAGCGTGCGCGGATCGTCGTAGCCGGCCTGCGGCCCGCGCCCATCGACCAACGCAATGCGCAATTGCGGAGCGCGCTGGGCCAGCAGCAATGCGAGCGCCGTGCCCACCGGGCCGGCACCAACAATGGCCACGTCGAAGCGCCGCGCAGTGCGAGGCGTTCCCTCGAGACGCGATCCCAGGATCGCGGCCGGCACGGCGGTGGGAGTGACTTGCGGCCCGGTCATCAGCCGCGCATCAAGGCTTCGATCTCGTCGGCATCGACGGGCACGTCGCGTGTGAGCAACGTGCAGCCGGTGGGCGTGACGACGGCGTCGTCCTCGATGCGAATGCCGATGTTCCAATAGCGCTCGTCGATGTCGGGGGCCGGCCGCACGTAAATGCCGGGCTCGATCGTCGTGACCATGTTGGCGCCGAGCGTGCGCCACGGGCGCTCGCCGTTCGGACCGTCCTCGCGGTATTCGCCGCAGTCGTGCACGTCCATGCCGATCCAGTGGCCGGTGCGGTGCATGTAGAAGCGGCTGAACGACTTGTTGGCGATCACGTCGTCGAGGCTCCCCACGGTGTCTCGCTTGAGCAGGCCGGTATCGAGCATGCCCTGCGCAAGCACACGTACGGCAGCGTTGTGCGGCGCGTCGAACGGCACCCCGGCGCGCGTGGCGTCGATGGCGGCTTGCTGCGAGGCGAGCACGATGTCGTACAGCTCGCGTTGCGCGGCGGTGAACTTGCCGTTGGCCGGGAACGTACGGGTGATGTCCGAAGCGTAGCCGTCGAGCTCGCACGCGGCGTCGATGAGCACCAGATCGCCGTCGCGCAGTTCGGCGTCGCCGGCACGGTAGTGCAACACGGTAGCGTTCGCCCCGGTGGCGACGATGGAGCCGTAGGCCGGGAACTGCGACCCGTGGCGACGGAATTCGTACAGCAGCTCCGCTTCGAGATGGTATTCGCGCAGTCCCGGACGCGACGCCTTCATCGCGCGCACGTGGGCATCGGCCGAAATCTTGCCGGCGCGGGCCATGATCGCCAGTTCGGTGCTGTCCTTGACCAGACGCATCTCGTCGAGCATCGCGCGGATGTCGTGCGCGGCGCTGGGTGCCGAGACGCCCGTGCGGCTTTGCGCACGCACGGCGCTGAGCCAGTGGCGCACCTGCCGGTCCTGCTGCGCGGACGCGCCGAGCGCATAAAAGAGGGCGGGCGCGTCGGCCAGCAACTGCGGCATGCGCGTATCGATTTCGTCGATGGCGTAGGCGGCGTCGAAGCCGAACGTCTCGCGCGCGGCTTCCGGGCCATAGCGATAGCCGTCCCAGATCTCGCGCTCTTCGTTCTTGGCGCGGCAGAACAGGATCGACTGGCCCGTGCGGCTGTCGAGCACCACGACGGCTTCGGGCTCCGTGAAGCCCGAGAGGTAATAGAAGTAGCTGTCGTGGCGATACGGGAAGTCGCTGTCGCGGTTGCGCGGCACTTCGGGGGCCGTGGGCACGACGGCGACGCCGCCACCGGCCTTGCGCATCTGTTCGATGACTCGCTCTCGGCGGGCACGGTACGGGGAATCAGACATCGCGGGCTCCATTTCGGGGATTCGGTGGGTGAGGGGCGTATTCAGGCGATTCTACTGCCGGGGACGCTGCCGTGCCCGGCGCGGATCTCGGCATCGAGCGCAGCCAGTTGCGCCGGCGTACCGACGTTTTCCCAGACGCCGTCGAAGCGCTCGCCGGTCGCGCGGCCGGCGGCGATCGATTCACGGTACATCGGCGTGAGCGCCATGCGCGTGCCGGGAGCGATCCCGTCGAACAGGCGCAGGTCGTAGAGCGCGATGCTGCCGAACGTCAACGCGGTGGCGCCGGCCGGCGCGCGATCGGGCAGGTGCAGTGCGCCCGCGGCGTCGAGCGAGAAATCGCCTTTCGGATGAAACGTCGGATTCGGCACCATCACAAGGTGCATGCCGGGCGCGGATTGCGCACGCATGCGCTCGGCGTGCGGGCGAAGGCTGGCGTAATCGAACGCGGTGAAGATGTCGCCCGCGATCGCCAGAAACAGGTTGCCGGCACCTTCGAGCAGGTCGCGCGCATAGGCGATGCCGCCGGCCGTCTCCAGCGCGTCCGTCTCGGACGAGTAGGCGAGCCGCACGCCGAACGCGCTGCCGTCGCCGAGCGCGGCCTCGATCCGCGCGCCCAGCCAGGCGTGATTGATGACGATGTCGGTGAAGCCCGCGCGCGCGAGCGCCTCGATCTGCCAGACGATGATGGGCTTGCCGCCCACGGGGAGCATCGGCTTGGGGGTCGTGTCCGTGAGCGGACGCATGCGCTCGCCGCGTCCGGCGGCGAAGATCATCGCCTTCATTCGGCTCATGCGGTGGACCTCAGAACGTGTAGCCGACGTCGACCTGCTGCCCGGTCAGCTCGTCGAGCAACTTCGCCAGCGGGCGCAGCGGCGCGTAGCGATCGGCCACCTTGCGGGCATAGCGGATGAAGCGCGGCGTGTCGGCAAGATAGCGCGGTTTGCCATCACGATAATTGATGCGCGCGAAGATGCCGAGGACCTTCAGATGCCGTTGCAGCCCCATCCATTCCGCCTGGCGGTAGAACTCGCCGAAGTCGGCGTCGACCGGCAGGCCGGCCTTGCGGGCCCGTTCCCAGTAGTACGCCAGCCAGTCGAGCTCGCGTTCTTCGTCCCAGCTCAGGAAGGCGTCGCGCATCAGGCAGATGACGTCGTAGGTGAGCGGGCCGTGGACGGCGTCCTGGAAGTCCAGAATGCCGGGGCCGGTCGTGCCGGGTTGGCCGGGCATCAGGTTGCGCGGCATGTAATCGCGGTGTACGAACACTTTCGGCTGCGCGAGGGCGTTGTCGATCAGCAACCGATTGATGCCCTCGAGCGTTGCCCGCTGATCCTCGCTCAACTCGACTTTCAGATGCTTGCCGACGTACCAGTCGGGGAAGAGATCGAGCTCGCGCCGCAGCAGCGCCGTGTCGTATTCGGGCAGCACGCCGGGCCGGGAGCTCTTTTGCCACACGATCAGCGCGTCGAGCGCATCGCGCATGAGGGCGCGGGCGTTGTCGTCGTTGAGGACGTCGAGGTACGTTTCGCGCCCCAGATCCGTGAGCAGCAAAAAGCCCTGGGTCAGGTCTTCGGCCAGCACCTTCGGGGCATGCAGACCCGCTTCGTCGAGCAGCTGCGCCACGTGCACGAACGGGCGGCAATCTTCCTGTGGCGGCGGGGCGTCCATCACGATGAGACTCGGATGCGCGGGATCGTGGCTGCCGATACGGAAGTAGCGCCGGAAGCTCGCGTCCGCCGAAGCGGGTGCCCACTGTGCGAGGTCGAGCGAGAACGGCTCTGCAACGCTGGCGAGCCATTCGCCGAGGGCCTGGAGGCGCGGATCGGCGGCGTTGGAGAGGGCGCCGGAAGCGCCGGAAATATGCGCGGAGGCGGTGGGTTGTGCGGTCATGATGGGGGCCGTAAACGTCTTGCCATATAATACCCGATCATGTTTTCCCGACGCCCTGTTTCTCGACCTCGATCGACCGTCCCGAATGTCCCGGCAATGCCTGGCAGACGTACGGGATTGGCTGCCCGCAAGCGGCGCCACGATTGTCTCGCTGTTTGCGTACATGCCGGATAAACAAGTCCATACGAATGATGTTTCGTCGCTGCGCCGCCTGATGCGCACGCGGCGCAAGCCGCTGGCCCTGCTGCTCTCCCTGCCGGGAGTGTGGTGCTCGCTCGCGGCCGCTCAGGAAGCTCCCCCACCCGATATTGCGAAGAGCGAAGGTCTCGAGCTGCGCACGGTGCCCGCGCTGGTCGACAACCCGCTGGCCGCCGGCGAAGACGTGCCGATGTACGTGCGCGGCATGCATCTCACCGGACGCACCAATGTCGACGCGACGGTCGACGGCGATGCCGAGGCGCGCAAGTACCGGTCGTTCGTGAAAGGCGATCGGCTGACTTACGATCAGGACACGGACGAAGTCGTGGCGCGCGGCAACGCGCGCCTGTCGCAGGGCGGCAATCTGTTCATCGGCCCCGAGGCGCATATGTATACGGGGGCGGGCGACGGTTACATGCTCACGCCCACGTACAAGCTCGTGTCGGGCGGCGGCGGCAAGTCGGAACGCGCGGACGTCGAGGCGAGCAACCTCGTGACCCTGAAGCGCGGCACGTACTCCGCCTGCGCGTGTACCGAGGACGGCAAGACGCCCGCCTGGTACATCAAGGCGTCGGAGTTCGAGTTCGATCAGGACCAGCAGGAGGGCACGGCCTACAACGGCGTGCTGTTCTTCCAGAATGTGCCGATCCTGGCCAGCCCGTACCTGTCGTTCCCGACGTCGAACGAGCGTCGTTCGGGCTTTCTCGCACCGACCTTCACGCAGTCGAGCCGTACCGGTTTCGAACTGGCCACACCGTACTATTTCAACATCGCGCCGAACCGCGATCTGACGATCACGCCCCGCTTCATGACCAAGCGCGGCGTGATGCTCATGGGCGACTTCCGCTACCTCGAGCCGACGTACGCGGGCCTGTTCCACCTCGAATATCTGCCGAAGGATCGTGTGACGGGCGACGCCCGGTACACGTTCACGTTCCAGCACAGCCAGTCGCTCGGCTACGGCGTGAACGCGTACGTCAACTTCACGAAGGTCTCGGACGACACCTATCCGGATGATTTCGGATCGGGAACCAACTTCCAGACCGGCGTGCAGCGTGTCTACAACCGCGAAGCCGGATTGACGTGGAATTACGGCGACTGGTCGTTCCTTGCCCGCGTACTGAAGTATCAGACGCTTGCGCCAAGTACGCCCCAGTACGAGTCGGTGCCCGAGCTGTCGGCAACGTACAACAAGTTCGATTTCCACGGCTTCGACTTCTCGATGCCGATCCGGTACAACCGGTTCCAGATCGCCAGCTCCACCGGCCAGCCGAACGGCGAGCGCCTCTATGCGCAGCCCACGTTGAGTTACCCGATTCTCACGCCGGGTTACTTCGTCGTTCCGAAGGTCATGTTCAACGCGGCTGCGTACAACGTCGACTATCCGAACGGATCGATGATGCAGTCGTCGATCACCCGCACGGTGCCGACCGTCAGTCTCGACACCGGGCTGACCTTCGAGCGCCCGGTGAACCTGTTCGGCACGTCCATGAAGCAGACGCTGGAGCCGCGCCTGTTCTACGTCTACACGCCGTACCGGAACCAGAGTTCGATCCCGATCTTCGACAGCGCCGTGTCGGACTTCAACCTCGCCGAAATCTTCAGCGAGAACTCGTTCATCGGGGAAGACCGCATTCAGGACGCCAACCGCGTCACCATGGCCCTGACGTCGCGCCTCATCGATGCGGAATCGGGCATCGAGCGCGCACGCATCTGGTACGCGCAGCGTTACAACATCACGCAATCGCGTGTGACGATGCCCGGTGGCGTGCCGGAAGATGCCGGCGTGTCCGACTTCCTCGTTGGCGGATCGGCGCTGCTGTACCAGAACATCACGTTCAGCACGGCTGTCCAGTACAGTCCGAGCACGTCGCAGTTCAACCGCTCGGACGTCGGCGTCACGTGGCGTCCCGGCGAGCGGCGCGTGTTCAACCTGTACTACCGCTACTTGCGTAACCCGCCGCCCGTCGTGGGGCAAACGACGCTAACCACGACGCCGATCAATCAGATCGAACTTTCGGGGCAATGGCCGATCACACCGCGGTTCGGGGTTGTCGGGCGCCTGAACTACAGCATCACGGACAAGACGTTCGTCGATGCCCTTGCGGGTTTCGAGTATGATGCCGACTGCTGGGCCTTCCGGGTCGGGCTGCAGCGCTACGCCACTAACGCCACGACGACAACTTCGCGTATCTTCGCGCAACTGGAGTTGAAGGGGCTGACCAAGTCCGGCAATAGCGCCACAGAAGCCTTCAAGGTCGGGGTACCGGGATATCAACCGCCACCGACGAACCAGATTCCTTCTCGATTCAGCAACTATGAATGACATGTTTGTGAAGCGTGCCTCGCTGCTGGCGAGCCTGTGTCTTGCTGCCGGGGTGGCGGTGGCGCAGCCCGCGCCGGTCGGCGCCAGGGCCGCGGGAGCGCCTGCGTCGTCCGTGCGTCCGGTGGATTCGATCGTTGCCGTGGTCAACGACAGCGTCATCACCCGCAAGGAGCTCGACACGCGCATCGAGGAGGCAAAGCATCAACTGACGCTCGCCAAGCGCCCGATTCCGGATGCCGACATGCTCCAGCGCCAGGTGCTCGAGCAGATGATCGTCACGCAGGTCCAGCTCCAGCGCGCCAAGGAAGACGGCATCGTCGTGAAGGACGCCGACGTCGAACAGGCATTGCAGCGCATTGCCGCCGACAATCGCCTGAGCGTCGACCAGTACAAGGCCCGTCTTTCGCAGGCCGGCGTGCCCTGGGATGCCTTCCGCAAGGAAGTGCGCGAGCAGATCATCATGGCGCGCCTGCGAGACCGCGAAGTCGACAGCCAGATTCAGGTGAGCGATTCGGAAATCAACACGTTCCTCGCCGCGCAGCGCGGCGCGTCGGCCACGCCGTCGGAGCCGGAATACCGCCTGAGCGAGATCATCGTGAAGCTGCCGGAAGGTGCCACGCCCGACCAGGTGAGCGCCGCGCAGAAGAAGGCGACCGAGGCGCTCGACAAGGCGAAGGCGGGCGGTGATTTCGCGGCCCTCGCCAAGGAATATTCGGACGCGTCGGACGCAGCGAACGGCGGCGACATGGGCTTTCGCATTCCCGAACGCATCCCCGACCTGTACCTCACGCAAATTCAGAAGCTTCAGCCGGGTACGGTCGTGCCGCAGGTGCTTCGCAGCAACAACGGCTTCCACGTCATCAAGCTGGTCGAAACCCGCAAGCAGGGCGGCGAGCAGGGCATGACGGTGCCGCAGATCCACGCGCGTCACATCCTCATTCGTGTGGGCGACGGTGTGTCGGAAGCCCAGGCACGCCAGAAGCTGCTCGACATCAAGGCACAGATCGAGGCAGGCAAGGGCGACTTCGCCGACTTCGCGCGTCAGTACTCTGTGGACGGTTCGGCGTCGCAAGGCGGCGATCTGGGCTGGATTTCCCCGGGGGAAACCGTGCCCGCGTTCGAGCGTGCCATGTCCGAACTCAAGGACGGCCAGATCAGCGATCCGGTGCGCTCCGAGTATGGCTATCACCTGATTCAGGTGCTGGGACATCGCGAGTCGCAGGTCTCCGGCGACCAGGAGCGCAACCTCGCCATGCAGGAACTGCGCGGCCGCAAGGCGGAGCAGCAGTATCGCGACTGGCTGCAACAACTGCGCGACAGCGCCTACGTCGACTATCGTCTGAACAACGCGCAGCAGTAAGCGCCGCGTGAGACGCATTCCGACACGACATTCTCTGCACGCATGACTACCGACCGGCCCTTCGTCCTCGCCATCACCACCGGTGAACCGGCGGGCGTTGGGCCGGAGTTGACGGTGCAGGCGCTCGTGAAGTGCCTGGCGCCGGCGACCACCGGCGGCATCGGCGCCGCCGCGGCGCTTCCCGAAGTCGACGCCTCCCTCCGCCCGCTCTCCCGATGTCGATTTGCCGTGATCGGCGACGCCTCGCTGTTGGCCTCGCGTGCGCAGGCCGTGGGTCTCGGCGACGCCTGGCAGGCGTTGCTCGCGGGCGATCGGGTACGTGTCGTGCACCATCCGCTGGCCGTCGCCGCGCAGGCGGGGCAGCTCGATGCCGCCAACGGTCGCTACGTGCTGGCGCTGCTCGACGATGCCATCGACGGCGCACTGGCGGGCACGTACGATGCCATCGTCACCGCGCCACTCCAAAAGAGCACCATCAACGATTGCGGCGTGGCTTTCACCGGGCATACCGAGTATCTCGCCGAGCGCACCGGCACACCCCGTGTCGTGATGATGCTCGCGGGCGGGGGGCTGCGCGTGGCGCTTGCCACGACGCACCTGCCGCTGGCGCAGGTGCCCGGTGCCATCCGTCGCGGCGATCTGCTCGAAACGCTGGTGATCCTCAACGCGGATCTGATGCGGCATTTCGGCGTGGCGCGACCGCGCATTCTCGTCACCGGCCTCAATCCGCACGCCGGTGAGTCGGGCTATCTGGGCCGCGAGGAAATCGATGTCATCACGCCGGCGCTCGACGATGCCCGCGCGGTCGGCATCGACGCCCGGGGGCCCTATCCGGCAGACACGCTGTTTCAGCCGAGACACCTCGAAGGCGCCGACGCCGTGCTGGCGATGTATCACGACCAGGGCCTGCCGGTGCTCAAGTACGCGAGCTTTGGCGCGGGCGTGAACATCACCCTGGGGCTGCCGATCATCCGGACATCCGTCGACCACGGCACGGCGCTCGACCTCGCGGGTACGGGCCGCGCCGAGAGCGGCAGTCTGCTCGAAGCCCTGCGTACCGCCGCGGCCATGGCGGGCAACGCCGCCGCACACGCAACATTGATCGCGGGCGTGGCCGGCGCACCGGGCGCATCGCAACCGCGTTCATAAGGAATTTCACATGAGTAGCGCATCCAAGCGCACGGGCGTCCAACAGGGCCACGTGGCGCGCAAACGTTTCGGCCAGAACTTTCTCGTCGACATGGGCGTGATCGACGCGATCATCAGCGCCATTTCTCCGCGCACCGACGACCTGATGGTGGAAATCGGGCCGGGGCTGGGTGCGCTGACGACGCCGCTGACCGAGTGGCTCGCGCATTTGCACGTGGTCGAACTCGACCGCGATCTGGTGGCGCGCCTGACGCGCAAGTTCGGCGATCGTGTGAGCGTGCATGCGGGCGATGCGCTGGACTTCGACTTCGGGTCGCTGGTGCCTGCCGATCGCCGCGACGAGGCCCCGCTGCGCATTGTCGGCAACCTGCCGTACAACATCTCCAGCCCGCTGCTCTTTCACCTCATGCGCTACGCGGCCCAGGTGCGCGATCAGCACTTCATGCTGCAGAACGAGGTCGTGGAGCGCATGGTGGCCCCGGCGGGGTCGAGCAACTACAGCCGTCTTTCCGTCATGCTCCAGTACCGCTACTGGATGGACAAGGTGCTCGACGTGCCGCCGCAGGCGTTCAATCCGCCGCCGAAGGTCGACTCGGCCGTGGTGCGCATGATCCCGCGCGCGGTGGCCGATCTGCCGGAGGTCGATCTGGACGTGTTCGAAGCGGTCGTCGCGCAGGCATTCTCGCAACGGCGCAAAATGCTGCGCAACACGTTGCACAGCTACCGTGACCGCGTGGACTTCGAGGCGATCGGCTTCGATCTCACGCGTCGCGCGGAAGATGTGCCGGTCGACGAATACGTTGCCCTGGCGCGCGCGATCAGCGCCGGCGGTTCACGAGGCTGATGCCCGCGAACACGAGCGCCACTGCGCCTGCAAAGCGCCAGCCGACCGATTCGCCCAGAATCAGCACGCCGAACGTCACGCCGAACAGCGGACTCAGGAACGAGAACGACGCGAGGCGGGCGGCGCTGTAGCGGGTCAGCATCCAGAACCAGATCAGATAGCTCGCGAACGCCACGCCCACGGATTGGTAAACGAGGCCGATCCATGCCGTGGCCGTCATCGCGCCGACGTGCGCGTGCCCCGTAAGCAGCGCCAGCGGGCACAGCAATACCGCCGACACCGCCAACTGATACAGCAGCGTCTTGGCCGGCGCGGCCGTCGCCAGACGCGAGGCGCGAACGATCACGGTCGTCATTCCCCAGAAAAATCCCGCGAGAATGCCGAGCAGGTCGCCCGGCCACGTCGTGGAGAGGTTGGCGCTGCTGCCGTCGGAAAACGCCACGACGATGCCGCAGAAGGCAACGGCCATGCCGAGCCATTGCAGCGGCCGAAGCCGCTCGCTCGGCACGGCCCAGTGCAGACCGATGGCGGTGAAGCACGGCGCCGAGTAGAGGAAGACCGCCATGCGCGAGGCCGTGGTGTACGTCAGTCCGACGAAGATGCAGTAGAACTCGACCGAGAACAACAGCCCGGTGAGAAGGCCGGCCGGCAACGTACCGTCGCCCGTGATCAGCTTCTGGCGGCGCCACAGCATCCACGCCCCCACGAGAATGGAGGCGATGAGCGAGCGCAGGCCCGCCTGAAGTACCGCCGGCACGGCCGGGATCGCGAGCTTGACGGCGACCTGCTGGCCACCCCAGACCATGCACAGGCCCAGCATGATGGCGAGCGCACCGGCGTCGATCGGGCGAGGTGTGGTTTTCATGAAATTGGTTCGGATGACGATGCATCGTGGACATCGGCGCACGACGCGCATTGGCGCCTATTGTCCCCGATCCTGACACGTCGGGCGGGATTCCGGTGCGGGCAGCGTGGGTAATGTGACGGACATTGTTGCGTCATGCGGCACAATGTGTCCCCGTTTCGCGGGTTTATTGCGTGCATGCGCGCCGATACAATGCTCCGCGCGGGGGCTTCGTCTCCGCACTTCCCCGCGACGACACGCCCCGGCACGCCGGTCAACGTGGGCGATTCGCATTCGCTTCGAACACCGCAGTATTCCGTATGTACAAGAAAGGCTCCGCCGTCGAATTGCAGTTTTCCCCGTCGCGACTCAACGATGGGGCGGGCGATCCCTACTGGGTCGATCTCACCCGGGAGGAAGCGCAGGCGTTGCTCGCCGCGCTGCAAACGCACCTCGAACGACCGCGGCAAGACGCCTCGGGCACCGAGTCGCCGTTGGTTTTCACGCTGCCCGACCCGGCGGGGGAGCACGCCCGCCCGCCCGCGAGCACGCCTGCGCCCGCGGCGCCGGCGCCGATGGCGTCACGCCAGTGGGTGTGTGTGATTTGCGGATGGATCTACGACGAGGCCGTCGGTTATCCGGAAGATGGCATTGCGCCGGGAACGCCTTGGGAAGACGTGCCGCAGGACTGGCGATGCCCGTTGTGCGACGTGGGCAAGGAAGACTTCGCGATGGTCGAGTTCTGAGGGCTGCGGCCCTTGGAACGGCCCGGCCCGTGATGGGCCGGGCGACGTCTTACAGATCGCCCTTCGACGAGTGCTTCTGGATCAATTCGATCTTGTAGCCGTCCGGATCTTCCACGAAGGCGATCACCGTTGTGCCGCCCTTGACGGGGCCGGCCTCGCGCGTGACCTTGCCGCCCGCGGCGCGGATCGTGTCGCAAGCCTGATAGGCATCGTCCACTTCGACGGCCAGATGCCCGAAGGCCGTGCCCATCTCGTACTTGTCCACGCCCCAGTTGTAGGTCAGCTCGAGCACGGTATTGCCCGACTCGGCGCCATAACCGACGAACGCCAGCGTGTACTTGTATTCGGGGTTCTCGCTCTGACGCAGCAGTTGCATGCCGAGCACGCGCGTGTAGAAGTCGATCGAGCGCTGCAGGTCGCCGACGCGCAGCATGGTATGGAGCATTCGCATGGTGTTTTCAGTGTGGGGACAACGAAAACCCGATTGTACCCGCGCTCACGGAAATGAGCAGGGTTCATGCTGCGTTGAGCCATTCTGACGGCCAGGCTATCCCAGCCATCCTGGTGACCCGGGGTATCCCGGTGATCCGGTGCGTCCCGCCGGTCAGAATTCGGGCAGCCACTCCGGGGCGTGCGATTTGAGCGTGTCGCGCGCGGCCTCGAATTCCGGGAAGATCGACGCCACGGCTTGCCAGAAGCGCGGGCCATGGTTCATTTCCTTCAGGTGCGCGAGTTCGTGCGCGACCACGTAGTCGATCACGCCGAGCGGGAAGTGGATCAGGCGCCAGTTCAGGCGAATGCGTCCGTCGGCGCTGCAACTGCCCCAACGCGTTGCGGCAGACGACAGGCCCAGTGCCGAGTGCCGCACACCCAGGCGCTCGCCATAGACTTCCAGGCGTGTGGTGAAGAGCTTGCGGGCTTCCTGCTGCAACCAGCCCTGCACGCGATCGCGCATCTGTTCGGCGGCGGCCTGGGGGGGCAGGTCGAGCCACAGGGTATGCGTGTGGATGTCGTACTGCGCGATACCGGCGCCTGCGCTCAGGCGCACTGTCAGCGTATGGCCGAGATACGGCAGCGTGGCGCCGTCGATCCAGTTCACACGCGGGATCACGCGGCGCGCCGCGCGTTCACGAAACTCGGCGATCTTGCTGAAGATCCAGCGTTTCTTCTCGACGATGGCGGCTTCCACGTCGGCGAGCGTGACCCATCGCGGCGCGGTCACCGCCAGTCCCGATTCGTCGATCATGAAGCCGATGGTGCGCCGCGACGAGCGTTTGAACCGATAGTAGAGCGCGTGACCGTCGAGCACGATCACGCGCTCGCCGTTGGCCGGTGTGCGGCGCGGCATCGTGGGTTGCAGGCCGTCGGTGTCGGTGGTGGCCTGATTCAGGGCTGCAGAGGCGCCCGGCACATCCGTGGCAACGCCGGTGACTTCCGCGGCGGGGCTGCCGAAAAGGTCGAGTTCCATCTGGGGAGCAGGCGTCTCATGCCGGGAGCGGATGTCGCGGGTGGCGGGTTGGACTTTCGACATGAGACGGTCTCGGCGTATGGTTCAGGCCCGTGGCGTGGCGTCGGGCGTGGCGCTTGCCTTCGGCCTCGACGTGTAGGCCGCCGGGTCGATGCGCACCATTTCCCGCTCGATCCATTCGGCCACGTCGGCGTTGACGGCCTCGGCCGTGCGTCCCGCCGTCTCGATCACGGGGCCGATCGAGACGACCACTTCCCCGGGGTATTTCACAAACGAATTGCGCGGCCACACGCGTCCGGCGTTGTGCGCGACCGGCACCACCGGCGTGCCCGTCGTTGCCGCCAGCCGGGCGCCGCCGGACTTGTACTTGTTGCGCGAACCGGTCCGGGTGCGCGTACCTTCCGGGAACATGATGATCCATGCGCCCTCGGCCAGGCGTTCACGGCCCTGTGCCACGACCGACTGGAACGCGTCGGTGCCTTTGCTGCGATTGATGTGGATCATGCTCAGCAGACCCAGCGCCCAACCGAAGAACGGCACGTACAGCAACTCGCGCTTGAACACGTAGCACAAAGGCTTCGGCATGAGGGCGGGCAGCGCGACCGTCTCCCATGCGGACTGATGCTTCGACAGGACGATCGCCGGCGTGTCGGGCAGATTCTCCCGTCCGATGACCCGGTAGCGAATGCCGCACAGCTTGTCGGCCACGCGAATCACGACGCGGCACCAGCCCACCGCGAACCAGTAGCGTTGCTCGCGCTTGAGGAACGGGAACGACACGATGCACGCGATGGCGTACGGGACCGTCCAGACGATCTGGAAGAGGAAAAAGAGAATCGAACGAAATTGCAGCATCGGGTCTTGGTGAAATGAGGGTGGCCGGAGCGATTGTCCTACAGGCATCGACGCGCGTCGCGCTGCGTGCATCGGAATGCACGGCGGGGCGGATGTCGCTCACGCATGTCGGCCGTCCTCGTCGGCGAGCAGGTCGTTGACGAACGCCTGCAGGCTGTCGTGGACCCGCGTGCCGTCGGGCAGGTCGCCGGCCGCGAGTGTCTTCCGACCCTTGCCGGTGAGTACCAGATGCGGGTGCGCGCCCACGGCGACTGCCGCCTGCAGATCGCGCAGCGAGTCGCCCACGGCCGGCACGCCGGTCAGGTCGATTTCGTAGCGCCGCGCGATTTCCTGAAACAGGCCGGGCTTCGGCTTGCGGCAGTCGCAGCCGTCGGCCGCCGTGTGCGGGCAGAAGAAAACCGCATCGACGCGCCCGCCGACGGCCGCGGCCAGCTTCGACAGCTTCGCGTGCATGGCACCGAGCGTGGCCATGTCGAACAGCCCGCGCCCCACTCCCGATTGATTGGTCGCCACGACGACGCGATACCCGGCCTGATTCAGGCGGCCAATGGCCTCCAGGCTACCGGGCAGCGGCACCCACTCGTCCGTCGACTTGATGAACTGGTCCGAGTCGGCGTTGATCACGCCGTCCCGATCCAGAATCACCAGCTTGCGGGCGGCGGGGCCGGGCGCGCGGTCCTTGCGCGAATCCAGGGGGGACGTGAGGGACTTGGGCAACTCAGTTCACCTTTCTCGGAACACCGCCGTCAGGCGGCGAGCTTGGACAGATCGGCCACGCGGTTCATCTGCACGTGCAGGCGCGTGAGCAGCGCGAGGCGGTTGTTGCGCAGTGCCTCGTCGTCGGCCATCACCATCACGTCGTTGAAGAAGGCGTCGACCGCATCGCGCAGCTGCGCCAGGGCCGAGAGCGCCTGCGCGTATTCGCGCGCCTCGAACTTGTGCTGCACCACCGGGGCCACCTGGTCGAGTTCGGCGGCCAGCGCCTTCTCGGCAGGCTCCATCAGCAGTTCGGCGCGCACCACGCTGTCCGCGGGCGCCGAGGTCTTCTTCAGGATGTTGCCGATACGCTTGTTGGCGGCGGCCAGCGCCTCGGCCTGCGGCAGCGCCGAGAACGCGCGCACCGCTTCCAGGCGCTCGATCAGGTCGCCCAGATATTTCGGCTGATCGGCCAGCACGGCTTCGATCTCATTCGCGGCGAAACCGCGCTCGCGCAGGTAGCCGCGCAGGCGATCGAGCACGAACAGGTAGACGTCGTTCAGGTAGGCGCTGTCGGCCACGCCCGAGGTGAAGCCGTCGTAGGCCGCGCGCAGCAGGTCGGGCAGCATGACCGGCAGGCGCTTCTCGATGAGCATGCGCACGATGCCCAGCGCGTGGCGGCGCAGTGCGAACGGGTCCTTCTCGCCGGTCGGCTGCAGACCGATGCCCCAGATGCCCACAAGCGTCTCGACCTTGTCGGCCAGCGCGACCGCCGTGCCGGTGGGGCTCGCGGGCAGGGCGTCGCCCGCGAAGCGCGGCTGATAGTGCTCCGAGCAGGCGAGGGCGACGTCGTTGGCCTCGTTGTCGTGGCGGGCGTAATACGTGCCCATCGTGCCTTGGAGTTCCGGGAATTCGCCGACCATGTCGGTCAGCAGGTCGGCCTTCGCGAGCAGGGCGCCGCGCTCGGCGAGCGCCACGTCCGCGCCGGTCATCTTCGCGATGGCACCGGCGAGTTTCACCAGACGCTGCGTGCGCTCGAGTTGCGAACCCAGTTTGTTGTGGTAGACCACGTTCGCGAGCAGTGGCACGCGATCGGCAAGCGCTTTCTTCTTGTCCTGCTCGAAGAAGAACTTCGCGTCGGCCAGACGCGGGCGCACCACACGCTCGTTACCCGTCACGATTTGCTCCGGCTTGCCGGTCTCGATGTTGGAGACGATCAGGAAGCGGTTCGTGAGGCGCCCGCCCTCGGCGAGCGGCTTGTCGGTCAGCGCGAAATACTTCTGGTTGGTCTGCATCGTGAGAATCAGACATTCCTGCGGCACCGACAGGAATTCCTTCTCGAAGTGGCAGGCGTAGATCGCGGGCCATTCCACGAGCGCGCTCACTTCGTCGAGCAGCGAATCGGGCATCACGACATGGTCGTCGCCGGCGGCGGCGAGCAGTCGCGCGCGAATCGCCTCGCGGCGGCCGGTGAAGCTGGCCAGCACCTTGCCTTCGGTCTCGAGCGTGGCGGCGTAGGCGTCGGCATTGGCGACAGTGACTTCCCCCTTCGAGAGGAAACGGTGACCCAGCGTCTTGTTGCACGACGCCAGGCCGATTGCCGTGGCGGGCACCAGCGTGTCGCCGTGCAGTGCGATCAGGCCGTGCACCGGGCGCACGAACTGCACCGTCTCGCCGTCCGGGCGCTGATAGCTCATGACCTTCGGAATCGGCAGCTTGCCGAGCGTCTCGTCGAGCGAGGCCTGCAATGCGTCGGCGAGTTGCGCGCCTGCGGCGGTGTAGGTGTGGAAGAAGGCTTCGGCCTTGCCGTCCATCGCGCGTTCGAGGCTGGCGACCGGCAGGTCGGCGAAGCCCATGGCGGCGAGCTTCTTGGCCAACGGGGGCGTGGGGTTGCCGTTCGCGTCGAGCGCGACGGACACCGGCAGCACCTTCGCACGGATGGTGGCGTCAGGCGCGCGCTCGAGCACGTGCGAGATCGTGACCGCCAGTCGGCGCGGTGTGGCATACGGCGTGACGACGCTCGCGTCGGTGGTCAGGCCGCGCGTGCGCAGGCCGTTGGCAATGCCGTCGGCGAACGCGTCGCCCAGACGCGCCAGTGCCTTCGGCGGCAATTCTTCGGTCAGCAGTTCGACCAGCAGGGTGCGTTGTGCGGTGCTCATCATGCGGCTTGCGTTGGGTGTTGGGCGGCGGAGGCGTTCAGCATCGGGAAGCCGAGCTTCTCGCGCGAGGCGTAGTAGGCCTGTGCGACCAGGCGCGACAGCGCACGGATGCGGCCGATGTACGCCGCGCGCTCGGTCACCGAGATGGCGCCGCGCGCGTCGAGCAGGTTGAAGGTGTGCGCGGCCTTGAGAATCATCTCGTAGGCAGGCAGTGCCAGCTCGGCTTCGATGAGGCGCTTCGCCTCGCTCTCGTAGTTGTCGAAGAAGCCGAACAGCATCGGCTGGTTCGAATGCTCGAAGTTGTACGTCGACTGTTCGACTTCGTTCTGATGGAACACGTCGCCGTAGGTCAGGCGACGCTTGACCGGACCGTCGGCGGTTTGCTCTTCCCACTCCGTCCACACCAGGTCGTAGACATTCTCGACCTGCTGCAGGTACATGGCCAGACGCTCGATACCGTAGGTGATCTCGCCGAGCACCGGCTTGCAGTCCAGACCGCCGACCTGCTGGAAGTAAGTGAACTGGGTCACTTCCATGCCGTTGAGCCACACTTCCCAGCCCAGGCCCCAGGCGCCGAGCGTGGGGTTCTCCCAGTCGTCCTCGACGAAGCGCACGTCGTTTTCGGTCAGATCCAGGCCGAGCGCGCGCAGCGAACCCAGGTACAGGTCGAGAATGTTCTCCGGCGCCGGCTTGAGCACCACCTGGTACTGGTAGTAGTGCTGCATGCGGTTCGGATTCTCGCCATAACGGCCATCCTTGGGACGTCGCGACGGCTGCACATAGGCGGCACGCCACGGCTCCGGGCCGATCGCGCGCAGGAACGTGGCGGTGTGCGAGGTACCGGCGCCGACCTCCATGTCGTAAGGCTGGAGCAACGCACAGCCTTGCTTGTCCCAGTAATCCTGCAACGTCAGGATGACTTGTTGAAAGGTAAGCATGATGAATTCGCGCGGACGAACAGGAAAAAATGCGGATTTTGCGCAGTCTCTCGGCCCGGCCGCGAGCGCGCCCGAAAGACTAAAACATTGAATTTTAGCGGGAATTCGACCCGAATGGGGCGCCGATGGCCAACGGTGGTGGCATGGGGGGATTTTCGCGTCCCCCCGCGCGTCACGTTCCTGCCGACGAGTTGCCGGCGCGGGTCTGGCCGATCAGCGTGCGCGGCGCGTCATGAGCAGTCCGAGACCCAGCGCCGCGAGCGCCAGCAGCAGCGCGGGCGCGTTGCCGAAGCGGATGTACGGCGTGAGTCCCGCGTACGGCTGCACGGTGCCGGTGAGCACGCCCGTCGTCATGGCCGGCAGACGGGCCTGCACACGGCCCTGTGCGTCGATGATCGCCGTGGTGCCCGTGTTCGTGGCGCGCAGCATCGGGCGTCCGGTCTCCAGCGAGCGCATGCGGGCGATCTGCAAATGCTGGTCGAGCGCAATGGTGTCGCCGAACCAGGCCAGGTTCGTCGAGTTCGCCAGCACGGTGGCGGGCTCCGGCATGCTGCGAAGCGTCTGCGCGATCTCTTCCCCGAACAAGTCCTCGTAGCAGATATCGAACGCCACCCGCTGGT
Source organism: Pandoraea sp. E26 (assembly GCF_000681415.1). Classification (NCBI taxonomy): domain Bacteria; kingdom Pseudomonadati; phylum Pseudomonadota; class Betaproteobacteria; order Burkholderiales; family Burkholderiaceae; genus Pandoraea; species Pandoraea sp. E26. The sequence goes on from NZ_AYXJ01000019.1 coordinate 35,940, forward strand.
CGCGCACCACGAACCCGGCGGGGGTGGCCGTGCCGCGCAGAAAGTCGCCCAGCGGAATGTGCATCATGTCGACGAACCAGCGAAAGCCCCACGGCACGAACTCGCCGAAAGGCACCAGATGGTGCTTGTCGTATCGGTAGAGCGTGCGATCGCGCGGCGTCACGCCGAACAGGCTGTTGGTCAGGTCCGTCGGCCCCCGGTCGGTGAGCGTGGCCCCCACGGCGCCGAGCGCCACGTGCGAGCCGGTGCGGTCCGCGAATTCGCGGATCGACGTGGCGATGTCGGGCGGAATGCCTTGCAGCAGCACCGGGAAGGCCGTCTCCGGCGTCATGATGAAGTCGGCCGGCGCCGCCACGATCATGTCGCGGTACAGCGTCATGGCGTGGTCGATCCCGGCGCGCTCGAACTTCATGTCCTGCGCGACATTGCCTTGCAGCAGGCGCACGGTGATCGGCTTGCCCGAAGGTGCGGTCCATGCGTGGCGCGATAGCCCCGCACCCGCGCCCAGCAGGGCGAGCACGCCGATGACCATGGCCAGACGCCGCCCGGGCCGCACGGTCGCGACGGCGGGCAGCACGGCCTGCGCGACGCCCGCGGCCGCCAGTGCGGCCAGACCGCCGATGCCATACACGCCGACGAGCGGTGCAAAGCCCGCGAGCGGGCCGTCGACATGGGCGTAGCCGGGCGAGAGCCACGGAAAGCCGGTGAAGACGGTGCCGCGCAGCCATTCCGCGAGGGTCCAGGCGCCGGCGAACGCCAGTGCGCGCCATGGGCCCGCCGGCCCCACCCAGCGGGTGGCCCAGGCAGCGAGCGCGGGGTACAGCGCGAGATAGATCGAGAACAGCACGACGGCGGCGCCGGCCATGATGCCGGGCATGCCGCCGTAAGTGTGCATGCTGATATAGAGCCACCAGATGCCGCAGACGAAAGACGCGACGCCGAAGCAGCCGCCGAGCCACGCGGCGTCGCGCCGCGAGGCGCTGCGCGCCACGAGCGCGAACAGGCCCGCCATGGCAAGCAGTTGCAGCCACCAGACGTCGCGCGGCGCGAAGGCCAGCATTTGCGCGATTCCGGCCAGACCGGCGAGCGCGCGCGCACGCCAGGCCGGCCACGTGCGCCGCTCGGGCGCGTGGACGGTCATTTCCTGCATGGATCGATCAAGGGGTTAATCGGGAGTCGGTCCAGGCCGGCTATTCGGCCTGAACGGCGGGCGCCGGTTCCACGCGCCGCAGGAGCAGCATGTGGACCTGACGGCCGTCGGCGCGCTGCACCTCGAACACGAGATTGCCGATACGCATGCGCTCGCCCCGGCGCGGCACGCGGCCGAACTGGTGCGTGATCATACCGCCGATCGTGTCGTTCTCGTCATCGTGGAACTGGGTGCCGAACGCTTCGTTGAATTGCTCGATCTCGGTGAGCGCACGAATGCGGTAAGTGCCATCCGGCGCCGCGATGATGTTGTCTTCCTCTTCATCGAAGTCGTATTCGTCCTCGATGTCACCGACGATCTGTTCGAGCACGTCCTCGATGGTGATGAGGCCCGCCACGCCGCCGTACTCGTCCACGACGATGGCGATGTGGTTGCGATTCACGCGAAAGTCGTGCAGCAGCACGTTGAGACGCTTCGACTCGGGAATGAACACCGCGGGGCGCAGCATGTCGCGCACGTCGAAGTCGTGATTGGCGTAGTAACGCAGCAGATCCTTCGCGAGCAGAATGCCGATGATGTTGTCGCGATTGCCTTCGTACACCGGATAGCGCGAGTGCGCCTGTTCCAATACGAAGGGCATGAATTCTTCAGGCGTCTGCTCGATATTGACGGCGTCCATTTGCGCGCGCGGCACCATGATGTCGCGTGCGCACAGATCGGCCACCTGGAATACGCCCTCGATCATCGCCAGCGAATCGGCGTCCATCAGGTTGCGGGCGTGAGCGTCTTGCAGAATTTCGAGCAACTCCGCACGCGACTCCGGTTCCGGGGAAATCAGATCGGTCAGGCGTTCGAGCAGAGAGCGAGGTTTGTCGGTGTTTTTTCGACCGGGTCGACTGGGATAAGGGTCGTTCATGACGGCGCGTCCAAGTTGGGCGGACGCCGAGCTGTTACAGGAACCCCAAGGATACACCAGATGTGTGGCAACGCCGCGTGAGCCGCGTGCGGCTGGCCTGCGCGAGATCGGGGCACCACCAGCGGCCATCCCGCGCGACGCCGGAGGAAAGGCGTGACGGGACGCTCAGTCGCCGTGATGCGCACCGCATCGGTGCAGTATTGCTTCGAGTGCGGGGTCGGCCATGCCTGCTTCGCGCAGCGCCTTGACGGTACGGGCGACGTAGTCGCGCGTAGTGCCGTAACGGCCCTGCGCGCAGTCGAACACCTCGCGGATGATGGCGTCGGGCAATCGGCCTGCGTAGCTTTTTACGTCGCGCCGCATCACGAATGCGAGCGCCGGCTGCGTGCGGCCGTCGGCGAGACGGCAGTTCAGCCATGCCGGGCGATACGACCCCATGGCCATCTCGCGATACCAGAGCGTTTCGAATTCCTCTCTAACCCTGGCCGCCGCGAGCCGCAGCGCGACCCCGGCGCAGGAGCCGCCCCGATCGAGCGCCAGCACGAGGCCCGGCTTTTCGGGGGTGCCGCGGTTCACGCGCGACCACAGGTATAGCCCGCGATGGTAGCCGTGCACGCGGGCATGAAGGCTTTCCTCGACCGGCATGCCGGGGTTCCAGATGAGCGAGCCGTAGGCAAAGATCCAGAGATCCTGGCGACCGTCCCAACCCTCGAGCGCGGCATCGAGCGAGCCGAGGAGTTCGTCGCGGCTCAGATGCCGCGACACGCCGAGATCCGGCGGGTAGCGGTCGCAGGCCGGCCCGCCCGTTGCGCCGGACATCGGGGCGTCCGGAGGTGTCGAGGCGTCGGGAGTGCGATCCATGGGCGAAGAAGGTTCGGGGATTCGGATGCGGGCTCAGGCGCGGCGCGGCCGCGCCGGGGCGGAGCGTGCTGTGCGTGGGGATTTCGGCGAAGCGGCTGCCCCGGCCGTGGCAGACGCCTTCGGCGTCCTGGTGGACTTCTCGGCGGCATAGGGATCCGCGTAACCCAGTCCGGCGAGAATTTCCGTCTCAAGGCTTTCCATTTCCACCGCCTCGTCGTCTTCCTCGTGGTCGTAGCCCTGCGCATGGAGCACGCCGTGCACGATCAGGTGCGCGTAGTGCGCTTCGAGCGCGATTCCCTGTTCGTTCGCTTCGCGCTCGACCACCGGGCAGCACAGCACGATGTCGCCCGACACCGGATCGCTCTCGTCCTGCGCGTAGGCAAACGTGAGTACGTTGGTCGCGTAGTCCTTACCGCGATAGCCGCGGTTAAGCGCCTGACCTTCCTCGGCGTCGACGAAACGCAACGTGAGTTCGGCATCGGCCAGCAGCGCGGCTTGCACCCAGCGGCGCAGGGCCGCGCGCGAGAGCAGCGCCTTGTGCGCGGCGAACGCCGGTCCCGCGACGAACTGACTCGTGAGCGTGAGCGCGTGGCGCGCGGTGCTCATGCGTTGCCTCGCGAGGACCGCGCGGCCGGCGCTTCAGGCAGGTCGAGACCGGCCTCGGCGTGCTGGGCGTGCGCGTCGTACGCCTCGACGATGCGCGCGACCAGCGGGTGACGCACCACGTCCACGCTCGTGAAGCGGGTCACGGCAATGCCGCGCACATTCTTCAGGATCACCTGGGCTTCCATCAGCCCGCTCTTCTGCCCGCGCGGCAGATCGACCTGCGTCGTGTCGCCGGTCACGACGGCCTTGCTGCCGAAGCCGATACGGGTGAGGAACATCTTCATCTGCTCGGGCGTGGTGTTCTGCGCCTCGTCCAGAATGATGAAGGCATGGTTGAGCGTACGCCCGCGCATGTACGCGAGCGGTGCGATCTCGATCATCTGCTTCTCGAAATACTTCTGGGTCTTGTCGAAACCCAGCAGGTCGTAGAGCGCATCGTAAAGCGGACGCAGGTACGGATCGACCTTCTGCGCCAGGTCGCCGGGCAAAAAGCCCAGTCGCTCGCCCGCCTCGACGGCCGGGCGCGTGAGCACGATGCGCTTGACGGCGTCGCGCTCGAGCGCATCCACGGCGCAGGCGACCGCCAGATAGGTCTTGCCCGTGCCCGCCGGGCCGATGCCGAACGTCACGTCGTGCGAGAGGATCTGCTTGAGGTACTCGCGCTGGGCGGGCGTGCGGCCATGCAGGTCGCTGCGGCGCGTGTGCAGCACGGGCGAGCCGTCCTGCGTTTCGCCCGCGGCGAAGGGGTTGTCGTCGCCATGGCGCACGGTCGGGGCCAGGCCCTGGCGCGTTTCCACAAGGCCGAGCTGGATGTCGTCGACGGACAGGGGTTCGGTCGCGCGGTTGTAAAAGCTCTCGAGGGCCTGCGCGGCGATCACGGCGCTCTTGCCGCGAACGGAGAAGCGATGCCCGCGGCGGGAAATCGCCACGTCGAGCGCCTGTTCGATCTGGCGCAGGTTTTCGTCGAGCGGGCCGCAAAGGTTGGCCAGACGGCGATTGTCGTCGCGCGGGGCGGTGAATTCTTGGACGGGTGCTTTCAAGATGATCCGGTCGGGTGCCTGTTCAGGTCGTTCGATGGTGTCGCCGGCGTGCGGCATCGGGCAGGCACCGCGTTTGGGTGGCGTGTCCGATGCGGCCGGGTCCGGTCATGGTCGCAAATTTCGCTCAGTGCGTGGTGACGAGTTCGCCGCGCAGCGAGTGCGGGTAGGCGAAGGTGATCACAACGTCGGTCATCTGGCCGATCAGGGCCGCGCGCTGCGCTTCCGGTACGGGGAAGTTCACCACGCGGTTGTTCTCCGTGCGGCCTTGCAGCTCGTTCGGGTCCTTGCGCGACACGCCTTCGACCAGAATGCGCTGGCGCGAACCGACCATGCGCTGGCTGATGCGCGCGGCGTTCTCCTCGATGACCGCCTGCAGGTGTTGCAGGCGCCGCAGCTTGACCTCGCGCGGCGTGTCGTCGGGCAGGTTGGCCGCCGGGGTACCGGGGCGCGGGCTGTAGATGAACGAGAAGCTCGTGTCGTAGCCGATCTCGTGAATCATCGCCATGAGCTTGTCGAAGTCTTCCTCCGTCTCGCCCGGGAAGCCGACGATGAAGTCTGACGACATCGACATGTCCGGTCGCACCTGGCGCAGGCGGCGAATGATCGACTTGTACTCGAGCACCGTGTAGCCACGCTTCATGGCCGACAGCACGCGGTCGGCGCCGTGCTGCACGGGCAGGTGCAAATGGCTCACGAGCTTGGGCACCCTGGCGTAGGTGTCGATCAGGCGCTGCGTGAATTCCTTCGGGTGGCTGGTCGTGTAGCGGATGCGTTCGATGCCCGGCACTTCCGCCACGTATTCGATGAGCAGCGCGAAGTCCGCGATCTCGCCGTCGGCCATCAGGCCGCGGTAGGCGTTCACGTTCTGGCCGAGCAGGGTGATTTCACGCACGCCTTGTTCGGCCAGACCGGCGATTTCGGTGAGCACGTCGTCGAACGGGCGCGAGACCTCGTCGCCGCGCGTGTACGGCACCACGCAGTAGCTGCAATACTTGGAGCAGCCCTCCATGATCGAGACGAAGGCGGTCGCGCCCTCGACCTTCGCCGGCGGCAGATGGTCGAACTTCTCGATTTCCGGGAACGAAATGTCGACCTGCGAGCGGCCGGTCGAGCGGCGCGCTTCGAGCATTTGCGGCAGGCGGTGCAGGGTTTGGGGGCCGAACACGACATCGACGTACGGCGCGCGCTGCACGATGGCCGCGCCTTCCTGACTGGCCACGCAACCGCCGACGCCGATCACCAGGTCGGGCTTGATTTCCTTGAGCGCGCGCATGCGGCCCAGATCCGAGAACACCTTCTCCTGCGCCTTCTCGCGCACCGAGCAGGTGTTGAACAGAATGACGTCGGCGTCTTCGGGGGTGTCGGTCTTTTCGAGGCCTTCGGCTGCGCCGAGCACGTCCGCCATCTTGTCGGAGTCGTACTCGTTCATCTGACAGCCGAACGTCTTGATGTAAATCTTCTTTGCCATTGAGTGTGCGCCGTTCGCAGTGGTTGACCTGGGGGCGTCCGTATTGATGTTTCAGGGGTTGGGCCCGCGCCGGCGGGCCGGGCCGCGGAACAAAAGCGGCGGCCCAAACGCAAAAGCCGGCGTGGCCGGCCTGTCCGGACCTCCGTGGCGGGGCCGGTGTGTGGTGCACGCATTATACCGCGTGCACCGTCGGGGACGTGCGAGGACTAGCGGTTGTCCTTCATCGCCGCGGCCAGCGCGCGAATGTTGTGCTGGAACAACTGAAGGTAGGTCGACGCTTCCGGATTCTGCGACAGGGCGTCGGAATACAGCTTGCCGTCGACCGTGACCCTGGCGTCTCGCGCGATGCGCTGCACCAGGCGCGGGTTCGAGATGTTTTCCATGAACACCGCCTTGATGCCGGTGCGGCGGATCACGCGAATCAGGTTGGCCACGTCCCGGGCGCTCGCTTCGCTCTCCGTCGACACCCCTTCCGGTGCGAGGAACCGGATGCCGAAGCGCTGGCCGAGGTAGCCGAAGGCGTCATGCGAGGTCAGCACCACGCGGCGCGACGCGGCGATCGGTGCCAGTTGCTTGTTCGCCCAGGTAATGAGGTCGTCGAGCGCGCCGCGATAGTTCCTGGCGCGATCGGCGTAATACGTGGCGCCGGCCGGATCGGCCTGCGACAGCGCCGCGGCGATGTTGTCGACCATCGTTTTCACGCGCTCCGGATCCTGGAACATGTGCGGGTCGGATACCGTGTGGCCCTCGTCGACCATCGTGCGGGGCTTGAGGCCCTTGGTCACGGTCACCAGCGTGCCGGGATAGTGGCTCGACTTCATCAGACGCGGCAGCCAGCCCTCGAAACCCAGGCCGTTGACGAAGAAGAGTTTCGTACCGGAGATTTTCGCCACGTCCGCCGGGGTGGGTTCGTAGACATGGGTGTCCTGATCCGGGCCGACGAGCGTCGTGACATCGACCCGGTCGCCGCCGACCACCTTCACGATGTCGGCCAGGATGCTGAAGCTCGCGCCCACGGGCAGGCGCGTATCCTGCGCGCGGGCCGGGCTGGCGAGGCTCAGCGCGAGGGCGACCATTGCGGCGAAGAACCCTGCGCCCAGCCACGATTTGCCGCCCGTTTTACCCAATCCGAACATGTTTTCCTCTCTTAAAGCGCCGGGGCCTTCGCAGCGGATGCGCCGCCCGACGAAATCAGCAGGGCGCCCAGGTAGGCGACTCCCGCCGTCAATACGATGGCCGGCCCGGAAGGGCAGGCCAGGTAATACGACATCAACAGGCCGATCACGCTCGACGCACTGGCTATCAGCCACGCCACGAGGAGCATGCCCGGCAACGTGCGGGCGACGAGCCGCGACGTGGCCGCCGGCAGCATCATCAGCCCGACGGCCATCAGCGTGCCCATGGCCTGAAAGCCCGCAACGAGGTTCATGACCGTGAGCACCGTGAAGCCGAGGTGATACCGCATCACGGTCTTGCCGCGGCTCTGGCCGAGGAACGTCGGGTCGGCGCTGTCGAGCACGAGACCGCGATAATGCCACCCGAACCACAACAACGTCACTGTCGCGATCGCGGCCACCAGGATCAGCGACGGGTCGTCGACCGCCAGCACCGAGCCGAAGAGCAGGTGCATCAGGTCCACGCTGTTGCCCCACTTCGACACGATGACCACACCGCCCGCGAGCGCGAGCAGGTAGAAGCCGGCGAACGAGGCGCCCTCGTCGAGCCGCGTGCGGCGACTCGACAGGCCGGCGAGCAGCGCGACGAGCAGACCCGCCACCATGCCGCCGCCGGCCATCCACGGCAGCGACAGGCCACCGATCAGATACCCCACGGCCGCCCCGGGCAGCACGGCATGCGAGAGCGAGTCGCCCATCAGGCTCATGCGGCGAAGCAACAGGAAGACGCCGACCGGCGTGCAGCCGATCGACAGCGCCAGGCTGCCGACGAGCGCGTGCCGCATGAAGTCGAATTCGGCGAACGGGCCGACCAGCCAATCGAGCAGTGCGCTCACTGTCGCCCCCCCGGCATTCTCATGACCGACACGCCCGGGGCCGCCGCGTGGGCCGCGCGCGCCGTGTACCCGCCTGCGACGGACAGACCGACGGCGGCGCTGCCGGCCGGGCGCTCGCCGTACGGAAAGGCACCGTGCAGGCACGTTGCCGGTGCACCCGACGCGACCAGCCGGCCGGCCATCACGGCCACGTGCGCAAAGCGCTCGAGCACCAGCGGCAGGTCATGCAGCACCGTCACCACCGTGCGACCTTCGTTGCGCCATTGATCCAGCAAGGCCAGCAACAGTTCCGCCGACGGTACGTCGATGCCGGTCAGCGGTTCGTCGAGCAAAACGATCGGTGCGTCCTCGACGATGAGGCGGGCGAAGCGCGCGCGCTGCCATTGGCCCCCGGACAGGACTTCCAGCGGCTGGGTGCGCCGGTCGGCGAGACCGACGCGCGTCAGCGCGTTGTGGGCACGCTCAAATTCATCGCGGCCGAGGCGGCGTGCGTCGCCGGTGCGCCGCCACGTGCCGGTCAGCACGTATTCCTCGACGCACATCGGAAACCGATGGTCCGTTTCCGGGCGTTGGGACAGATAGGCGACCGGCCCGTCGCACACGATCCTGCCCCGCGATGCCTTCTGCAGTCCCGCCAGCGCGCGCAGCAGGGTTGTCTTTCCCCCGCCGTTGGGGCCGACGACGGCCGAGAGGACGCCGGGCGCGAACGTGACGTTGACCCCGTCGAGCGCCGCATTGGGGCCGAAATGCACCGAGAGATCCTGGCAGCCGATCACGATGCGACTCCCAGCAGCGCCCAGTAGACGAGCGCCCACAGCGGCAGGAGCACGAGCAACGTCAATGCGGTGCGTTCCCAGCCGGCAAGACGGTATAGCCAAACGGAAAAACGAATCATGGAGGCGGCGGGCGATGCCCGGACACAGTTTGCAACTGTGTAATAAATGCAACAAAGTTGCATTATTGCACGAAATGAACCGGAAGCGGTGATGGCGCGGGAGTGCCGGGGCGACACAGGGCGTTACACAATCAACGCAGCACATTTCGGCGAACCGGCGTAACATGAGTTCACGCACGATCGACTGGCACGCTGTTCGCTTCATTCCAGAGATCGGCAATATGCAAGGTATCGATGCGACGGTGGCATGGTGCGGTGCCGCGGCCCGGCCGGAACCTCTGGCAGGCACGGGCGCGAAGCGCGACATCCATGGCCGATTCGTCCCGTCCGGTACGATTTCGCCGAGGAGGTTCGCCCGTTCAGACATCCGGCAATCGTCGACTTTCCGCCTGCGTCCGTCGGGTGCCGCACCCGCCGCCCGCACGACCTTCGCGACCTCGCGCCGTCGCGATGCTTCGTCAGGAACGCCCTCCGTCATGCGCCCACGTCTTCGCGTTCGTCGACGTCGTCGGGCCCCCCACTTTTTTCCGCAGAATACGATACGACGCTCATGGGAAAATCCGTCAAATACATAGGATTCCGTAATGAATTGCGCGTATGAAAAATCGGTGGTGCGTGCAGGCAAACCCGAGTGCGCAATGCGTGGGATGGTGCTTGAAAAAACGCTCGAATTTCGACGCAACGGCATGGCCGTGCGCAATGCGTAGATCGTGCCCGAACCCTTGTGGAATGCGGGTTATCGTGGAGGCCTAGAGATGCGGAAAATATCTAGCGACAGTTTTTTTGTTTTGAGCATATGATGAGTTAACGGTTGCAATTTTCGGTAGCGCGTTTAAAGTCAACCTAAACGGATTTTGAGTCGTTCATGTGAGGGAGGGGACAGTGCGAATGGTTTCGCAATCGTCGCTCCGGCATGCAGTGAGCCAGGTCGAAACCATTGCGCAGTCATCCGGGTCTTGGGTAACAGGGCGGGCATCGCGTTGTGATGCTTTCCGATGAAGCGGGGGTGAGGCATATGGATATTTTCAGCCACTACACGACACGTTTCGAAGCACGCAGGGAAGAGGAATACAGCATTCAGGAATACCTGGAGATCTGTAAGAAGGATGCGACGGCATATGCGACGGCCGCCGAGCGCATGCTGCGCGCCATCGGTGAGCCGGAGCTCATCGACACGCACCACGACCCGCGACTCTCGCGGCTGTTCTCCAACAAGATCATCAAGATCTATCCTGCCTTCCGTGACTTCTACGGCATGGAAGACACGATCGAGCAGATCGTCTCGTTCTTCAAGCACGCCGCGCAGGGCCTCGAGGAGCGCAAGCAGATCCTGTATCTGCTGGGGCCCCCGGGCGGGGGCAAGTCGTCGCTGGCCGAGAAGCTCAAGGCGCTGATGGAAGACGTGCCCATCTATTGCCTGAAGGGATCGCCGGTGCACGAGTCGCCTCTGGGTCTGTTCTCGCCCGAGGAAGACGGCAAGATTCTGGAAGAGGACTTCGGCATTCCGGTGCGGTATCTCAATACGATCCCGTCGCCGTGGGCCACCAAGCGCCTGAACGAATTCAACGGCGATATCACCAAGTTCCGCGTGGTGAAGGTGCGGCCGTCGGTGCTGCAACAGATCGCCATTGCCAAGACCGAACCGGGAGACGAAAACAACCAGGACATTTCGTCGCTGGTCGGCAAGGTCGACATTCGCAAGCTCGAGGAATATCCGCAGGACGACCCGGACGCGTACTCGTATTCCGGCGGCCTGTGCCTGGCCAACCGCGGCCTGCTCGAGTTCGTGGAAATGTTCAAGGCGCCGATCAAGGTGCTCCACCCGCTGCTCACCGCCACGCAGGAAGGCAACTACAAGGGCACGGAAGGGTTTGGTGCGATTCCGTTCGACGGCATCGTGCTAGCGCACTCGAACGAAGCGGAGTGGCAGAGCTTCAAGGGCAACCGGAACAACGAAGCTTTCCTCGACCGGATCTATATCGTGAAGGTGCCGTACTGCCTGCGCGTGACCGACGAGGTGAAGATCTACGAGAAGCTCGTGAAGAACAGCTCGCTCGCCAACGCGCCGCGCGCGCCGAACGTGCTCAAGATGCTGGCCCAGTTTGCCGTGCTCACGCGTTTGAAAGAGCCGGAGAACTCCAACATTTTCTCCAAGGTGCGCGTCTACGACGGCGAAAACCTCAAGGACATCGATCCGAAGGCCAAGTCGTATCAGGAATATCGCGACTACGCCGGCGTGGACGAGGGCATGACGGGCATGTCTACGCGTTTCGCCTTCAAGGTGCTCTCGAAGGTATTCAACTTCGACAACACCGAAGTGGCGGCCAACCCGGTGCACATGTTGTATGTGCTCGAACAGCAGATCGAGCGCGAACAGTATCCGGGCGAGGTCGAGAAGCGATACCTGGCTTATATCAAGGAATACCTGACGGCACCGTTCGTCGAGTTCATCGGCAAGGAAATCCAGACGGCCTATCTCGAGTCGTATTCCGAGTACGGCCAGAACATTTTCGATCGCTACGTGAACTTCGCCGATCTCTGGATTCAGGATCAGGAGTATCGCGATCCGAACACCGGCGAGATTCTCGATCGCACGGCGCTCAACGACGAACTGGAAAAGGTCGAGAAACCGGCCGGGATTACCAACCCGAAGGACTTCCGCAACGAGATCGTCAACTTTGTCCTGCGCGCGCGCGCCAACAACGCGGGCAAGAATCCGCTCTGGACGAGTTACGAGAAACTGCGCGCGGTCATCGAGAAGCGCATGTTCTCCACGACCGAGGACTTGCTGCCGGTGATCTCGTTCAACGCGAAGTCGTCCAAGGAGGATCAGGAAAAGCACGCGAACTTCGTCAACCGTATGGTGGAAAAGGGCTATACCCCGAAGCAGGTTCGCCTGCTCGTGGAATGGTATCTGCGCGTGCGCAAATCCTCGTAATCCATCGGGGCCACTATGTCAGCAATCATCGACAGACGGCAAAACGGCAAGAACAAAAGCGCCATCAACCAGCAGCGTTTCATCAAACGCTACCGCGAGCAGATTCGTCGCGCGGTCGCGAAGGCGGTGGGTGGGCGCAAGATTACCGATATCGATGGCAGCGGACAGGTCTCGATCCCGGTCAAGGACATTTCGGAACCGTTGTTCCACCACGGGCCCGGCGGGCGGCGGGAGATGGTGCATCCCGGCAACCGCGAGTTCGTGGTGGGCGACAACTTCGAGCGTCCGCCATCGGGCGCGGGTGGCGGCGGCAGCCGCGCCAGCGACTCGGGAGAGGGCGAGGACGATTTCGTCTTCAACCTCTCGCGCGAGGAGTTTCTGAAGTTCTTCTTCGAGGACATGGCCCTGCCGGACCTGGCCAAGCGGCGGCTCGCGCAGATTCCGGAGTTCCGCAAGGTTCGCGCCGGCTATTCGATTGACGGCACGCCGTCGAACCTCAACGTCATTCGAACGATGCGCAGCTCGCTCGGCCGCCGCATCGCGCTCACTGCGCCTTATCGCAAGCAGTTGCGCGAACTCGAAGCCGAGTACGCCGACGTGGTCTCGCGCGAGGGCGACACGTCGCCGCGCGCGCTGGCGCTGGCGCATGAAATCACACACCTGCGCACGCGCGTCGAAGCGATTCCGTACATCGAGAAGCTCGATCTGCGCTACTCGAACCGGATCATGCAGCCGCGACCGCAGGCGCAGGCCGTCATGTTCTGCCTGATGGACGTGTCGGGCTCGATGGACCAGAGCCGCAAGGATCTGGCCAAGCGTTTCTTCATGCTGCTCTATCTGTTTCTGCGGCACAACTACGAGCGCATCGACCTGGTGCTCATTCGCCATCACACCACCGCGAAGGAGGTCAACGAGGACGACTTCTTCTACGCGCGGGAATCGGGCGGCACGGTGGTGTCGAGCGCGCTCAAGCTGATGACGGAAATCATCGCCGATCGCTACTCGCCGAGCGACTGGAACATCTACGGGGCGCAGGTCTCCGACGGCGACAACTGGGACGGCGACTCGCCCATCTGCCGCGACATCCTCAACCAGACGATCATGCCGGCCGTGCAGTACTTCGCCTACGTGGAGGTGGCGAGCGCCGAGCCGCAGAATCTGTGGAACGAGTATCTGTCGGTCAAGCAGCAGCACCCGAATTTCGCGATGCAACGCATCATGGAAGCGGCCGAAATCTACCCCGTGCTGCACGACCTGTTCAAGAAGAAGGCGGCCTGAAGGCGGTCGCCGCGTCGACGACGCAATGCGGGCAACGAGGACGCATCATGGCCTATATATCCACCGGATCGGAATGGACGTTCGAGCTGATTCAGCGCTACGAGCACGAGATCGCACGCATTGCGAAGGATTTCAGGCTCGATACGTATCCGAATCAGATCGAGATCATCACCGCCGAGCAGATGCTCGACGCGTACGCGACCGTAGGGCTGCCCATCGGCTATCACCACTGGTCCTACGGCAAGCATTTCCTGTCGTCCGAGCGAGGCTACAAGCGCGGACAGATGGGGCTCGCTTATGAAATCGTCATCAACTCCAACCCCTGCATCGCGTATCTGATGGAGGAGAACAGCATGACCATGCAGGCGCTCACCATCGCGCACGCCAGCTACGGTCACAACTCGTTCTTCAAGGGCAATTACCTGTTCCGCACGTGGACCAGCGCCGACGCGATCGTCGATTACCTGCTGTTCGCGCGCAACTACATCACGGAGTGCGAGCAGCGTTACGGCGAGCAATCGGTGGAGTTGTTGCTCGACTCCTGTCACGCGCTCATGAATTACGGCGTGGACCGGTACAAGCGGCCGAAACGGCTGTCGCTCGCCCAGGAGCAGGCGCGCCAGAAGGAGCGCGAAAACTATCTGCAGATGCAGATCAACGACCTGTGGCGCACGCTGCCGAACCATGCGCTTCACGATGACGACGACGACGACGGCCTCGATCCCACGGAGTCGGAGGAGCCACCGTTCCCCGGCGAACCGCAGGAAAATCTGCTTTATTTCTTCGAGAAGAACGCCCCGAAGCTCGCTCCGTGGCAGCGTGAGATCGTGCGCATCGTACGCAAGCTCGCGCAGTATTTCTATCCGCAGCGCCAGACCAAGGTAATGAACGAAGGTTGGGCGACGTTCTGGCATTACACGATTCTCCAGCAGCTCTACAAGGAGAAGCTCGTCAACGACGCCTTCATGATGGAGTTCCTGCACGCACACACGAACGTGGTGTACCAGCCGTCGTTCGACAGTCCGTACTACAGCGGGCTCAACCCGTATGCGCTGGGCTTCGCGATGTTCCAGGACATCCGTCGCATCTGCGAGGCGCCGACCGACGAGGACCGTCGCTGGGCGCCGGATATCGCGGGCAGCGACTGGCTCACCACGCTCGACTTCGCCATGCGCAACTTCAAGGACGAGAGCTTCATCCAGCAGTTCCTCTCGCCCAAGGTCATCCGCGACCTGAAGCTCTTCTCGGTGCTCGACGATGATCGCGACAGTCGCCTGCGCGTGACGGCCATCCACAACGATTCGGGGTATCGCGAGATTCGCGAGATGCTCGCGCAGCAGTACAACCTGAGCCAGCTCGAGCCGAACATTCAGGTCGCGCATGTCGATCTGCATGGCGACCGTTCGCTTACGCTGCGCCACGTGCAGAGCGATCGCCGTCCGCTGGACGAAGGTTTCGAGGAAGTGCTCAAGCACGTGGCACGGCTTTGGGGCTTCACCGTACGGCTCGAGACGGTATTCGAGGATGGCCGAAGCGAAATGACGCACGAGACCAAGGTCGAGAAGCGGCGGCGCTACGCACTGAGCGCGTGATGAAGATTCCGTTCGTCGCGCTCGATCACGTGGTGCTGCGCACGAACGACGTCGCCCGCCTCGAGCACTTCTACATCGACGTGCTCGGCTGCACGCGGGAGAAGGTGCAGCCCGACATCGGCCTGGTGCAACTGCGAGCCGGCGACGCGCTGATCGATCTGGTCGACGTGAACGGCGCGATCGGACGTCAGGGCGGCGCGGCGCCCGGGCCGGAGGGGCGCAATCTCGATCACTTCTGTCTGCGCGTCGAGCCGTTCGATGCCGACGCAATCCGTCGTGGGCTCGCCACGCACGGGGTGACGCTGGGAGAGGTGGTGCAGCGCTACGGTGCGCACGGGGAAGGGCCGTCGTGTTACCTCAGCGATCCGGACGGCAACGTCGTCGAACTCAAGGGGCCGCCGTCGCCTCACCAGCGCTGACGCTCGGGTGCCATCGCCCCCACGGGAAATACGCTTCGCACGGGCCGCTCAAAGACTGGCGGGGTTGCGCCCCTCGTGCCCGCGTCCGTTGCTGCCGCAGCGCCCGTTGGCCCAGCGGTGATGGCTACGCCGCCATCTGCTGGCCCAACACACTCTGGTCGCGCCCCTTGTGCTTGGCCTGGTAGAGCGCTTTGTCGGCCTGCTCCAGCATGGCACTGATGACGAGCGGCTCGCCCGGCTGCCATGACGCAATGCCCACGCTGATGGTAATCGCCTCGCCTTCGTCGCGGGCCTTGGCGGGAAGCAGGTCGGTACTTGCCCGCTTGACCGACTCGCGAATGCGGTCGGCGACGCGCAGCGCCGCGTGCTGGTCGATTTCCGGCAGGACCACCGCGAATTCCTCGCCGCCAAGTCGCACCGCGAAATCGCTCGGCAGCCGGATGCAATGCTGAATCGTGGTGGCGATGCGCTGCAGGACGGTGTCGCCGAACGGGTGTCCGTAGCGATCGTTTACCTGCTTGAAGAAATCGATGTCGATCAGCAGGACGGACAGGGGGATTGCGCGTTGTTGCACGCGGTCGGCCACCAGCCGAATGCGGTTGTCGAAGTAACGACGGTTATAGATGTGTGTCAGCGGATCGATGAAGACCTTCTCGACGAGATCGGTGTTGGTGAGCGCGAGCGACTGGTACTGACGCGTGATTTCCCACACGAGCGCGAGCGTGGCCACACCAGGCGAAGCCAGCGCGAGCAACCGCGCGGCATACCATTGATACGACGCCTCGCTCGGCGCCGTGAGCGAGAGCAGCAACTGGCACAGCGAAATGGTGACGACCACCCATACGAGCAGGAAAAGCTTGTGGGACAGGCGTGTCACTGCCGCCACGCGCCACCACAGGGCCACATACGTCGCGAAGAGCGCACCGAGCGCCAGTGTTTCGACATCGATGCCCGCGGCAAGATGCGGCGTGACCAGCGTGCGTCCGGCGCCGACGAGCGACAACGACACCACTATCCAGATGACGAGGACCGTTGCTCCGTAACGCGCCGCCTCCGTGTAGCCGGGGCGCGTATGCGGATCGCCGCGGGTGCGCGTGTAGCTTCGTACGCTGAGCATGACGTAAGCCGCGAAGCTGGCTTCGGCCATCAACCACAGCCAGAACGGCGCGCGCGTGACATGCGAGGCGATGCCCGCGAGCTGGTTCGCCAGCAGCACGCCTTCGGTGAACATGAACAGGCCGCGTAGCAAAAACGCGCATCCGAATTGCGCGAAGTAACGCTTGCCGTTGTAGAGGTATTGCACGCCGAGCAGGCATGCTGTCGACAGATTGAGAATGCCGCCGGCCGAGACGAGGAAGAAGGTCAGCAGCGGATTGACCGTGCCTTCGAGCGCACGCGTGAGGAACCCCGCGAGGGTGAGTGCGGCGCATGCGACCAGAATGGTGGTCGCGGCAATGCGATTGCCCTGTTCGGTACGGCTGATGGTACTTTTCATAATTGTTATTCGCCAATCAACGACCTCGTGCCTCGCGCACGATCGCGCTTTCCCAGCCTTCAACCCGCTCGTCGCGACTGGCCGCAAGGTCGTTGCCTCGCGTTACCGCCGCGTTTCCCCGATTTGCGCTAAATAGTTGAAAACTAAGATAAACCTCGGAGAATACACGAGTTTTTCGGCGTCCGCATCCGTTTCGAACGGCGAGTGGCCCTTTCCCGTTTCGGCCTCGTGGTCATGCGGATTTCGGCGCATTTCGAGGCGTGTCGGAACCCGTCGGAAGTGCGTCGGCACCCTGTCGGAAAATAATTCGCTGCGGCACGGTGGACCGCTATGCGGAACCATGAAATTGAAGATTTCGGGACACAGGTGTGTCGCCGCGCGTCGATCCGCCCGAGGCCAGACATCACGGGGGATTCGAGCGTGCGTGATTAATTCGGTATCCGATTCATCTGTGAAGATGGGGCGTGTAAGCGTGTGTAAATGCACCGGATCCCTCGCGAAAAGCGTGCTACGGGTTGGCATCGACGCACTATCTGTACTAAAATAAAAAAAGCCAATCGCCGAGATTGGTCAATAGAAACAAAAGCGTTGCCGGTGTTCCTCGTTGCGCCGGCGACCCGTTCCATCACGCAATGAGCTTGTGCAGTAAAACATTCGCGCGCTTTCAATAAGTGTGCACCGAGAGGCCCAGGCGCCCACGGCGTCGAAAGCTCGTCTCTCATGTCGCATTCGCGACGCCTGGTTCGTCACCGTTGTCTTTCACAGACCTTCGGAGCGAACACTTCACAATTCGCAAGGCAGCTATCAGTTGTCATGCTTGTTTGACCGCGTTGTCACGCGGGGCGATTGCTATTGCCTCGCGCCAGCGCTGCCAACCCATTCAAAGGGAGCATGAACGTGGCGAAGCAGTATCGCATTCTCTATCTGGCCGGCTTCGGACTGCTGGGCGTCGTCGCAGCAGTCGCCGGTCTGGTGTATTGGCTGGGCGTGGACGCGCTCGTCAAATACCGGGGCGACCTGGTGTACTACACCCAACAGCACCTGAAGCTCGTGGCGATATCGATGACGATGGCCATCGTCGTCGGCGTGCCGGCGGGGGTTCTGATCTCGCGGCCGATGTTCGAGAAGCATGCCGAGCGCGCCGTGCAGATTTTCAACATCGGCAATACGCTGCCCTCGCTCGCCGTACTGGCGCTGTCGATGGCGGTGCTGGGCATCGGCGATCGCCCCGCCATTCTGGCGTTGTGGCTGGCCTCGCTGCTGCCCATCGTGCGCAATGCGTACGAAGGGCTGCGGCAGGTGCCGCCCGCCTTGCGGGAATCGGCGCGCGGCATGGGCATGACCCCCGCCCAGGTGCTGTTTCGCGTCGACTTGCCCAACGCCATGCCAGTCATCGTCGGCGGCATTCGCACCGCGCTCGCGATCAACGTCGGCACCGCGCCGCTCGCCTTCCTGATCGGCGCGGACAGTCTGGGACAACTGATCTTCCCGGGCATCTATCTGAACGACCAGACCAAGCTGCTCCTCGGCGCCGCCGGGACCGCCTTGCTCGCGCTTGTGCTCGACGGCATCGTCGCCTTCGCGAGCGGTCTCTGGTTCGCACGTCACGGTGCGCCCGCGCGCTGAGACAAAGGAGACCTACCCCTATGCAACAGTCGAATTCCCAAATGCGCACGGGCGCGCTCTCGCGTTTGTGCTCGCGCTGGATGCGCCGCCTCGGCATGGCCTGCGTCGGGCTCGGCGTCATGGCCGCAAGCGCGACCGCCGGTGCCGCCACGCTGACCATCGGCGGCAAGAACTTCACCGAACAGTTGATCCTCTCGGAGATGACGGCCCAGTACCTGCGTAGCAAGGGCTACGACGTCGAACTCAAGAACGGCCTGGGCAGCGTGGTCATGCGCCAGGGCATGGAGAGCCATCAGCTCGACATCGTCTGGGAGTACACGGGCACGTCGCTGATCGTCTACAACAAGGTCACCGAGAAACTTGACCCGCAGCAAACGTATGAACGCGTGAAGGCGCTCGACGGCAAGATCGGCCTCGTCTGGCTCAATCCGTCCACGCTGAACAACACTTACGCGTTCGCAATGCCGGGAAAGATCGCGCGCGAGGAAGGCGTGGAGACGGTGTCGCAGCTCGTTGAGAAGTTCCGTGCCGATCCGAAGATGCAGTTTGCGTTCGACATGGAGTTCGTCGGCCGCTCCGACGGACTGGAGCCGATGGAAAAGCTCTACGGCTTCCATCTCGAGCGCCGCAACATCAAGCAGATGGATCCGGGTCTGGTTTACACGGCGCTGAAGAACGAGCAGATCGACGCAGGTCTCGTTTATACGAGTGACGGCCGCAACAAGGGCTTCGATCTGAAGGTGCTTGCCGACGACAAGGGATTTTTCCCGGCATACGCCGCCACGCCCGTCGTGCGCCAGGAAGTGCTCGACGCCAACCCCAAACTCGCCGACGAACTCAACGCGCTGTCCGCGAAGATCAACGACGAGAACATGCGCGACATGAACGCGAAGGTCGACATCGACCATCAGGCCGTGTCGCGTGTGGCAAGCGACTTCCTCAAGCAGGAAGGCCTGGTGCAGTGACGCCGCACCGCATGCGCAACGACTGAGGAGTCCCATGATTGAATTTTTGACACATAACTGGCACCGCATCCTGACCCTCACGGGGCAGCATGCGTGGCTGGTGGCCGCTTCGGTAGGCGCGGCCATCGTGGTCGGCGTGCCGCTGGGCGTGCTGGTCACGCGCTTTCGCTGGCTCTCGGGCCTGGTGCTCGGGCTGGCGACGGTCGTGCTGACCATTCCCTCGATTGCCTTGTTCGGGCTCATGATCCCCGCACTGTCGGTCTACGGCATGGGCATCGGGCCGGCGCCGGCAGTCGCTGCCGTCTTCCTGTATTCGCTGCTGCCGATCATGCGCAACACGAGCCTCGCGCTGCGTCAGATCGAGCCGAGCATCCGCGAAGCGGGCATCGGCATCGGCATGACGTTCTGGCAGCGCCTGCGCCTGGTCGAACTGCCGCTGGCCGTGCCGGTGGTACTGGGCGGCGTGCGCACCGCCGTCGTGATGAATATCGGCGTGATGGCCATCGGCGCCATCGTCGGGGCCGGCGGTCTCGGGGTGTTGATCACCCAGGGGATCAGCCAGAGCGATACCCGACAGCTTGTCGTGGGTGCGGTCATGGTGAGTCTGCTCGCCATTGTCGCCGACACCTTGTTGCACCGCCTGCAGCGCGTGCTGACACCGAAAGGAATCCGAACCGTATGATTACACTCGACAATCTCACCAAAAGCTTCGTCCAGAAGGACGGTACGCCGGTCACGGCCGTGAATTCGGTCAGCCTCGAGGTGCCGCCGGGCGAGATCTGCGTCTTCCTTGGCCCGTCGGGCTGCGGCAAGACCACCACGCTCAAGATGATCAACCGGCTGATCAAGCCGACCTCCGGGCGCATTCTGCTCAACGGCGAAGACACGGGCAACATCAACGAAATCGAGCTGCGCCGTCACATCGGCTACGTGATTCAGCAGATCGGTCTGTTTCCGAACATGACCATCGAAGAGAACATCACTGTCGTCCCGCGTCTACTTGGCTGGGACAAGAAGCGCTGCCGCGAACGCGCGACCGAGCTCATGGGCATGGTCGCGCTCGATCCCAAGCGCTACCTGTCGCGCTATCCGCGCGAGCTCTCCGGCGGTCAGCAGCAGCGCATCGGCGTGATCCGCGCGCTTGCCGCAGACCCGCCCGTGCTGCTGATGGACGAGCCGTTCGGCGCCGTCGACCCGATCAACCGCGAATCGATCCAGAACGAGTTCCTGCAGATGCAGCGCCAGTTGGGCAAGACCGTCATCATGGTCAGCCACGATATCGACGAGGCGATCAAGCTGGCCGATCGCATCGCCATCTTCCGCCAGGGGCGACTCGTGCAATACGCGCAGCCCGACGCGTTGCTGGCCCGCCCGGTCGACGAGTTCGTCGCGAGTTTCGTGGGACATGACCGAATTCTCAAGCGCCTGCTACTGGTGCGCGCGGAAGATGCGGCCACGCCGCAGCCGACCGTCAAGCCGCAGACTCCGCTGTCGGAAGCCTACGGCATGATGGACGAGCTCGATACGCGCTCGCTGGTCGTGGTGGACGAGAATGCACGTGCGCTGGGTTACGTTGCCCGCAGGGACACGCGTCACGCACAGGGCACGTGCGGCGAGCGGGTGCGTGACTTCAAGGCCTCTGCCGTGGCCAATGACAACCTGCGCGTGTTGCTCTCGCGCATGTATGAGCACAATCTGGCATCGTTGCCGGTGCTCGGCGACGATAATCAGTACCTCGGCGAGGTGACGCAGGACTCGATCGCGGACTACCTGAGTTCCGGCAAGTCGCGCGGCAATGGCGGCGGCACGATCACGCCCCCGTCGCTGCCGGGCGCGCCGAACGTGATCGCGAGCGTACCGTTCGGTGCGTCGGTGTAAGCTAGCGCCCTCGATGAAGGACCGATGAAGCACCCGTTGCCGGTTGCAGGATTCGGCAGCGAGAGGGATGGATGTACCGGCGATGCGCCCGGCCAGGTGTCCGGGGGCACGTCGGCAGGTTTGTGAATGACGGCCCGATGCGGCCGTCATTTTGCGTTTGCCTGCCCGTCCGGGCGGGCGGTGGCAAGGCGTGGCAAGGAGTGCTGGAATGACGTGGGAAGGAATGTTGGCGTGGCTCGACAACGTACCGTGGGCACGGCTGGCGGTGGCGTTGACGATACTGTTGGTGGTGGCGTTGCTCGTGCAGGCCCTGGCGCAGTACCTGATCGTGCGCGTCGTGCGCCTCGTGGTGCAGCGCACGGCCAATCGCTGGGACGATGCGCTGCTCGCTCACCGCGTGTTCCAGCGGGCGGCGCACATCCTCCCGTACCTCGTGATCCAGTTCGGGATTGCGTGGGTCCCGGATCTGCCGCCCAAGGCTGTTCTGCTGATCAGCAACATTGCGCTGGCCACCACGCTCCTTTACGCGACATTGACCATTGCCGGAGCCCTCGATGCCGCGCAAACGGTCTATGCCCTGTCGGAACATGCGCGCACACGCTCGATCAAGGGGTACGTGCAGCTAGGCAAGATCGCGCTGTACGTGGTGGCGGCGATCGCCATCGTGGCCACGGTCATCGACCGCTCGCCGTGGCTGCTGCTCTCCGGCCTGGGCGCGATGTCGGCGGTGCTGCTGCTGGTGTTCAAGGACACGATCATGTCATTCGTGGCGAGCGTGCAGCTGACGTCGAACGACATGCTGCGCGTCGGTGACTGGATCGAGATGCCGCAGGTCGGCGCGGACGGCGACGTGGTCGACATCGCGTTGCATACGGTGAAGGTGCAGAACTGGGACAAGACGATCACCACGATTCCGACGTGGCGTCTGATTTCCGAGAGCTTCCGGAACTGGCGCGGAATGCAACAGGCGGGCGGCCGTCGCATCAAGCGGACGCTGTGCATCGACGCCGGCAGCGTCGGATTCCTCGACGACGCGGAGATCGCGCGACTGTCCCGGCTGCATCTGCTCGAGCCGTACCTGATCGAAAAGCGTCGCTCGATTGCCGACGCGAACGCTGCGCTGGGCGTGGCTGCCGGCGTACCGGCGAATACCCGTCGCTTGACGAACATCGGCACGTTTCGCGCGTATGCGCTGGCCTATCTGAAGGCGCACCCGAACATCCACGAGGGCATGACCTGCATGGTGCGCTCGCTGGAACCGTCGTCGACGGGTATCCCCGTCGAACTGTATTGCTTCACGAACACGACTGTCTGGGCAGAGTACGAACGCGTGCAGGGCGATGTGTTCGATCACCTGCTCGCGATCCTGCCCGAGTTCGGCCTGCGCATGTACCAGAACCCGGCCGGTGCCGATTTCGCGCGCTGGCAGGCGCAGCGCGCGGCGTGAGCGGCGCGGCGTCGGCGGTGCGTTGCCGACGCCTGCGCGGCATGACGGTTACACGCTTACACCGTTATGCCGCGGATTCGTCGAGGGTCGGATAGTCGACGTAGCCACGCGCGTCGCCACCGTAGAGCGTATCCCGATCCAGCGCATTGAACGGTCCGCCGCGCTTGAGCCGTTCCACCAGATCCGGGTTCGCGATGAACGGCTTGCCGAACGCGATCAGGTCGGCAAGGTTCTCCTTGCGTGCCTTGAGCGCAAGCGCGAGGTCATAGCCGTTGTTCGCCATGAAGGTGCCCTTGAAGAGGCGCCGCAGCTTCTGCAGATCGAAACCGTTCTCCACCTCGCGAGGGCCACCCGTTGCGCCTTCGACCACGTGCAGATACACGAGGCCGAAGCGGTTGAGCTGCTCGACGGCGTACGTAAACACCGGCTCGGGATGGCTGTCGCCGCAGTCGTTTGCCGGGCTGACCGGCGAGAGACGAATTCCCACGCGATCCGCGCCCCACACGTCGACCACGGCCTGCGTGACTTCCAGCGTCAGGCGCACGCGGTTTTCGATGCTGCCACCGTACTGATCGGTGCGATGGTTCGTCTTGTCGCGCATGAACTGATCGAGCAGATAGCCGTTAGCCGCGTGAATTTCCACGCCGTCAAACCCCGCGCGCTTCGCGCATTCGGCCGCATGGCGGTATTGCTCGATGATGCCCGGGATCTCGTCGGTCTCCAGCGCGCGCGGCGTTGGGTGCGGCTGGAAGCCGCTTTCCGTGAACGCCTTGCCGGCGGGCTGCACTGCCGAGGGCGCGACGGGCAGTGCGCCGCCCGGCTGCAGGGACGGATGCGAGATGCGTCCCACGTGCCACAACTGGCAGAAAATCTTGCCGCCCTTGGCGTGCAGTGCGTCCGTCACCTGTTTCCAGCCGGCGACCTGCGCTTCCGTGTAGATGCCCGGCGTGTAGGCGTAACCCTTGCCTTGCTGCGAGATGTTGGTGG
This sequence comes from Pandoraea sp. E26, assembly GCF_000681415.1. Lineage (NCBI taxonomy): Bacteria > Pseudomonadati > Pseudomonadota > Betaproteobacteria > Burkholderiales > Burkholderiaceae > Pandoraea > Pandoraea sp. E26. Next base: position 59,512 of record NZ_AYXJ01000019.1, read on the forward strand.
CTTCGCTGATGATGAGTCCGGCCGATGCGCGTTGTGCGTAGTATTCGGCGACCATCGGTCCTGGCACGTCGCCCGCACCGGCGCGGCTGCGCGTGAGCGGCGCCATGACGATGCGATTGCTCAGTTCGAGCGGGCCGAGCGTGTACGGCGAAAAGAGATCCGTATCCAGCGCGGCGAGCGCGCCCGTGGGTGCATGTTGCGAGTCCGTCATTGCTGAAGGTCCTGTGAAAGTGGGGGGATGCTGTGCTGCACAAAACCTGCACAGGTTACGGGAAATCCGCCGGTCTTGCAGGCGGCGTCATCGTGACGCGTTGCACTGTCCGCCAGGCGTCGAGTCGCGCCTCGCGGGTGCCCCGCTGGCGCCGTGCGCCGCCGGGGCGTGGTGGGTTCGCGAGGCGGAATCCGGAATTGACCAGGCGGTTCAGGCACCCACCGGCGCCGGGTTGACCGGGGCGCGACGGGCAATGCGCAGCACCATGAACGCCCCGACGATACATACGCCGCCCGAGAGCATCGACGCCATGGTGTAGTTGCCGAGCGTGGCGCGCAGCGAGCCGGCCACCAGGGCCGCCGTTGCCGCACCGAGCTGGTGCCCGGCCACGATCCAGCCGAACACGATCGGCGCCATCGTCTTGCCGAACACGTCGGTCGTGAGGCGCACGGTGGGTGGCACCGTGGCAATCCAGTCGAGTCCGTAGAACAGCGCGAAGAGCGGCAGGCCGAAGAAGTCGAATCCGAAGGCGTACGGCAGGTAGATCAGCGACAGGCCGCGAAGACCGTAGTACCAGAAGAGCAGCACGCGGCTGTTGTAGCGATCGGAGAGCCAGCCCGACAGGGTTGTGCCCACGAGATCCAGCATGCCCATGGCGGCCAGAATGCCGGCGCCCTTGACTTCGGAGATGCCGTAATCGCCGCACATCGCAATGAAGTGGGTGCCGATATACCCGTTGGTGCTCGCGCCGCAGATGAAGAAGCTGAAGAACAACAGCCAGAAGTCGCGCTTGCCGGCGGCCATGCGCAATACCGACAACGCGTGGGCGAGCGGATTGCCCTGATTGAGCGGCGCGTCCGGAGTGTCTTCCGGCGCGCCGACCGGGCGCAGGCCCACCGAGCCGGGGCGCTCGGGCACGAGCAGCGCCACGAGCGGCAACACCAGCGCGGCGACCGCCGCCACGATCAGCACCACCGGGCGCCAGCCGTAGCGTTCGGTAATCGCCGCCATCATCGGCAGAAACACCATTTGTCCGGTTGCCGAGCTGGCGGTGAGAATCCCCATCGCCAGACCACGATGCGTGTGGAACCACCGATTCGAGACGGTCGCCGCCAACGTGACGGCGGCGACGCCGGTGCCGCCGCCGACCATCACGCCCCAGATCAGCACCATCTGCCATGGCGCGGTCATCAGCGAGGAGAGCGCCGTGCCGGAGGCGAGCAGCAGCAGCGCGACCATCACCGTCGGTCGAATGCCGAACCGCTGCATGGCGGCAGCGGCGAACGGACCGGTCAGGCCGTAGAGCGCCAGATTGACGGAAATGGCGAGCGAGACGGTGGCCCGACTCCAGCCGAAGTCATGTTCGAGCGGCACCATCATCACGCTCGGCGTCGCGCGGATGCCCGCCGACGCGAGCAGGACCAGAAAAATCACGCCGACCACGATCCACCCGTAGTGGAAGTGACCGTTGATGCGCCTTGCGAGTGCTGCCTTCATGGCGGAAATCCTTGGCGTCCGGCGGCGAACGGTGCGTGCCAGGCCGGGAACGATTGCGGGAGCCCGACTGTCTACGTTGATTCGTACATTTGTGACAGATCGGTAACATGAGGTTGCCATGTTATGAACCGATCGGTAACATGTCAAGTATTCCATTGTGGCGGCAGGGCTTTCCCGACGCCGCAGTTCACCGACCAGGGAGTGCCAGACGAATGGCCAAATCGACAACGCCGGGCATGCCGGGCAAGGCATCCGCCAAGGGCGAGGGCGCTGCGGCTACGACGCGACGTCGCAGCGCAGCGCCGCGCCCGGGCAAGGCGGGGCGGCATGTCACGCCCGCTCCCATTGCGCAGCAGCATCTGCTCGACGCCGCGGTCGAGTTGTTCCATACCGAGGGTGTGCGTGCCGTCGGGGTGGACGCCGTGGTCAAGCGCGCGGGCGTGAACAAGATGAGCCTGTATCGCCAGTTCGCCTCGAAGGACGATCTCATTCTGGCGTATCTCGATCACATGCAAACGGCAAGCCTGGCGCGGATCGACGCGAGCATCGCGAAGCGCGAGGGCGATCCGCGGGCGCAACTGTTGCAGATCTTCGTGGATCTCTCGGAGCGCGCGAGCCAGTGCGGCTATCGGGGATGTCCGTTCGTGAATGTGGCCGCGGAGTTTCCCGATCCCGAGCATGCGGCACGCAAGTCGGTCGTGAATTACAAGGCGGAGGTGGTGCGGCGCTTCACCGCGCTCGTGACGGCCGCCGGTTCCCGGCATCCGGCGCCGCTGGTCGATGCGCTGTCGCTGATTCTCGAGGGGGCCTATGCGGCGAGCCAGACGTTCGGCCCGGGCTCGGCGCCGCTGCGTATTCTGCCGACGGTTGCGCGGCAGATCATCGACGCCGGGCTCGCTGGCGCGCTTCAGGACGACTGAAGCCCGGCCCGGCGCTGGCCCGGGCCGGGTGCCGAAAGTCAGGCGGCGAGTCGCGCCCGCGCCACGCCGGCCGTGCCGCGCGTGACCGGGTGGTCGCCGCTCGGGGCGTCGTCCGACGTCATGCGAAAGGCCGCGACCGCCTGGTCGAGCATGTGCGCCTGGTCTTCCATCGACGCGGCCGCCGCGGCCGCCTGCTCAACGAGCGCCGCGTTCTGCTGCGTGACCTCATCCATCTGCGTGACCGCCCGGCCGACTTGTTCAATACCGTGGCTCTGCTCCTCGGACGCCGCCGAAATCTCGCCCATGATGTCGGTGACGCGACGCACGGCCTGTACCACGTCGTGCATCGTCTGGCCGGCCTGGGCGACGAGGGCCGAGCCGTCCTGGACGCGGCCGTTCGACGCTTCGATCAACTCCTTGATCTCCTTGGCTGCCGCCGCGCTGCGCTGCGCGAGCGTACGCACTTCGCCGGCCACCACCGCAAAACCTCGGCCCTGTTCGCCCGCGCGCGCCGCTTCCACGGCGGCGTTGAGCGCCAGAATGTTCGTCTGGAAAGCGATGCCGTCGATCACACTGATGATGTCGACCACCTTGCCCGAGCTTTGCGAAATGCCTTCCATCGTAGCCACGACCTGATCGACGACGTGCCCGCCGCGCACGGCGATGGCCGACGCGTTCTCGGCGAGCTGGCTGGCTTGACGCGCGTTGTCGGCGTTCTGTCGTACCGTGGAGGTGAGCTGCTCCATCGACGACGCCGTCTCTTCCAGTGCGGCGGCCTGCTGTTCGGTGCGAGCCGACAGATCGGTGTTGCCTTCGGCGATTTCCCGTGCCGAAAGCGTGATGGCGCGGGTGCCGCCGCGAATGCGTCCGATCATCTGCTGAAGGTTGGCCTGCATGCGCTGCATGGCGAACAGCAGGCTGGCGCTGTCGCCCTGGCGCAGACGGACCTGAGCGAGCAGGTCGCCGTCGGCGATGCGCGTGGCGATGTCGGCGGCGTACTCCGGCTCGCCGCCCAGACTGTGCTGCACGTTGCGGATGATGAGCAGCATGATTCCCGACACCGCCAGACCGACGATGGCCAGTATGGCGCCCCAGCGCAGCAACGCCCCCACGAACGCCGTGTTGATGTCATCGACGTAGACGCCGGTGGTCAGGTACCAGTCCCAGGGGGAATAGGCGCCCACGCGGCTGATCTTTTCGACGGGCTTATCCGAGCCGGGCTTCGGCCAGAGGTACGTAACGAAAGGATCGTCGGTGCGAGCCGCGGCAACGATGTCCGAGAACATGAGCTTGCCCGACGGATCTCGGAACTGGCTCATGTCCTTGCCTTCGAGCTTGGGGTTGACCGCGTTGAGCACGATGACGCGTTGCGAGTTGAGGATGCCGAAATAGTTGTCGCCGTCATAGCGGATGGCGCCGATCTGCTCGCGCGCGAGCTTCTGGGCTTCGGCGACGGTGATTTCGCCGCGCTGGGCACGCTCGGCGTAGTACTTGGCCAGACTCAGGCCCGCATCGACGACGTGGGTGAGCCCCTCGCGGCGCTCGGCAAGCATCGTGTCGCGCTGGGCCCACGCGCCCCAGACCGCCATGGCCAGCAGACTGACCCACATCAACGCAACGGCAGACCACAACTTCGCTTTCAAACTCAACTGCTGCATCACTTCGTCTTCCCCACTGGTTCCGCTTCGGTGTGACGGACTCGCTGCACGTTGGCGGCGGCCGCGCGAGACGTGTCGTCCGGGTCGCGCGGGCCGAATGTCGATCGAATGTCAGCGCCCTCGATGAGAAAGCACTGACCGAACGTGTGCTAACGGCAGTCCTGGCAAGGACTTGAGGTGCGCGTGGGGCGACGCGCGCGCGAGACAAAGGAAAACCGGGCTAACCGCGGGTGAAAAGTGCGCGAAAACCGGGTGACGACAACCGCTCAGCCGTGGATGACCACCATCAGGCCGCGCGCGACGGATTTGCCCACATTGCGGATCGCATGCGCCCGGTCGGCGGGGTAGCGGGCGGTCTCGCCCGGCCTGGCACGTCGCGCGATGTGATCGACCTCGATGTCGATCTGGCCGTCGAAGACCGTGAAATGCTCGCGCGTGCCCGGATCGTGGGGCTCGGACACCAGCGCGGCGCCGGGTTGCAGCGTCAGCTCGTACCACTCGAATTTCCCGGCCAGCTCCATCGGGCCGAGGATTTTCAGTTGATAGGCCTGTTCGGCGCCGGCCAGCGTCGGTGTTTCGTGCTTGCCGAAGATGCGCACCGGTTCCGGATCGCCGGCCGGGGCACCCAGCAACTGATCGAGCCGCACACCCAGCGCGTTCGCCAGTCGCCACGCCACGGCGATGGTCGGATTGGCCTTGTCGCGCTCGATCTGGGAGAGCATCGACTTCGATACCCCCGAGGCGCGGGAGAGCGTCTCGAGCGTCATGCCACGCTCCTTGCGCAGCTGCTGGATCATGTCGCCGACCGGCGGCGGGGCGCTCGGCGGCAGGGCGGCGGACGGCGTGCTTGCCATAAGGATTCCGGGATATTAAAATTTTTCAATATATTGAAACTTGTTCAATATAAAGTATAGTTTTCGATAAGGTGGATGGCGCCATGGTAGCAGAGCCCGCCGCACGGCCGATGCGCGTTCAGGCAACGCCGCACCGGGCTGGGTCGGGGCGTGATCGTGCGTTGTCGACCGACATCGCTGCCGGCTCACCCGATGCCGGCCGACCTATCCGGCGAGGCCGCACGACGGCACCGCTGTCCGCACAAAGGAGATGCGCACGATGACCGCACAACAACCGGAAGCCCGCGAAGGCTTCTACCGGCAACTGACCGAACGACTCGAAGACACGCGCCGCCAGGGCCTTTTCAAGCAGGAACGCGTGCTCATGTCGCGGCAGGGGCCGGAGGTCATGTGCGACGACGGGCAGACCCGCATCAACCTGTGCGCCAACAACTACCTCGGGCTTTCCGGTAGCGAAACGCTCGTCAAGGCGGGGCAGAAGGCGCTGGAAGACTTCGGCTTCGGCCTGTCGTCGGTGCGTTTCATCTGCGGCACCCAAGGCCCGCACAAGGCGCTCGAAGCCCGCATCGCCGCCTATCTGGGGACGGAAGACGCGATCCTCTACGCCGCGGCGTTCGATGCGAACGGCGGCGTTTTCGAGCCGCTTTTCGACGAGCAGGACGCGATCATCTCCGACGCGCTCAACCATGCCTCGATCATTGACGGGGTACGGCTTTGCAAGGCGCAGCGGTTGCGCTACGCCCACAACGACATGGACGACCTGGCGCGCCAGTTACAGGCGGCGGCCGGGGCGCGTCATCGCATCATCGTCACCGACGGCGTGTTCTCGATGGACGGCACGATCGCCCAGCTCGACCGCATCGTGGCGCTCGCCGAGCAATACGGCGCGCTCATCATGATCGACGAGTGCCACGCAACCGGCTTCATGGGGCCGACCGGGCGCGGCACGCACGAGCATCATGGCGTGCTCGGCAGGATCGACATCATCACCGGCACGCTGGGCAAGGCGCTGGGCGGCGCCATGGGCGGCTTCACCGCAGGCCGTCGGGAAGTGATCGAAACGCTGCGCCAGCGCTCGCGTCCCTATCTCTTCTCGAACAGCCTCGCGCCGGCGATCGTCGGCACGTCGCTCGCCGTCTTCGACGAGCTGGAGCATTCATCCGCGCGACGCGAGCAACTGCATGCCAACACGGCGTTTTTCCGTCAGGAGGTGGCGGCGCTGGGCTTCACGATCAAGCCGGGCACGCATCCCATCGTGCCCGTCATGCTGTTCGACGCCACGCTGGCGCAGCGCTTCGCGCAGCGGCTGTACGAACTGGGCGTGATCGCCACCGGCTTCTTCTATCCCGTGGTGCCGCAGGGGCAGGCGCGCGTGCGCGTTCAACTCTCGGCGGCGCACACCCGCGAACACCTCACGCGGGCGCTGGCGGCGTTCGCGCAGGCCGGCAACGAACTCGGCATTCTCAAACAAGGTTGAACATGGAACGCATCCTCATTATCGGCGCCAACGGACAGATCGGCAGCGAACTCGTCGAAGCTCTTGCCGCGCAGTACGGCAAGGAGAACGTGATTGCGTCGGACATCGCGCCTGGTCCGTCGCGTCACGCGGTCCACTACGAGACGCTCGACGTGCTCGACGCCGCACGACTCGCGGCGCTGGTCGAGCGTTTCGGCATCACGCAGATCTTCCATCTGGCGGCGCTGCTGTCGGCGACCGGCGAAACGCGCCCCCTGCAGGCCTGGACGCTCAACATGAATGGTTTGCTCAACGTGCTCGAACTCGCGCGCGAGCGCAAGCTGCGCGTGTTCTGGCCGTCGTCGATCGCCGCGTTCGGGCCGCATACCCCGGCGGTGGAGACGCCGCAACTGGCCATCATGGACCCGACCACGATGTACGGGATCAGCAAGCAGGCGGGCGAGCGCCTGTGCGAGTACTACTTCACGAAGTTCGGCGTGGACGTGCGCAGCCTGCGCTATCCGGGCGTGATCAGTTACAAGACGCCGCCGGGCGGCGGCACGACCGACTATGCCGTCGACATCTTCCAGGCCGCGCGCCGTGGCGAGACGTACACGTGCTTCCTGAAGGAAGACGCCACGCTGCCGATGATTCACATGCCGGACGCCGTGCGCGCCACGCTGGAACTGATGAACGCCGACGCCTCGCGGCTGCGCGTGCGTTCGTCGTATAACGTGGCGGGGGTCAGTTTCGATCCGGCGACGCTGGCCGCGGCGATCGCGCGCCGGGTGCCGGACTTCACGGTGACGTACGCACCGGACTTCCGTCAGGCGATCGCCGAGACGTGGCCGCACACGCTCGACGACACCCATGCACGCTACGACTGGGGCTGGAAGCCCGCCTACGATCTCGACGCCATGGTCGACGACATGCTCGCCAATGTCCCGTTGGACTGGAGCGCGCCTGCCTTGGGAAACGCAGCTTGAAGGGCGAGAGCGAAACTGGGCGAGCGTGAAACGAAGTGGAAAGACGATGACTGAAAGCGGCGACTGAAAAGCGAACGCGACAGTCCCGGCAAGGCGCGTGCGATGTCGAGTCGTACGCGCCTTGTGTTTTCAGACGCCCTGCCTGCCGTATCGCTTACTTCGGGTGATGGACGGCGTAGTAGGCGAGGGCGGCGAGGACCGCGCAGGTCACGGCAAATGCACGACGGCGCCAGCGATAGGCGGGGGTCATGCTCATGGCACGGCCACGGCCTTCTGCTTTCGAATGGTAATAGCTCATGATGCGTCTTCTCGGGTCTGATACACGGTCTGCGCCGCGGAAAGAACCTGCGCGATGAATTGTCGATGCGCCCCCCGGGGGCATCCGCCGCAGGTTCTGAATCGATTATGCGACCGCACAAAAACGACCGCGAATCAGTATCTTTACCGATAGGTGTCGCCTTTTTGACACGGTCCGTCGCATGGTGATGGTCGTTTCGACGAAGCCTTCGGAACCGGCAGCGTGCATGCGCCGCCCCGCCGCAGCCCGACGCCACGGCCCGGTGACGGCGGTTCCCCGGGCGATGTCTCGATTGGCGTGATTCTCGTATTGCGAAGGTTGCGCAGAATCCCCATTTGCCCGCTTGCGTGCCGCGTGTCGCGCTGAAACAATGCACGAAAACGGTGGCCATGCCGATGGCCGCTTCCAAATCGTCGTTGAGATCACGCCTGGGGAGGGTCGTGCCATGACGCCGAAAACGCGCCGCACCATCGCTTGCGGCCATCGCGGAGTCGCCGTCCGGCGCGCCGCCATTGTCATTGCCGCTGCGAGTCTATGCACGGCTCACGTCCATGCGCAGGAAGCCATGCTGCGCGCCAACAACCAGGTCTGGCTCGGCGTGGGCGCCCAACCGCTCAACTACCGGGAAGACATCGGGCCAGGCAAAAGCGATTCCGAACGTGGGACCACCGCGGCGTTCGCATTGGGTGCGGCCACCCAGCGCCAGCTGTTCGGCATCTCGAACCTTTATTTCAGCGGTTCGGTGCGCGTGTCGCACGGCAATGTCGATTACAGCGGCTATTTGCAGGACTTCGCGGGTCGGGTCGTGCAGCCGAATTACCAGATGACCACACGCTCCACGAACACCGACGTCACGCTCAAGGCGGGCAAGGCGATCCCGTTTCGTCTCGGCACGTGGAGCGCGCAAGTGGTGCCGTACCTGAGTTACAGCTATCACGACTGGATTCGCGACAGCAGCCGCGACCCCTACGGCTTCTACGAGCGCTATCGGCACCACGTGGTCGGCGGCGGGCTGATGGGGCAGCTGGAAGTCACGCCGAGGCTCGTGGCGACGGCCGATGTCCGGGCCGGGGCGATGGTCGGGGCCTCGATGACCCAGGCGGGATCGCAGAATACGTTCAGCCTGGGCAACAAGCCCGTGGTCGTGGCCGGGCTCGGCCTCGACTACGCCGTGGCCCGAAACTTCCACATCAACGCCTCGTACGAATGGTCGCGCTTCCAGTACGGCCGTTCGAGCGTGACACAGGTGGCACCGGGCACGGCCGCCTACGAGCCCGATTCGAGAACGATCACGCAGACCTGGATGATCGGCGCGGGCTACGCGTTCTGAGCCCAAGCCGTCCGCGTTTGGCCGGGGACGGCGACCGGGGCGGTCAGGTCGCGCCTTCGACGTCCTCGAGACTGAACGTTTCCGTGTGGTCGTTGTACGAGAAGATCTCTGCGTAGCGCCCCCAGTTGATGGCGGTGTCGAGCGTTTCCTGTGCGAGGTCGTCCGACATCGAATCCTCCAGCTCCTGTTCGAAGCGCACGCGCGGCGCGCGTTGGCCACGACGCTCCTGCAACACCGCGCGAATCTTCGCGGCAAGCGGCACATGGCGCAGCAGGTGCTCGGCAAACAGCACCTTGCGCTCCTGCGTGCTCACGTCCACGAACCGCTTGCCGGCGGCGGTCAGCAGAATGTCGCCTTCCTTGAGTTCCGCGAAACCGAGCTGATCGAGAATTTCCGCCACGGGGAACAGATCGTCGACTTCGAGCAGAAGCGTCTGGGCGATTTCCGGCAGGTCGGCGCGACCGTTGTACGGCGGCACGGCGAGCGCTTCGAGCAGACCGGCCATCAGGTTGGTCGAGACTTCGTGCAGCGGACTGGACAGCTCCAGTGGCATCTTCTGCGTGGTGTGCGCGTTGCGGCGCGAGGTCATCAGCGCATAGATGTCGTCGACCATCTTGCGGAAGGCGGGGTCGAGACGGTTGCGACGGTGCGCGAACGGCACCTTGATCTCGGCGACCACGCGACCCGGATTGGACGACAGCACCAGAATCCGGTCGCACATGAATACCGCTTCCTCGATGTTGTGCGTGACGATCAGGATCGACTTGATCGGCAACTGACGCTGGCTCCACAGATCGAGCAGATCGGTGCGCAGCGTTTCCGCCGTGAGCACGTCGAGCGCGGAAAAGGGCTCGTCCATGAGCAGCAGCGTGGGGTTGACCACGAGGGCCCGCGCAAAACCCACGCGCTGGCGCATGCCGCCCGACAGTTCGCGCGGATAAGCGTTTTCGAAACCGTCCAGGCCGATCAGGTCGATCGCCGCGAGCGCGCGGCGACGTCGCTCCTTGGGCTCGACGCCCAGCGCTTCGAGCCCGGCTTCCACGTTCTGCAGCACCGTCAGCCATGGGAACAGGGCAAAGGTCTGGAACACCATCGCCACCCCTTCGGGCGGGCCCGCGAGTGGCTGCCCCATGTAGCGGATATCGCCCGAGCTCGGCTGGATCAGGCCGGCAATGATGCGCAGCAGCGTCGACTTGCCCGAGCCGGAGCGGCCGAGCAGGCCGACGATTTCGCCTTCGTGCAGTTGCAGGTTCACGCCGTCGAGCACCTGGCGCTCGTCGCTGCCCTTGCGGAAGCCGCGGCTGACGTTGGCGAGCGAGAAGATCTCTTTTCCGGCAATCGTATGGGTATCGTTCGGCATCACGGCCCCTTCAATTCAGACGAAGCTTGTTTTCGGCGATGGCGTACATGGGGCGCCACAGCAAGCGGTTGAACAGCACCACGAACAGCGCCATCACGGCGATGCCGAGCAGAATACGCGGGTAGTCGCCGTCGGCGGTGGTCTGCGCGATGTACGCGCCCAGGCCGTGCGCGGCGACCTTGTCGTCGCCCCACTGCACCCATTCCGAGACGATGGACGCGTTCCAGGCGCCGCCCGACGCCGTGATCGCACCGGTCACGTAGTACGGGAAGATGCCGGGCAGCATCACCTGGCGCCACCACTGCCAGCCGCGAATGCGGAAGTTGGTGGCGGCCTCCTTGAAGTCGTTCGGGAAGGCGGTCGCGCCGGCGATCACGTTGAACAGGATGTACCACTGCGTGCCCAGCACGATGAGCGGCGAGAGCCAGATGTCCGGGTTCGCGTGGAAGTGGACGATCGCCATCACGAAGATCGGGAACAGCAGGTTCGCCGGGAATGCGGCGAGGAACTGCGCCAGCGGCTGGATGCGCTCGGCCAGTTTCGGACGCAGCCCGATCAGCACGCCCAGCGGCACCCAGATCGCCGACGCAATCGCGATGAGCACGACAACGCGCACCAGCGTGATCAGGCCGAGGCCGAAAACGCGCAGCACCTCGGAGAAGCCGACTTCGGAGAGCACGAAGTCGCAGATCTTCCATGCGGCCCATACCCCCATGACCACCAGCAGCAGCGCCCACAGCCAGTCGATGGCGCGCGAGAGCCGGGTGTTCGATTCCGAGTGAATGGCCGCGGGCAGCGACAGCGGCATGCGCATACGAGCAATCGTGCGCAGCAGCTTGCCGAACGGGCGCAGCAGGAACTGGATCGCGCGCGTGCGCTGGATCACGTTGAGCACCCACGATTCGGGCGTCGCTTGCGAGACGGTGTCTTCGAGACGGAACTTGTCCGCCCAGGCCACCATGGGGCGGAACAGGAACTGGTCGTAGATGACGATGACGACGATCATCGCCAGGATCACCCAGCCCACCGCATGCAGGTCGCGCTGCAGGATGGCCGTCGCGAGATACGCGCCGATGCCCGGCAGCGTGACCGTCTTGTCGCCCACCGTGATCGCTTCCGATGCCACCACGAAGAACCAGCCGCCCGACATGCTCATCATCATGTTCCAGATGAGGCCGGGCATCGAATAGGGCACGTCGAGCTTCCAGAACCGCTGCCAGGGCGACAGACGCAGATTCACCGCGACTTCGGACAGGTCGCGCGGCTGCGTTCGCATCGACTGATAGAACGAGAACGTCATGTTCCACGCCTGGCTCGTGAAGATCGCGAAGATGGCGGCGCATTCGGCGCCGAGCACGCGTCCCGGGAAAAGCGCGAGGAAGAAGGTGACCGTAAACGAGATATAACCCAGCACCGGCACTGACTGGAGGATGTCGAGCATCGGCACGAGCAGCTTCTCGGCGCGCCGGCTCTTGGCCGCGAGCGTGCCGTAGACCAGCGTGAAGAGCAACGATGCGACCATGGCCGCGAGCATGCGCAGCGTAGTGCGCAGGGCGTACTCGGGCAGGTTGGACGGGTCCAGCGATATGACTTCGGACTGCAGGTCGGCCAGCGGCGCCCAGGTCTGGCGAATGCCCGAAGAACTCACCATCAGGAACCCGATGATGAGCGGGAAGGCGATGAAATCCCAGCGGTTTGGCAGCAGGCGTCGCGCAGTGGCGGGGATGAACGGACGGGCTACGCGCGTCATCAGGACCTCGAGAGATTGAGGGGTCGGACGGTCAACAGGAGTTTGCGTCGCATTGCGGCACGGGCGGCCACGGGCACGTGTGCAGGGACGGCAGCGGATGCTACCAGATTGCCCTGCAAATTGATGTTAAAGCGCATGTCGCGGGCTGGCAAACCCGCTGCGCGGCGACTGACTGTGGTTTTTATGCTGCACCGCGTCAGGCGTCTCGTTTCGGTGGGTGATACATGGCGGTGCGGCGGTGCGCCTGATTCCTCGCGCGCGATTTCCGGAAGACGAGGCGAACGGTTTCGGGTAGGGAAAACGTTATTTTGAAGATGTGAACTTTATGGGCGCGCCACAGACCAATCCCCGCGGCTTGATTCGTGCCGTGCGGTCGTGTAGTGTGCACCGCTCGATCGGGCCACGGCGCCTGCTGCCATGGGGCAAGATGCCCTCTGCGGCCGTCGTGTGGCATGCCGGCCCGACCCCCTCCCATTCCCAGACAAGCAAGGATGCGCCGCATGACGACGCCATTGGACGCGCGTTGCGAGCGCGCACAACAACTGAGTGCCGCGGGCCGGCTCGACGAGGCGATTGCCGAGTTGCGCCAGGTGCTGAAGCAATCTCCCGAATTCGTCCCCGCCCTCGAGGGCCTGGCTTACGTCTCGCTGCGCATGCGCGCCTTCGAGGCGGCTGCCGACGCATTCGACCGTCTGCTCGCGCTCGTGCCGCAGCCCGGCGCGCAGCCCTGTTTCGACGCCGCGATGGCGAACTTGCAGGCGGGGCGTCAGATGCGAGCCGAAGCGTTGTTCGAGGCCACCGTGCAGCAGTCGCACGACGTCATCGGCACGATGCACACCGTGGGGCTCACGTGGGCGCAGGCAGGCGACAACGCCCGCGCACTCGTCTGGTTCGAGCGCACGGCGGCCAAGGCGCCGGCGCTTTGGCAGGCGCATTTCAACCGGGGTCGCGCGCTCGGCGCGCTGGGCCGGTATGACGAAGAGATCGACGCGTATCGTCTGGCGAACGCCATTGCGCCGCAGCAACCCGATCCCCTGGTGAACCTCGGTGTGGCGTTGCGAGAGCGACATGCGTTCGCCGACGCGCTGCAATGCCTGCACGAAGCGGTGAAGCGCTCGCCCGATCACGTGGGCGCGCGCACCAATCGCGCGCAGACCCACCTGCTGCTGGGCGACTACGAGCCGGGCTGGCATGACTACGAATGGCGCTGGCAGGAGGGCGTGCAGGAGCGGCGCTTTGCCGACCGGTTGTGGGACGGACATACGTCAGTCGAAGGCAAGACCGTGTTCGTCTACAGCGAGCCTGGCTACGGCGACACCCTGCAGTTCGTCCGGTTCCTGCCGCGCCTGGTGAAGATGGGCGCCAACGTAGTGCTGTCGGTGCAGGCGCCGCTCGTCACGTTGCTCGGCGGCGTGGCGCGCGGGGTGACGGTGCTCGGCGATCACATGCCGGTGCCGTCCTTCGACTGGCAGGTGCCGCTGCTCAGCCTGCCCCATCTGCTCAGGATCGGGGGCGACGTGGCCGTGCATTCGCCCTACCTGCGCTCCAGTGCGGGGCGCGAGATGGTCTGGCGCTCCGCGCTTGGCGCCAAGCCCGAGGGCGCGCTGCGCATCGGCTTCGTGTGGCGTGCGCGTGCGCTCCCGCCGCAACGGGATGTGCCGCTCGCGCACTGGGCGCCGGTGTTCGCGTCGGGCGCGCAATGCTACGCCCTGCAAGTCGATGCCACGGACGAAGAGCGTGCCGAACTCGCGCGGTATTCCAACGTGCACGACATCGGCGCCAAGCTCAGCGACTTTGCCGAGACCGCCGCCGTCATGGCCCAGATGGATCTCGTGATCTCGGTCGACACGGCGGCGCTGCATCTGGCCGGCGCCCTGGGCAAGCCGGTGTGGGGACTGATCCAGCACACGCCCAACTGGCGCTGGCAGCTCGATCGTCGCGACAGCGACTGGTACCCGTCGGTCACCCTGTACCGTCAGCCCGAGCGCGGCGACTGGGACGGCGCAATGGCGCAGGTAGTTCGTGACCTCGAGGTGTTGATGCGGGGCGGGCCGATGGCGCAGGTCGCCTGATCGGGCGGGGCCGATGACGACGTCGCTCCGGATCGTGCGGCGTCGGTCGTGCATGACGGCGATGCGGCCGCGTGCGACGCCCACCTGACGTCCCCTCTGGCCCGCCGGGATCAGCCGGCGTCGGCTTGGTCTTCCTCGACGTCGCGCAGCCGCGTATAGATGTTCCAGCTCGCGATGAACAGCGCGGCAATGAGCGGCCCGATCACGAAGCCGGTCAGGCCAAAGAGCGACATGCCGCCGAGTGTGGAGATGAGCACCACCCAGTCGGGCAGTTTGGTGTCCTTGCCCACGAGGATCGGGCGCAGCACGTTGTCGACGAGGCTCACGATGGTGCCGCAGAACGCGAACAGCACCACGCCTTTCCAGATCGCCCCCGAGAGCAGCAGCCAGACGCCCACCGGCACCCACACCACCGCCGCGCCGACCGCCGGCAGCAGCGACAGGAACGCCATCACCACGGCGGCGAGTACGTAGCCTTCGATGCCGAGCACCGCGAAGATGAATCCGCCGAGCATGCCCTGCGCGACGGCGACAGCGATGTTGCCCTTGACCGTGGCGCGCACAACCGTGGTGAATTGCCGGATCAACTGACCCTTGTGACGTTCGTCCAGCGGCAGCGCGCGGCGTACCATCGCGCCGAGCGCCACGCCATCGCGCAGCAGGAAGAACAGCATGTAGAGCATCACGCCGAAGCTCACGAGCAACTGCGCCGTGTTCTGGCCGATGCTCACGAGATAGACGGCCACGAGGCGCCCGATCTGCGCCGCGCCGTCACCGAGTTTCTGCTGGATGGCGTTGACGTCCTGCACGCCGGCGAGGTCCATGATGCGATGCACGCTCGCGGGCAGCCGGTCGAGCAATTGCTGAAAGGCAACGGTGAGCTGTGGCAGATCGGTGCGAAAGCGCACGAGCGCCGAACTGACTTCCTGCGTGAGCATGCCCACCACGACCGTGAGCGGCAGAATCACGATGAGCAGCACCAGCGCGAGGGTGGTGAGCGCGGCCAGGTTGGGGCGCCCGCGCATGCGGTGCAACACGCGGCGCTGCACCGGCTGGAACAGCAGGGCGAGGATCGTGCCCCAGAACACGGCGCCGAAGAGGGGGAACAGGATCCACCCGAACGCGACCGTCACCACGAACAGCATCAGGTGGAAGAATTTGCGCTGGTCGCTACGACTCGACATGAGGGTTCCTTGCAGATGGCGACGGCACGGGAGGTGCGTCAGAGGTTCTTATATCAGAATCGGACGCCTGCCCGATGGCCTCGATGATACGGAGCACGAGCGGATGTCCTTCGCCGCGTCGCGAGCGGATGGCGTGGATTTCCTCGTGAACGCCCTCGGGCCGCCCCAGCCAGCGCAGGCCGCGCAATATCGACACGTCGCCCGCGCCCGCCTCGCTCAGTGCGAAGACACCCATCCCGCGCGTGGCGAACACGGCCATGAGCGCGCTGTCTTCGAACTCGCCCACGACATTGGGCCGAATCCCCTGTGTCTCGAACCACAGATCGAGGCGTGCGCGCAGCGCGGAGTGCCCCGTGGGCAGCAGCACCGGCAACTCGGCGAGGCATTGCGGAAACGCGTCGCGCGAGGCGTTGCGCACGACCGATGCCGGGCCGTACCAGTCCACCGGCGATTCCGCGAGACGCTCGCTGGCCAGACGCAACGTCGGGTTATAGGGGGCGGGCTGGCTGGCGAGCACCAGATCGAGTTTGTGCAGCGCCAGCTCGGCGAGCAATTGCTCGTGCTCGCCCTCGTGGCAGACCAGTCTGAGGGCAGGCGTATCGAGTACCGGGGCGAGGATCGCATGTGCGGCCAGTTTGGAGATGCCGTCGGCCAGCCCCACGGACAGACGCGCCACCCGGCCGCTCGCCGCCTCGCGGACTTCGTCGGGAATCGACTGGCCGAGACGGAAAATCTCTTCGGCACGTCGAAACGCCGCCTGCCCCGGCTCCGTCATCGTCACGCCCCGCCCGGCGGGCTTGAGCAACTGATGCCCCAGTGACTTCTCGAGCTCGCGCACCTGGGCGCTGATCGTCTGCACGGCCATGTCCAGGCGTTGCGCTGCTCGGGCGAAGCCGCCTTCCTTGACGACGACCCAAAAATAGTAAAGATGTCGGTAGTTCAACATGTTCCTGTATCTTCGGAAAAACCGAACTTTCATGAAGTATATAGATGGTTTTTGCGAAGCGTGAGTTCGACGATGATGCGGTTCTGAACCCGCAAGCTACGTTTGGTGCGGGTTGCGAGGGAAGGACTGGGGCGCGGCGTCGGGAAGTGCGAGGCGGGCGCTCCGACAACCATACGGAAACTCTGACGCACATATGGACTATTTACTTGCTTTGGCGGCTGACCCGGCGGTGTGGGCGGCCCTTGTCACGTTGGTGGTCATGGAGGTCGTGCTTGGCATCGACAACCTGATCTTCATTTCGATTCTGACCAACAAGTTGCCGTTGGCGATGCGGGCGCGTACGCAACGCATGGGAATTGCGCTGGCCCTGGTCATGCGTCTGGCGCTGCTTGGAACGGTGGCGTGGATCGCGAAGCTCACGACGCCGCTTTTCGAGTTGTTCGGTCACGGGTTTTCGTGGCGCGACCTGATTCTGGTCGCGGGTGGTCTTTTCCTGGTGTGGAAGGCGACCAAGGAGATGCATCATCACGTGGCGCACGGCGCGGGCGAGGACGATGAGGCGGGGCATGGCGACGGGGCGTCGGGGGCCGGTACGCTGGCGACGATCACCGCACGCGCGGCGGTCATGCAGATTCTGCTGCTCGATCTCGTGTTCTCGATCGACAGTATCGTCACGGCCGTGGGCATGACGGAACACATCCCGATCATGTTCATTGCGGTGATTGCCGCGGTGACCGCGATGCTTTTCATGGCGGGGCCGCTTTCGCGGTTCATTGCCGCGAACCCCACGGTCGTGATGTTGGCGCTGGGCTTCCTGCTGGTGATCGGTATGACGCTGATCGCCGAGGGCTTCGGGTCGCATGTGCCGAAGGGATACATCTACGCGGCGATGGCGTTCTCGGCATTCGTCGAGGGGCTGAACATGCTCACGCGTCGTGCGAAGGCGCGCCGCAACGCCCAGAAGGCGCGGGTGGTGCACTAAACGGCGCCGGCACGGCGCACATGCCGGCGCGTCTTTGAGACGCGCGCGGCGCGCGCCGGGAACTGAGTTGCCCCCAAGGGTTGGCGTCAACGCCAACCCTTGGGGGTTTTTTCATGGTGGTGGGGAGTTCGTTTTTTTCGAAGTTGAGTGAATGAAAATGCAGGTTTTTTCGTTGCGCTGCGCCCGATACATTGAGGGCGTTGTCTTTTCAGTGACGGAGCGAAACGATGAAGTGTCCTGTGTGCGGTACCCCGGATTTGTTGATGACGGAGCGTCAGGGCGTGGAGATCGACTATTGTCCGACGTGTCGTGGCGTGTGGCTCGATCGCGGCGAACTGGACAAGTTGATCGAGCGCACCGATGGCGGTCCGGCGATGACGTCGCCGCAATCGGCGCGTCATCATGAGCGTTCGCAGCGGATGGAACGCGACACGCGAGAGCATCGCGACGATCGCCATTCGTACGACACGCACGACAGACATTATGGACACGACGATCGGCGACGGCATTACAGCCAGCCGCGCAAGAAGAAGTCGCTGTTCGAGATGTTCGATTTCGATTAATTGACGGCGTTGCGCAAATGCAAGGCGTCATGGTCGGCGCCTTGCGGGCGGCTATGAAGTGACGGGGGCCTGGCAATGTTCGGGGTGCGTGTTTCGCGCCCGTACGGACTGCGACCAATGTGGTCGGGGTCAGGGCGATATGACGCGCTCGCTGCTCAGACGAATCCCGATTTGACGTTGGCGTTCGGGGAATAAAAAAACGGCTTCCATCGCTGGAAGCCGTTTTCAAATTTGGTGGCGAATCAGGGACTCGAACCCCGGACCTGCGGATTATGATTCCGTCGCTCTAACCGACTGAGCTAATTCGCCGTAGAAGATAGATTATAGGTAGGCCCCCATAGGCTGTCAACATCTTTTTTGCGAAACGATAAAGATCGTTCGGTAGCCTTTTGCACGGCTCGCTCGTCCGTCGCGGCAGGGGTTGCCCGGACGCACCCCGAAAGCCCGCGCAATCCCCATGGCACAAATGAAAACGCCGGGACCCGAAGGCCCCGGCGCTCACCGATCGGTCGATCGGTCGATCGAGGACACCCGTCAGTCGTTGGCGTAGATATCGACGTCCTTGGTTTCCTTGATGAACAGCGTGCCGATCACGAAGGTCACGAGCGCGATCACGATCGGGTACCAGAGGCCGGAGTAGATGTCCCCCTTGGCGGCCACGATGGCGAAGGCGGTTGCCGGCAGGAAGCCGCCGAACCAGCCATTGCCGATGTGATACGGCAGCGACATCGACGTGTAGCGAATGCGCGTCGGGAACAGTTCCACCAGCATTGCCGCAATCGGACCGTACACCATCGTCACGAAGATCACCAGAATCGCCAGCAGGACCACGATCATCGGCTTGTTCATCTGGGCCGGGTCAGCCTTCGGCGGATAACCGTCGGCCTTGAGCGTGGCCGCCATGTTCGCCTCGAAAGCCTTGACCTGATCCTTGGCGTCCGCAGCCTTGCCATCCACCGACGCGATGACCTTGTCGCCGATCTTCACCGTCGCCATGGTGCCCGCCGGGGCGGTCTCGTTGTGATAGTTCAGGCCCGCGCGCGAAAGGAAGCTCTTCGCAATGTCGCACGAACTGGTGAACTTCGACGTACCCACCGGGTTGAACTGGAACGAGCACTCGTTCGGATCCGCGATCACCGTGATCGGCGAGCGCGCCGTCGCCGCTTCGAGGGCCGGGTTCGCATAGTGCGTCAGTGCCTTGAAGATCGGGAAGTACAGCAGTGCCGCGAGCAGGCAGCCGGCCATGATGATCGGCTTGCGACCGATCTTGTCCGACAGCGCCCCGAAGAACACGAAGAACGGGCTGCCGATCAACAGGCCCAGCGCCACCATGATGTTCGCGGTGTTGCCGTCGACCTTGAGGACCTGCGTCATGAAGAACAGCGCGTAGAACTGGCCCGTGTACCAGACCACGGCCTGACCGGCGGTCAGACCCACCAGCGCCAGAATCACGATCTTCAGGTTCTTCCACTCGCCGAACGACTCCTTGAGCGGCGCCTTCGACGCCTTGCCCTCGGCCTTCATGCGCTGGAATGCCGGCGACTCGCTCAATTGCAGACGAATCCACAGCGAGATCAACAAGAGCACGATCGACAGCACGAACGGCACGCGCCAGCCCCAGTCGGCAAACGCTTCCTCGCCCATGATCATGCGGGTGCCCAGAATCACGAGCAGCGACAGGAAGAGACCCAGCGTGGCCGTCGTCTGAATCCACGACGTGTAGAAGCCGCGACGGCCGTGCGGTGCGTGCTCCGCAACGTACGTGGCAGCACCACCATACTCGCCGCCGAGCGCAAGACCCTGCAGCAGGCGCATGGCGATGAAGATCACCGGAGCGGCGATGCCCCACGAGGCATAGCCCGGCAGCAGACCGACCACCAGCGTCGACAGACCCATCAGCGTGATGGTCACGAGGAACGTGTACTTACGCCCCACCAGATCGCCGATCCGGCCGAACACGATCGCGCCGAACGGACGCACCGCGAAACCTGCCGCAAACGACAGCAGCGTGAAAATGAACGCCGCCGTGGGGTTGATGCCGGAGAAGAATTGCTTGCTGATGAAGGCGGCCAACGAACCGGCCAGGTAAAAGTCGTACCACTCGAACACCGTGCCCAGCGACGACGCAAAGATGACCTTTCTTTCTTCTGCGGTCATCGGCGCGTGGGAGGTGGCTGTCGTTGCAGTAGCCATGCGGTTGTCTCCTGTAATGTAAGCACGCCCCTGGGACGCACCCGGGCCGTTGCAACTGATTATTGGAGCGCAACCTTACCGCCGTCTGACGCCAAACTGACTCGAAGCTTACGCCGCTAGGGAATTACCCTCGGCTTTCGCATGAAATTGAACGTATTTCGCGTGTTTTCGTCACGCATGAGGGTTTTCGATAGGCCCATCGGCGAGCGGTAACGTGACCCGGATGAGCGTGCCGGTCGCTTCGGGATGCTGCGCATCGACATGGTCGAGTACGCTCACGTCGCCGCGATGGATCTGCACGATCTCGCGCACGATCGCCAACCCCAGACCGCTGCCGTCACTGTCGCTGCCAAGAATTCGATAGAAGCGTTCGAACACGCGCGGGCGTTCCGTCGAAGGAATGCCGGGCCCCGTATCTTCGACCTCGAGATGAACGAAGCCATCGGACGCTTCATGCCGCAGACGCACCGTCACCTTGCCGCCAACGGGCGTATAGCGGATCGCGTTGTCGATCAGGTTGTTGAGCATCTCGCGCAGCATCACGGGCTGGCCCGACAGATGCACCGGGAACGGCGGCTCCTCGAAACCCAGATCGATGCGCTTGGCAAAGGCGGCCTGAAACCAGTCCTGCATCGCGCTGCGGGCCAGCAGGCTGAGGTTGACCGGCGTGAACGCGGCGGCGTCGTTCGCGCTGTTCTCCGCCCGCGCGAGCGCGAGCAACTGGTTGACGAGCCGCGCGGCCTGCTCGGAGCTCACCGCGATTTGCGAGAGAGAGCGACGCAGCTCATCCGGCGAGGTCTGGCGCAATGCCAGTTCGGCCTGCATGCGCAGCCCGGCGAGCGGTGTCTTGAGTTGATGCGCGGCGTCGGCAATGAAACGTTGCTGCAGCTTCATGTTCTGTTCGAGACGTTCGAGCAGATCGTTGAGCGAATTGACGAGGGGCGCGATCTCCGGGGGCGCCTGGCGTGCCTCGAGCGGCGACAGGTCGTCGGGGCGCCGGGCGCGAATGTGTTCCTGCAACGCATGCAACGGCGCGAGGCCGCGCGACAGGCCGAACCAGACGAGCACGATCGCCAGCGGCAGGATCACGAACTGCGGCAGGATCACGCCCTTGATGATTTCGTTGGCCAACTGACTCCGCTTGTCGAGCGTCTCCGCCACCTGTACGAGCGCCATGCTGCCGGGCGGCGCCATGCGCGGCAGGTCGACATAGGTAAAGGCCACGCGAATGTCGTTGCCTCCCACGGTTTCGTCGCGGAACTGGACCACGCCGGGTTGCGGACGGTCGTCTTCGTGCGGCAGCGGCAGCTCGGCGGTTCCGGCGACGAGTTCTCCCTTGGCACCGAGCACCTGGAAGTAGACGTTGTCCGTGGTGTCGGCGCGCAGCAGATCGCGCGCGGGCATGGGTAGCGTCAGCGTGACCTGGCCGCGATCGGTGTGCACCTGCTGGGCGAGGACGTAGGTATTGGTCTCGAGCGCCCGATCGAACGGGCCGTTGGCAATCGATTTCGCAACGAGATACGTCACGGCGATGCTCATCGGCCAGAGCAGCAGCAGCGGCGCGAGCATCCAGTCGAGAATTTCGCCGAACAGCGAGCGCGGCGGCGGCTCGGCTTCGCGCTCGAGCGGTGCGCCGAATCCCGGGCGCACGAAGGGATCGGCGTAGGGGTCGAAGGGATCGGCGGCCTCGGGCGCAGACACGTCGTGGTCGGGCGTTGCCTTGTCGCGGCGGGCGGATGCGCGCGGCGCGCCGTGGGACGTCGCGTCCGGGGTCGCTTGCGCGGTGCGATTGGAATGGCGGAAGCTCAGGCGCATCGGACAGGAGAACGAAAGGAGGCGAGACCGAAACCGGGGCCGAAACCGGAAAGGGGAGCCACACCGGGATCGCGGGGATTCGTCGCGGGCCCCGCCGCGCCGGGGACGCGGCAACGCCATACACGTCCTTTCCGTCGAGACCGCACCACGGTCGTCAGGCGGCGGTGGCGGGCGCGGTGGCCGGCTTCTCCAGACAATACCCCAGCCCGCGGATCGTGGCGATACGCACGCCGCTCGGCTCGATTTTCTTGCGCAGCCGGTGCATGTACACCTCGATGGCGTTGTTGCTCACCTCCTCACCCCAGCCGCAAAGGTGATCGACGAGTTGCTCCTTGGAGACGAGTCGGCCTGTACGCAGCAGCAATACCTCGAGCAATTCGAGCTCGCGCGCGGACAGGTCGAGCATCTGCTCATTGATATAGGCGGTGCGCCCGACCTGATCGAAACTGAGCGGCCCGTGACGGATGACGGTCGAGCCGCCGCCGGCACCGCGTCGCGTGAGCGCGCGCACGCGAGCTTCGAGCTCGGCCAGCGCGAACGGCTTCGCCATGTAGTCGTCGGCGCCGAGATCGAGACCTTTGACGCGCGCATCGACACTGTCGGATGCCGTCAGGATCAGCACGGGCAAATGGGAATTGCGGGCACGCAAGCGACGCAGCACTTCGTGACCGGGCAGGCGGGGCAGGCCGAGATCGAGAATCAGCAGATCGAACGTCTGGGCGGAGAGTGCGGAGTCGGCCTCGAGCCCGGTCTTGACGTGATCGACGGCGTAGCCCCCCTGGCGCAGTGAGCGGGTCAGGGCGTCGGCCAGAATGCTGTCATCCTCTGCGATGAGAATTCGCATGGGCGTGATAGGCTGGTTTAGGCACCGGCGCCTGACGGCAGCGGTGTGTCTCCTGTGATGTTGCGGCGCGTGGTTCGCGGCTTTTTTTGTCGTTTCGGCGTTTTCGGACAACAGGGGCTTGCAAATAGCACTGGTTTTTTATACAGTACCGGCAATCACGCGTCACTCGAGCCGTCTCGCTCATCATATCAAAGGACGATTCATGGAAGAAAGCAAGAAAGGGTCTGCCAATCTGTCGGCCGAGAAAGGCAAGGCGCTTGCCGCCGCCCTCGCGCAGATCGAGAAGCAATTCGGCAAGGGCTCGATCATGCGTCTGGGCGACGGCGAGGTCGAAGCGGACATCCAGGTCGTCTCGACCGGCTCGCTGGGGCTGGACATCGCGCTCGGCGTCGGCGGCCTGCCGCGCGGCCGCGTGATCGAAATCTACGGCCCGGAATCGTCGGGGAAAACCACGCTCACGCTGCAGGTCGTTGCCGAAATGCAGAAGATCGGCGGCACGTGCGCGTTCATCGACGCGGAGCACGCGCTCGACGTCGGCTACGCCAGCAAGCTGGGCGTCTCGGTGCCGGATCTGCTGATCTCGCAGCCGGACACGGGCGAGCAGGCACTGGAGATCGCCGACGCCCTGGTGCGTTCGGGCTCCATCGACCTCATCATCATCGACTCGGTGGCGGCACTGGTGCCCAAGGCCGAAATCGAAGGTGAAATGGGCGATTCGTTGCCGGGTCTGCAGGCGCGTCTGATGTCGCAGGCGCTGCGCAAGCTGACCGGCACGATCAAGCGCACGAACTGCACGGTGATCTTCATCAACCAGATTCGCATGAAGATCGGTGTGATGTTCGGCAACCCGGAAACGACCACGGGCGGTAACGCGCTGAAGTTCTACTCGTCGGTGCGTCTGGATATCCGCCGTATCGGTTCGATCAAGAAGGGTGACGAGGTGGTCGGCAACGAAACCCGCGTCAAGGTCGTGAAGAACAAGGTCTCGCCGCCGTTCCGCGAGGCAATTTTCGACATCCTCTACGGCCAGGGCATTTCGCGCGAAGGCGAGATCATCGATCTGGGCGTGAATGCAAAGATCGTCGAAAAGGCCGGTGCCTGGTACAGCTACAACGGCGAGAAGATCGGTCAGGGCAAGGACAACGCGCGCGAGTTCCTGCGCGAGAATCCGGATATCGCCCATGAGATCGAGAACAAGGTCCGCGCATCGCTTGGCGTGACCGCGATCAACGAGACCGGCGAGATCGAAGCAGACGAGGCCTAATCCTCCTCAGTCGAAACGGCAACGCGACGCCACATGGCTTCGCGTTGCCGTTTTTGTTTTCTGACTGCGTTCGCGCGATTTGCGCCACGATGAGCTCATGATTCAGCGACGTCCTCCCCGAGATCCGAACGCTGCGCCGCCGCCCGGCGACGAAGCCGTTGCGGCAAAGCCGTCGCGCAAACCCGTGCTGAGCCTCAAGGGGCGCGCGCTGTCTTACCTCGCGCGTCGCGAATACAGCCGTGCGGAGTTGCGTCGCAAGCTGGCGCCTTATGCCGATGCGGAAGATCCCGAAGCACTCGATCGCCTGCTCGACAGCCTCGAGCACGAGCGCTGGCTATCCAATGAGCGGTTCGCGGAAAGCGTGGTGAACCGACGCGCGTCGCGCCTGGGGACGACGCGTATCGTGGGCGAGCTCAAGCAACATCAGGTCGATCCCGAGACGGTCGCCACGCTCACCGAGCAGCTCCGCGCCACGGAACTCGCCCGCGCCCGCGCCGTATGGCAAAAAAAGTTCGGTGAAGTCGCCACCACCCCGGAAGCGCGGGCCAAGCAGATGCGGTTTCTGGCTGCACGGGGCTTTTCAAGTACCGTTATCAGCAAAATCGTGCGTGGCGCCGACGAGTTTTCGGACGACGCCTGACGCGCATACCTTCGCTTTCGTCATGAATCGATGGCGATTCATCGGCATTTATCGGCAACAGGCGCGTGCGGTGCATTGCTTCACAACCCGCATGAACGCTGACATGACGACGACATGAAACTCGCGTGACGCGTCGTGCCTCGCTTATCGCGATATGGCGTTGCACCATGCGTGCGTCTCCCCATCAATTTTGATAAACCGACCGACGGGTCGGCGAATTCCCCCTTATGCAGCGGGCGTCTGCTGCACTGCGGCAGGACACGCCGCTGCCTATGCTAGAATCAAGATCTTTCCGCGTTCATGCATTGCACACTCTCGCATGCCGCTCTCTGAGCCCGCCCCTCGTACCCTGCGTCACCGCCGCACGATCGCTGTCGAAGCGTATTCGCGCGACGACGGCCTATGGGACATTGAAGCCTGCCTGACCGACCACAAGGATCGGGACTTTGCATTGGCGACGGGGCTTCGCAAGGAGGGCACGCCGATTCACGAGCTCTGGCTGCGTGTCACGATCGACGAGAATTTCGAGGTGCGTGACGCCGAAGCCGTCTCCGATTGGGTGCCATATCCCGGCATTTGCGACCGGATCGGCCCGGATTACCGTCAGTTGATTGGCCTGAACCTGCGACGCGGCTTTCGCCATGCGGTTCGCGAGCGCCTTGGCGGCGCGGCGGGTTGTACGCATCTGACCGAACTTTGCAGTGTCCTGCCCACGGCAGCGATTCAGGCCTTTGCCGGCGTGGTGATTCACACGCCCGACACGGCGCTCAAGGCCGCCAATGACGCGCAGGCGTCGGCCCCTCCTTTCCAACTCGGACATTGTCACGCCCTTCGGTTTGATGGCGAGGCAGTGCGCCGGTTTTACCCGCGCTGGTTCAACGGCCGCGCAAACGATCGAGCGAACGAGCCCACGACGCCCGTCACAACAGAAGCGGTGCGCGATGGTGCCTCGACTCGCAAGCTCGAACCCAAACTTCCAACTCAGCAAGAAGGGAATCACGCATGAAGATTCATGAGTATCAAGGCAAGGAAATCCTCCGGAAATTCGGAGTCGCGGTGCCCCGCGGCATTCCGGCGTTTTCCGTGGACGAGGCCGTTAAGGCAGCCGAAGAACTCGGCGGTCCGGTTTGGGTGGTCAAGGCCCAGATTCACGCAGGCGGTCGCGGCAAGGGCGGCGGCGTGAAGGTTGCCAAGTCGATCGAGCAAGTGCGCGAATACGCCGGCCAGATCCTCGGCATGCAACTGGTCACGCATCAGACCGGTCCGGAAGGCCAGAAGGTCAATCGCCTGCTGATCGAAGAAGGCGCCGATATCAAGAATGAACTGTACGTCAGCCTGGTGGTCGACCGCGTCACGCAGAAGATCGTGCTGATGGGTTCGAGCGAAGGCGGCATGGACATCGAAGAAGTCGCCGAAAAGCACCCGGAACTGATCCACAAGGTCATCGTCGAGCCGTCGGTCGGCCTGACCGATGCCCAGGCCGACGACCTGGCCAAGAAGATCGGCATCCCCGACGCTTCGATCCCGCAAGCCCGCACGATCCTGCAGGGTCTGTACAAGGCCTTCTGGGAAACGGACGCCTCGCTGGCCGAAATCAACCCGCTGAACGTGAGCAGCAACGGCACGGTCACCGCGCTGGACGCCAAGTTCAACTTCGACTCGAACGCCCTGTACCGTCACCCGGAAATCGTGGCCTACCGCGATCTGGATGAAGAAGATCCGGCCGAAGTCGAAGCCTCGAAGTTCGACCTGGCCTACATCTCGCTCGACGGCAACATCGGCTGCCTGGTGAACGGCGCCGGCCTGGCCATGGCCACGATGGACACCATCAAGCTGTTCGGCGGCGAGCCGGCGAACTTCCTGGACGTGGGCGGTGGCGCCACGACGGAGAAGGTCACCGAAGCGTTCAAGATCATGCTGAAGAACCCGAACCTGACCGCCATTCTGGTCAACATCTTCGGCGGCATCATGCGTTGCGATGTGATCGCCGAAGGCGTGATCGCAGCCTCGAAGGCCGTCTCCCTGAAGGTGCCGCTGGTCGTGCGCATGAAGGGCACGAACGAGGACCTGGGCAAGAAGATGCTCGCCGAATCCGGCCTGCCGATCATTTCTGCGGACAGCATGGAAGAAGCTGCCCAGAAGGTTGTCGCGGCCGCCGCAGGCAAGTAACCAGAACAGTCGAAGCCTGACGCGGTGCGCCGCCCCGAGGGGTGAGCGTACGCCGGGCAACCAGACGAAGGAAATCAAGCAATGTCGATTCTGATCAACAAAGACACCAAGGTCATCACCCAGGGTATCACTGGCAAAACCGGCCAGTTCCATACCCGCATGTGCCGCGAATACGCGAACGGCAAGAACGCGTTCGTCGCCGGCGTGAACCCGAAGAAGGCCGGCGAAGACTTCGAAGGCATTCCCATTTTCGGTTCGGTCAAGGACGCCAAGGCGCAAACCGGCGCCACCGTGTCGGTGATTTACGTGCCGCCCGCGGGTGCCGCCGCCGCCATCTGGGAAGCCGTCGAGGCCGATCTGGACCTGGCGATCTGCATCACGGAAGGGATTCCCGTTCGCGACATGATCGAAGTGAAGGACCGCATGCGTCGCGAAGGTCGTAAGACCCTGCTCCTCGGCCCGAACTGCCCGGGCGTGATCACGCCGGACGAGCTGAAGATCGGCATCATGCCGGGTCACATCCACAAGAAGGGTCGCATCGGCGTGGTCTCGCGCTCGGGCACCCTGACGTACGAAGCCGTCGGTCAGTTGACCGCGCTGGGTCTGGGTCAGTCGAGCGCCGTCGGTATCGGTGGCGATCCGATCAACGGTCTGAAGCACATCGACGTCATGAAGATGTTCAACGACGATCCGGAAACGGACGCCGTGATCATGATCGGTGAAATCGGCGGTCCGGACGAAGCCAATGCCGCCGAGTGGATCAAGGACAACATGAAGAAGCCGGTCGTCGGCTTCATCGCAGGCGTGACGGCGCCTCCGGGCAAGCGCATGGGCCACGCTGGCGCGCTGATCTCGGGCGGCGCCGATACGGCCGAAGCCAAGCTGGAAATCATGGATGCCTGCGGTATCAAGGTGACCCGCAACCCGTCGGAAATGGGCCGTCTGCTCAAGTCGATCCTGTAATTTCCGCTGGATGACCGAAGCGCGCTTGCCGGAAACCGGCAGCCGCGCCGCCGGTCAGGAAAAAGGGAGCCCGGAGCATCGGGCTCCCTTTTTTGCTTTGGCGTTTTTCAGACGGCACGCGGAATTTACGTGAGCCGTTTGGCCGGCGCTGTGCGCCGCATGGGGCGCATCCGTTTTATTCGTTCCCGAGGAAAATCTCGCAATGCTTGAGTTTTTTGCCGAGCTGAACTGGGCCGCGGTCCTGCAGATCATCATGATCGACATCCTGCTGGGTGGCGACAACGCCGTGGTGATCGCGCTCGCCTGCCGCAACCTGCCGGCCAAACAACGACTGCAAGGCATTGTCTGGGGCACCGCCGGCGCGATCGTGCTGCGCGTGGTGCTGATCGCGTTCGCCGTGACACTGCTCGCCGTGCCGTATCTCAAGGCATTGGGGGGCCTGCTGCTGCTCTGGATCGGTATCAAGCTGCTGGTGCCCGACCCCGATGCCCATGACAGCGTGAAGCCCGCCGACAAGCTGTGGACGGCGGTGAAGACCATCATCGTCGCCGATCTCGTCATGAGCATCGACAACGTAATCGCCATTGCCGGTGCCGCCGAAGGCGCGGCGGGGCATCACCAGTTGCCGCTGGTCATCTTCGGGCTGCTCGTGAGCATTCCGCTCATCGTCTGGGGCTCGCAACTGGTGCTCAAGGCGCTCGACCGCTTTCCGTTCATCGTCCTCGTCGGCGCCGCGCTGCTCGGCTGGATCGCCGGCGGGTTGATCGTCTCCGACCCCGGCATCGGTCATCTGCTCCGCCTGTCGGGCGACGCCGGCGAATACACCCACTACGTGGGGGCCACCGTCGGCGCCGCGCTGGTGGTGATCGTGGGCCTCGCACTCAAACGTCGCAGCGAGGCTCGCCAGGCGCGTGCAACCTCTTCGGAATAATCGGGTCCATTTCGAATTCGCCGGTTCTTGTGGCGGATGTTCCGGGAGAATCTCGTCCGATCCAGACGACAATTCGGACGAATCGTCCTGTCTTTGGATAAGACGATTCTGACCGTCCACGCGGCGCCGCCCGATTTGATCTGTGGCAGGGCGCCGGCCGACGGGGGTATGGCATACTCCGCCCACTTCCCCCCCGAAGTCCCTTTTGTTTTCATTGCTTTCGCAGGGAGTTACACAATGCGTCGTTTCGGCCACCGGACCACCGGTCTCGCCAAATCCCGGGGATTCACCCTGATCGAGCTGATGATCGTGCTGGCGATCATCGGCGTGTTGGTCACGGCAGGGGTTCCGTATCTGCAAAACTATCTGGTGCGTGCGCGTGTCGTCGAGGGACTGGGCGCGGCCGCGTCGGCCAAGGCGCTCGTGAGCGAGAACGCCATGCACGGCGCCCCGTTCAATAGCGGTTGGCAAGCGCCGAGTGCGACCGACAACGTGAACGCCGTGACCATCGACTCGGTGAGCGGCAACGTCACGGTCGCCTACACCCAGCGCGCTGGCGACGGTGCTCTGGTGCTGGTGCCCACGAGCGCCGGTCCCGACGGCAAGCCCATGGCGCTGACGGTCGGCAAGGCGCCTGAAGGCCAGATCGTATGGACGTGTTACGCACAAGGTCGCGAGGGCGCACCCGGCGGTGCCACGCTGCCCGCGAAGCTCGCGCCTCCCGAGTGCCGTGGCGCGGCGACCCAGCGGGGCGCCTGACGAACGGGTAAATGGCTGCCCCCGGGCGGCCATTTTTCGTTATGCTTGCGCATCTTCCAACCGGTGCATCGCACGGCGGCGATCTTGTTTCCTCCTCTGCTTCTATCGTTGATCGGGCTCACGCTCGCCCTGATCTGGGCTTTGCCCTATAACCTCGTCAAGCACACGTACCCGATCTCCACTTTTTACTCGGAGTCGCTGGCCTTTTCGTTGTTTGCTTGCCTAGGCGTGCTGTCGATGATTGCCGTATGGCAACGCGACGCACGCGCCTTGCGCATGCCGCGCGTGAGCTGGATGCCGCTCGCGTTCGTGGCGGTGATTCTCGTGCAGCGCGCCATCATGCCGACCGAGCTGCCGCAATTGATGCTGACGGCGCTGCTCTATGGCGTGGGCATGATCGTCGCGGTCAGTACCGGATTCTGGCTGGCGCAGTTGGGTTGGCGCGGTGTGCTCATGCGCTGGAGTGCGGCCGCGCTCACGCTTGGCGGGTTGTACGCGGTGGGAGCGCAACTGGTGCAGGCGTTTCATCTCGAGGCGCATGTGCCGTGGCTGGTCGCCAGGTACACCGTGACGGTTGCGCGGCGCCTGTTCGGCAACATGTACCAGCCGAATCATCTGGCGACGTATCTGTCGCTCGCCAGCGCCGGCGCGTTCTACCTGTGGTATCAGCGCAAGTTGCCCGCATGGGCCTGGGTGCTCGTTTGCGCGGCGTTCGACATCGGTATCTGCCTGACCGGCTCGCGCACGCCGTGGCTGCAACTGACTTTGCTCTCGGCGTTCGGTGCGTGGATGGTATGGGCTGAGCGGACGGATCCGGCGCGCCCGATGCGCCGCTCCATGCGATGGTTCGTGCCGGTGGCGATCCTGCCGCTGCTCGCGCTTATGACGATGTTCGTCGGCTGGGCCAACGTGGCGTGGGGATGGCAGCTCGACGGCAGCGCCGTCGCACGCATGCATCAAGCGGGGCAGGTGACCGGGCGACTGAACCTCTGGGAATACGGATTCGCGATTTTCCGGGAGCACTGGTGGCTGGGGGCCGGTTGGTCGAACTATATCGATGCACAGTTCGCCCTGGTCGACAAGCTCGGTCCGGTGGAAATGGCGGACAACGCCCATAACGTGCTGCTCGACCTGCTCGCGAAGACCGGCAT
Source organism: Pandoraea sp. E26 (assembly GCF_000681415.1). NCBI lineage: Bacteria > Pseudomonadati > Pseudomonadota > Betaproteobacteria > Burkholderiales > Burkholderiaceae > Pandoraea > Pandoraea sp. E26. Next base: position 90,308 of record NZ_AYXJ01000019.1, read on the forward strand.
CGTCGGCACGCTGGCGGTGCTCGTGCCCCTCGCGTTCTGGTTCGCGCGCGCCGTGCGCGAGATCCGCAATGCGCCGATCGCGCTCGCATTCGTGCTGCTCGGCATGCTGGCCATCCACGCGATGCTCGAATATCCACAGCATTACGCGTTCTTCCTGCTGCCCGCGCTGTTCCTGCTGGGGCTGTGCGACACCCGGGCGATCGACAGTGTCTCGCCGACCGCGACGGCGGCCATCAACGGCGTGATCGTGCTTTTCGCGTGTGTGGCGATTCCGTGGCTGATCGGTGACTACCAGCGTGTCGAAGTCGCCTATCGGGCGGGCAAGATCGATACGTACCGCACCGATCCGGCGCTGTTCTTCGCGCCGTACGGCGACTATGCGGTCACCGGCGCGCTGTATCTCGATCGCGACCGTCTGGACGAGAAGCTGGCCGCGCACCGTGAGGCGCTGGCCTTGGGCGCGGGGCCCACGATGATCAAGCGCTACATCGTGTTGCTCGCGCTCGCGGGGCGCGATGACGAGGCGCTGCGCGACATTCAGCGGCTGAAGAACTACAACTCGGCGATCTTTCCGGGACAATATGCCGCGCTGATTCGCATGTTGCGCGAGCAGGGCGACGATCTGAAGCCGTTCGTCAAACGGGTGATCGAGGTGTGGGGACGCCCGAAGGGCCAGTCGGGCGACGCGAGCGACGATGCCTGAGCGCGATGCGGGATGCCCCCTGTCGTGATTCCCCCTGCGCCCAGGCCCTCAGGCCCTCAGGCGCCGGGTGCGGCGCCTTCTTCCGGTTCGTTCTCGTCGCCGCGCGCCCAGAAGAAGCGGTCGGGAAAGTGGCGTCCCATTCCGGGGCGGAACGCATTCTCGAGCACCTGTTGCAGATATTCCTGCGCTTCGCGCACGGCTTCCGGGACTGCCAGGCCGTTCGCAAGCATGGCGGTAACGGCGGCGGCGAGCGTGTCGATGGCGCCAGCCACGTTATGCGCAGGGCGGTCCCACGCGTCTTCGCGGATGATGCCGCCGTCCGAATATAGCGTGTGGGTGAATTGCGGCGCGTTGTTGTCGCTCACGAGCACGAACTCGCAGCCGTTTTCCAGCAGGACCGATACCGCTTCGTCGAGCGACAGACTCTCGTTTTCCGTGATCGTCTGCGCGAGCGACACCGCGCTGGCCGGATTCACGACCAGCACACTGGCTTGCGGCACGAGCAGGCTGGCCGTCGCCTCGCGCAGCTCGTCGGCCGAGAGCAGGTGCTCGCCGGCCAGCCCGAAGTCGGGCGCGACCACGAGCGGCGTCTCGTCGTAGTCGGCCACGATCTCGGCAATGGCCGCCACGTTTTCGGCGTTCACCGCGCTGCCGACCTTGAAGGCTGCCACCGGCATGTCTTCGAGCAGCATGCGCGCCTGGTCGGCGATCCAGTCCGGGTCGATCGGTTGCACTTCGTCGCAGGTGCGCGAGTCCTGCGACGAATAGCCGGTCAGCACCGAGACGCCATAGCCGCCCATGCTCGCAAAGGTGAGCAGGTCGGCTTGGACGCCGGTCGCCGAAGTGGGATCGGCCAGGCCGAAGGTCAGCAGAATGGGAGGGGATTCGATGTGCATGGAGGCAGGATAGACGGCGATCTGGTCAGGCTTGGGGTTCGTTGGTACCATCACGCCTTAAATGCCCGTTTCGGAGCGCTGGCAAGCGCCGTGGGCCTGACCCGCCGGACAATGCACCGGCAGGGTTCCCACAACACCGCGCGACCTCGTCGCCGGGACCCGAAGCGGTTGACAAGCCATTGTAACGGAACGCCCGTCGCTGAAGAAAGCATGGAATACAAGAGCTGGATGTGCCTCATTTGTGGTTGGATTTACGACGAAGAGGCCGGACTGCCCGACGAGGGCATCGCACCCGGAACGCGTTGGGAAGACGTGCCCATCAACTGGACCTGTCCCGAGTGCGGCGCGCGCAAGGAAGATTTCGAGATGGTGCAGATCTGAGGACGCACCGAGACCGGCCGCACGCCCAGGAGATGGCCCATGGTGACGCCGCAATCGCCGTCCGAAACGTCGGGTATGTCCGACAAGCCCGACACGTCTGACACGTCTGATACGTCTGATACGTCTGATACGTCGGACACGCCCGACCGCTTCGATACGTCTGATACCTTCGGCATGTCCGCCATGTCCCGTACACCGGACGTCGCCAACACGCCTGACGTTCCCGAGAACGCCGTCGTCGTCGCCGCCGCCGCCGGTTCGCCAGCGCGGGAGGCGCGCGACCTGCCGCTGTGGCGGCTGCCCGAGGTGGCTGACGCCCTGACCGAGGCGTCCGACGCCTGGTCGAACGGCCCCGCGGCGGCGCTCGGGCCGCTGCGGCGCGCCAACCGTTTGCTCCAGTCCAGCGGCCATGCCGACTGGGCGTTGCAGGGCGAGCGGCTCGTTCAGGCGATCGCGGAGGCGGCCTACGGGCAGCCGGGCGCGCAGGACTCCGCGCAGCGCAACGCATTGCGTCAGTTCGAGCGCGCTATCTGGCAGGCGGGCGTGGCGCCCGTAGTGTCTCCCGGCACGGGCGACGCTGGCGCCGTTGCCGAAACCTGGCCGGGTGCGCCCACACCCGGCGAGCTTCGCATGGCGGGCTGGGCGATCGCTCAGCCGCGATTGCACGGGCTGCCGGCGGGCACCGCGCCCCTGCGGGCGGACGTCGAGCGTGTGCTGCTGCGGCTGCTGCGTCCCGATGCGGACGTCGTCGATACCACGGCGGCGCTGGGCCAGTTGGCCGATCTGGCCGCCGATTTGCACCGCGCGGGTGCGACGGCGCCCCTCGATTACTGGCGGCTCGCCGCTGCATGGCTGCGTTTCGCGCGCGCTCCGCTCAGTCTGGCCGACAAGCGGCAGATCGGGCGCATGAACATGGCACTGCGCAAGCAGTTGGCGCGCCCTGCCGTCACGGGCGACACGTCGCCGGGCAGTGCCATCGCAGCGTCCGAGGCTCGCCAAGGCGGCAAGGCATCGGCCGATGCGATTCCCGGTCACGATCTGCTCGAGGCGCTGGCAACGTGGCACGCGCAGGCGCCCGACAGCTGGCTCGGCACGTTATTGGCCGATTTCGGCGTGCTGCGCCGTCCGGGTCATCTTCCCGAGCCGTTGGCCGATGCCGCGCAAGCGGCGCAAAAACAGGGCGTGGGCAACAGTTCGCGCGATTGGCTGCGTATCGGACCGCTCGCAGTGCGTCAGGACGTGTGCCAGACCTACCTGAGCTTGGCGGACGAGGCGCTTCCGAATCTGAACGATCCGGCGGTCGCGGCGAAGGTTGCCGAATACTCGGCAGCCATCGGGCTGGCGCCCGTTGCGCGGCTTGCGGCCGCGGTGGCCGCCACCGGCGAACGCCTGGCGGCGTCGCCCCCGGCGGAGCCGGGCGGCCCGGCGGCGCTGGCGATGACGGTCAAGGCGTTGCGCGGCATGCTGCATCAGTTTGCCGCGGATACCTACCCCGAAGCACGCCCCGATCTGATTGCCGAAATGGCGATGTGGCGCGAACGTGCGCTGGACGCCAGCGTGTTCGGACAGAGGCTCGTCACCGGGCGCGACGTTCCGTGATAAAGTCGGCGCAAAGGCTGCCGTTGGCGGCCGATGGCCGTACCACGATGCGGAAAAAGTTCGTCTGCTGACCCGCCGCGGCCCGCGGCACCGGACGGCAGACCGTCAAACAGGTTCCGACAAACTCTGGCCCTATGCCGAACGACCGTATCAATCTCACGAATCAGTTTCTCATCGCCATGCCGGGCATGGCCGATCCGACCTTTTCCGGCACTGTCGTCTATCTGTGCGAGCACAGCGAGAAGGGGGCGATCGGGCTGGTCATCAACCGTCCCACCGACATCGACCTGCAATCGCTCTTCGAGCGGCTCGACCTCAAGCTCGAAATCGATCCGCTGGCCCATCAGCCGGTGTTCTTCGGCGGCCCGGTGCAGACCGAGCGCGGCTTCGTGCTGCATGAGGCCACGGGCGCGTCGTACAGTTCGTCGCTGTCGGTGCCGGGCGGTCTGGAGATGACGACGTCCAAGGACGTGCTCGAAGCCGTGGCCAACGGGCAGGGGCCGAACCGTTTCCTGCTCACGCTGGGGCATTCGGGCTGGAGCGCCGGGCAACTGGAAGACGAAATCAGCCGCAACGGCTGGCTCACGGTGGCGGCCGATCCGGGCATCGTGTTCGACGTCCCGCCCGCCGAGCGCTTCGACGCCGCGCTGGCGTTGCTTGGCGTGACGTCGTCGATGCTCTCCGCCGACGCGGGTCACGCATGACGGCTGGCAGCGCCACGGTGCTCGCCTTCGATTACGGCGAGCGCCGGATCGGCGTGGCGATCGGCAATCTCCTGTTGCGCGAGGCCCGCGCGCTCACTGTCGTGGCCAATCTCAACCGCGAAGTCCGGTTTGCCGAGATGGGCAAACTCATTACCGAGTGGCAACCCGAGCGCATCGTGGTCGGGCTGCCATGCCATCCCGACGGCACTCCGCACGAAATGACGCAGCAGGCCAAACGCTTCGGCAATCAGCTCAACGGACGGTTCGGCGTGCCCGTATTCTGGGTCGACGAACGTTATTCCTCGGTGGCGGCCGCCGCGGCGCTGGCCGAAGCCGGCGTCAAGGTGTCGCAGAAGACATCGCTCGATGCCGAGGCCGCCCGCATCATCCTCCAACAGTATTTCGACGAGCATGTGCCTGCCTGATTCCCGCCTGGAGCGTGCGCATGGCTAACGGCATGCTCGGCCGACGCGGTCACCCGCAACTCAATCGAAACGGCGAACTGAAGCATCTGCTCACGGTCGAGGGCCTGCCCCGCGCCGTGCTCATGCATATCCTCGACACGGCCACGCAGTTCGTCGGCGTGAACGATGCCGACGTCAAGAAAGTGCCGCTGCTGCGCGGCAAATCGGTCTTCAACCTGTTCTTCGAAAACTCGACGCGTACGCGCACCACGTTCGAGATCGCGGCTGCGCGGCTCTCGGCGGATGTGCTGAATCTGAACATCAACGCGTCGTCGACGAGCAAGGGCGAGACGCTGCTCGACACCATCGGCAATCTGTCGGCCATGCATGCGGACCTGTTCGTCGTGCGTCACGCGCAATCGGGGGCACCGTACCTGATCGCCGAACACTGCGCGCCGCACGTACACGTGATCAACGCGGGCGACGGCCGTCACGCGCATCCGACGCAGGGCCTGCTCGACATGTACACGATTCGCCATCACAAGGGCGAATTCCAGAACCTGACGGTCGCGATCGTCGGCGACATCCTGCATTCGCGAGTGGCGCGATCGGATATTCATGCGCTCACCACCCTGGGCGTGCCCGAAGTCCGCGCCATCGGTCCGCGTACGCTGCTGCCCGAGGGGCTCGAGCAGCTTGGCGTGCGCGTGTTTCACGATATGGACGAAGGGCTGCGCGACGTGGACGTGATCATCATGCTGCGTTTGCAGAACGAGCGCATGAGCGGCGCGTTGCTGCCGTCCGCTGCCGAATATTTCCGTTACTACGGGCTGACGCCCGAGCGCCTGGCGCTGGCCAGGCCCGACGCCATCGTGATGCACCCGGGCCCAATGAACCGGGGCGTGGAGATCGATTCGGCGGTCGCCGACGGGCCGCAGTCGGTCATTCTCGAGCAAGTGTCGTTCGGCATCGCCGTGCGCATGGCGGTGATGAGCATCGTTGCCGCAAACCACGGGTGAACGCGCCATGAAACTGCATGTGAAGGGGGGCCGCGTCATCGATCCCGCGACGCGGACCGATCAGAAGCACGACATTTTCATCGCCGACGGAGCCGTCGCGTCGATGGGGGCGCCGCCAGCCGATTTCACGGCCGATCGCGTCATCGATGCGACGGGATGTGTCGTGATGCCCGGGCTGGTCGATCTGGCCGCACGGGGTGTCACCACGGCGCGCGAGGCCGTGGCGGCGCTCGCGGGCGGCGTCACGCGCACGGTCTGCCCGCCCGATACCGACCCGGTGCTCGACGAACCGGACCTCGTCGAAATGCTGCAACTGCGCACGGGCGCCGCCCATCGGTCGCACGCGCATCCGCGAGTGCATCCCTTGGGGGCGCTCACGATCGGGCTCGCCGGACGTGAGCTCACCGAGATGGCGCAACTCGCCCGGGCCGGGTGTATTGGCCTGTCACAGGCGAACGCGCCGGTCGCCGACAACCGGACCTTGCTGCGCGCATTGCAGTACGCGGGGACTTTCGGCCTGACAATCTGGCTGCGTGCGCAGGACGCGGCGCTGGCCGAGGGCGGCGTGGCCGCCAGCGGAGCGGTGGCGTCGCGGCTCGGCCTGGCGGGCATCCCTGTCGCGGCGGAGACGATCGCGCTTCATACCATTCTCGAACTCGTGCGGGTGACCGGCACGCGCGTGCATCTGTGCCGCCTGTCGTCCGCCGCCGGGATTGCACTCGTGCGCGCAGCCAAGGCCGAAGGGTTGCCGGTGACGTGCGACATTGCCGCCCATCATCTTCACCTGACGGACATGGACATCGGGTATTTCGACGCCCAGTACCGGCTCGATCCGCCGCTGCGCTCGCAACGCGATCGCGACGCGCTGCGCGACGCCGCGCGTGACGGTACCGTCGATGCCATTTGCTCGGACCACACGCCGCTTGGCGCCGACGCGCGTCTCGTGCCATTCGCGCAGGCGCTGCCCGGTGCGAGCGGGCTCGAGCTGCTACTGTCGCTGGTGGTGAAATGGGCGGACGAGGCACGCGTGCCGTGGGTCGATGCGTTGGCGCGAGTTACGCATGGGCCGGCACAGCGGCTGGCCGCGGTGGCCCCGGGCGCCGGACGGCTCGCTCCCGGTCTGCCGGCCGATCTGTGCGTCTTCGCCCCGTCGGAGCACTGGACCGTGTCCGCGCAGCAGATGCGCAGTCGCGGTCACAACACCCCATTCTTGGGATACGAATTGCCGGGGCGTGTACGCCTCACGCTGGTCGGTGGCCGCGTGGCGTACGAAAGTCCCACCGTCTAGGATGCGATTGCCGTGCTGTTGATCAAGAAACTACGTCTGGGGCTGCATCTTGCGCGTGGCCTGCTGGTGGCACTGCTGATCTTTCCGTTCCTGTCGGAAGCGGCGAAGCATCGCCGCATCCGCCTGTGGTCGCAAAAGCTGCTGAGACTGTGCGGCATGCGTCTCGAAGTCGAGCAGCACGCGCCCCTGCCCGAATCCGGGGTGATGCTGCTGTGCAATCACGTGTCGTGGATCGACATTTTCGCGATCAATGCGTGGCGTCCGGTTCGCTTCGTGGCCAAGGCGGAGATTCGCCACTGGCCGTTGGTGGGCTGGCTGTGCGTGCAGACGCGGACCATCTTTCTGCAGCGCGAACGCCGCGCGGACGCGCGCCGCATCATGCATTACCTCTCGGACTGTCTGCGCGACGGGGACATCATCACGGTGTTTCCGGAGGGCACGACCACCGACGGACGCAGCCTTCTACCGTTCCATGCCAATCTGCTTCAGGCGCCGGTCACGACCGGCAAGCCGGTGCAGCCGCTGTGCCTGTTCTATGCGGATGAGGCGAGTGGGCGTCACACCATGGCGCCGGCATATATTGGCGAGACGAGCCTGATCGAGTCGATCGACATGATTCTGCGCGCCCCGCCCATGACGGTGCGCCTTTCGGTGGGGGCGCCGCAATATCCGCAGGAAGGACAGCATCGGCGAGCGTTTGCGCTGGGTGCCCAGAAGGCGGTCGGCGAGGCGCTGCAGGCGTTTCTGCCCGAAGCCGTGCTGCCGGCCAACGGGTCGGTCGGATCGCGCGATGCGGCGTTCGACGGCGAAGCGGGTGACTCAGCCGAGGCAGTGCGCATCTGACGCGCTCAATCGCCCTTGCGTTTCGCGCCTTTGTCCGTCGCTTTGCCGATGGTCTTGGCGGACCGCTTTGCCGTCCCCTTGTTGATCGCCTTGCTCGCTGCTTTCCTCGCCGCCTTTCCGGGGAGCTTTTCCGCCTTGCGAGCACCGTTGCCGGGCTTCTCGGCCTTCTGGGCTTTTTCGCCTTTCTCGCCCTTCTCGCCTTTCTCGGCCCTCGCGGCCTTGAGCGCGTCTTCCGCCCCGTCCGCCTTTCTGATCTTGTTGCGCGACTTGCCATCGAGCGGGGCCAGGGGATCGCGGATCTGCGGGCAGTCGATCTGAACCAGTTCGCGCCCGGCAGGTACGTCGGCGAGCTTCACGGCCGTGAGTCGCCCGCCCCACACGCAGCCGGTATCCAGACCGAGCACGTTCTCGCGCATCACCAGACCCAGTGCCGACCAGTGACCGAACACCATCGTGACGTCGGAGGTGCGGCGCCCTGGCGCATCGAACCACGGCTTGAGCGCGCCCGTGGCCGCGTCGGCTCCTTCCTTGATCTTGAAGTCGATGCGCCCGTCGGCCGTGCAGAAGCGCATGCGGGTGAGGGCATTGATGGTCAGGCGTTGACGATCCTCGTCGCTCAGCGCGTCGTGCCATTGGTCGGGCTGATTGCCGAACATGCGTGAAAGGAACGTTTTCCAGTCGGGGCCGCGAAGCTGTGTCTCGACGTCGCGGGCCAGCGCGATGACTTGTGCCGCATCCCACTGTGGCAGCACCCCGGCGTGCACCATCAGGTACCCGCGCGCGAAATGCGCCAGCGGCTGACGGCGGACCCAGTCGATGAGGGTGTCGCGGTCGGGGGCGGTGAGAATGTCATCGAGGGTGTCGCTGCCGTGGGCCTGACGCACGCCGGCCGCGACAGCCAGCAGGTGGAGGTCGTGATTGCCGAGCACGGCGGTGGCGCGATCGCCCAGGGCGATGACCTGTCGCAGCGTGTCGAGCGAGCGCGGTCCGCGGTTGACGAGGTCGCCCGCGAGCCAGAGATCGGCGTCTTGCGGCAGGCGAGCGAGCAATTGTTCAAACGACGTTTGGCAACCCTGGAGGTCGCCGATGGCATAGATGTCACGCATCGCGTTGGTGGCGCTGTCTTGTCTCGTTGTCCCGATCAGGGGGCTTCCGTGTGCCGCGGCTGCGCATGTCGGTCGACCCTGCGCGGCGCCCCGTGGTCGTTCATTTTTTGTAGATCAGCCAGCGCGGCGCCTTGAAGCGGACAATGCGCAGATACAGCCAGACGTAAGTCACCATGAAGGCGACACAGCACAAGGCGAGTACCAGACTATGCCGCCAGAAGACCGTCGCCGGGATCACTGCCAGCAAGCATAGCAGCCAAAGGTACGGAGAGGTCAAGGAATTGCGCTGCGTGAGCGCACTGGCCGTTCGCGCGCCCGCGGCCCAGCGCAACAGCCGCTTGTAGACGAGCATGTGCAGGTGCACGCCGTCGGGAATGCCGGGCGAGATACCGCGCACGAAGCGCTTGCGATAGATCGAGAAGCACACCTCGAACGCCGGATAGATGACCATCAGCGCGGGATACCACGGCGACACCTGCGGGTTGCGCATGACCAGCAGCACGGCGATTTCGGCCAGCATGAAACCGAGGAAGTAGGCACCGCCGTCGCCGAGGAAGATCAGTCCGCCGGGAAAATTGAAGATGAAAAAGCCGAGAATGGCGCCGACCATGATCATCGACGTCGTGAGCACGACCGGGTCCTGCACCTGGAACCCGACATAGCCGAGCGAGGCGAACATGATCATCGCGACCATCGCGGCCAGGCCGTTGAAGCCGTCGATGATGTTGACTGCGTTGGCCATGCCGGCCACGCAAAGTACCGTGAGGGGCACCGACACCGCCGCGAACCCCAGCGCGCGGTCCGCCAGGCCGATGTCCACGCGGTTGATGTGGATGTCGAGCATCAGCCAGGCGAGCAGCGCGGCGACCATCGTGCAGAGCAGCCGAACCGTCGGTGTCACCCGTTTGGTCAGGTCTTCGATGAAGCCGGAAAGAAAGGCGGGCAGGCCGCAGGCCACGAGCAGGAGGATGTCGCGGGCCACCTTGGGGTAGGGGAAGCCCAGGGCGGTGGCGGCCACCACCAGTCCGGCCAGAATGCCCACGCCACCGATGCGCGGCACCGGCACCACGTGGAATTTCTGCACGCCCGCGACATCGCTGTCACCCGAAAAACGGGCATGGACGTGCGCGTAGCGAACGATCAACAGCGTCGCGATGAACGACACGACGAGAGCGATGGCGAGACTCAGCATGAGGCGGTGCGGCAGCCGGGATTTGGCTTGCTAAAGATGATTCTGACGGCGTCTTACTTCTTCTTATAAATCATCCATCGAGGCGAACGGAAGCGTACGATCCGTCGATACAGCCAGACATACACGACAATGAAGACAAGACAGCAAACAGCCAGAACCTTAGTGTGGCGCCAGAAAATTGTTGCCGGCAAGACCGCAGAAAGGCAAAGTACCCACAGATACGGCGACGTCATTGAGTTACGCCGTGCCAACTGTGCCGCAACCTTGGATCCGACGGCCCAACGCAGTACCCGCTTGTAAATCAGCATGTGCAGGTGCACGCCGTCAGGCATACTCGGCGAAACGCCTCGAACGAACCTGCGGCGATAAATGGAAAAACAAACTTCAAAAATCGGGTAAATCAACATCAGCGCGGGGTACCACGGCGATACCATCGGATTGCGCATCACCAGCAGGATAGCCAGTTCAGCAAGCATGAATCCAATAAAGTATGCGCCTCCGTCGCCGAGGAAAATCAGGCCGTTTGGGTAATTCAGTATAAAAAAACCGAGCACGGCACCGACCATAATCATGGCCGCCGAAAGCACAATATTGTCGCCCACATGAAATGCGACGTACCCGAGCGAAAGGAACATGAAAATGCTGACCATCGCCGCGAGACCGTTGAAACCGTCGATGATATTGACAGCGTTGGTCATGGCGGCAGTGCAAACCACGGTCAGTGCAACCGATGCCATCGGGAGTGCCAGCAATCGATCAAGCGGCGCGATATCCAATCGATTGATGTGGATGCCGAGTATCCAATATGCCACCAGTGCTGACACCATTGCACAAAGCAATCGCGCTCGCGGAGAAACGCGCTTTGTAATGTCTTCGATAAACCCACCGAGAAATACAGGGCCGGCACTCAGCGCAAGCAACAGAATATCCTCCGTGCGGCCGGGGTAGGCGAGCGTGGCGAAGGTGGCTGCCACAAGCAGCCCAAGCATGATGCCCAGGCCTCCAATGCGAGGCACGGGGTTGGCGTGGACTTTCTGAACCCCTCGGGTGTCGCTGTCGCTGGAAAAATGTGCGTGGACATGGGAGTAACGCACGATGAGCAGCGTAGTGACAAATGAAACCACGAATGCCAATGTCAGGTTCAGCATAATACGGACGCGTTAACCATATTGCCCAGTTATGATAGCGATTGGGGGACTTGCCAAGTTCACTTAACGGTCGATTTGGCGTGTCGAAGTTCCTTGACCGAGTTCGCCAAGTATTCTGAAATATTCGGCAATCACCAATCGCTCGTCGAAATTTTGCGCTACTTTAGCACGCCCCGCTCTGCCTACCGCAGCGAGTTCACACGCTGGCATATTGGCCACCTGTATCATTTGCTTCGTTAGTGCGGCAGTGTTTTGCGCTGGGACGATCCAGCCGGTGGCCCCTTCACTGACGACTTCACGGCAACCGTGAACGTCGGTGGTAATGACTGGGCGCGCCATAGCGCTCGCTTCCAGGAGTGTGCGCGACAACCCTTCCCGATACGACGGCAATACTACGCAGTGCGCTTGTGCGATGTAGGGCCGCACCTCCTGAGTCACTCCCAGATATTCGACAAGCCCCTCTCGCACCCAGGAATCGACCTGACTGCGCGAGATGGCAGTCGGGTTTTCGACGTCGGCCGGCCCCAATAGCTGAAATCTGATGTGCGGCATCTGCGCTCTTATCTGCCGAGCTGCTTCGACGAACTCCAGAACGCCCTTGTCGCGCAGCAATCGCGCAATCAGCAAAAAGCGGAATGTGCCATCCTGCGCAGGCCATGGTGCGCTGGCGAAGTGGTCGAGATCAACACCCTCGCCGGGCAGCAGACGTGCTTTACGTAAATCAACAAGGCCGCCCGCGACCATAGCCTCAAAGTCGGATTCGTTCAACAACCAGTTCTCCCATGTGTGGCGGAATGCATAGCGATACAACATCCGCACGATGTGAGTAATGATCGATTGGTTAATGAAAACGGTGCCCAGTCCTGTGGTTATCGAGACCGATTCGATTCCTGCCCAGTGGGCGGCGATGGCGCCGTAGATATTCGGTTTGATCGTGTAATGGAAGCAGACGGCAGGGCGAATATGTCGGTACAAACGATACATCCGCCACAGGAGTGCCAGGTCCTGCAATGGGTTGCGTCCCTTAGATGCCATTGGCAAAATGTGTACGGTGCAACCCATGTCGCGCAGCAACGGCGCGTAGTCGTCGTAGGGCGCGACCACATGTACTGGATGTCCGTTGCCTAACAGGGCGCGAATCGGTCCGCCACGAAAGTTGTGAATCGACCAGAATGTGTTCGAGCAAAAGAGGACGGGGGCTTGCATAGACGTCAATAATTAGAAGAACGCAGTGTCGCGCAGACGGGCATACACATCCAGCCAGCGTGTCACGACGGCGTCGAGCGAGTAATGGGAGACGATGCGGGCGCGATTCGCCGCGCCGACGGCATGCCGCGCGTCCTGCCCGGCGCGCAGCGTGCGCAGCAGCGCGTCGGCCAGTCGTTGCGCGTCGCCGACGGGCACCAGCGCGTTGCCAGGGGCGTCGTCCGGTGCGCCGCCGATCATTTCGCGCACGCCGCCGCAGTCGGTCGAGACGATTGGCAGACCGCAGGCCATTGCCTCGCCGATCACCAGCGGCAGGCCCTCCCATGCCGACGACATGGCGTACACGTCCGCCGCGCACATCCACCGCGCAACGTCGTCGCGACGGCCGAGCAGCGTAACGGCGTGTGCAAGGCCCAGTGAATCGATGCGCGCCTGCACCGTGCCGCGCATCGGCCCTTCGCCGGCGATGAACAGGCGGGCGTCGGGCATCTCGCGGACCACGCGCGAGAAGGCGTCGATCATCACCGGATAGTCCTTCGCCTCGACCATCCGACCGGCGGCGAACACGACGGGCGCGGCGAGCGCCCCGACACCGGGCATGACAGCCCGGCATTGCTGGCGCGCCAAGGGGTCGGGCCGATAGCGCGCGGTATCGATGCCGTTGGGCATGCTGACGATGCGCCCGGGCGGCGCGGCGCGTTGCGCGACGAACGCGGCCACGGCGTCGTCGCTGACGTTGGTCGTCAGATCCGTCAGCCGGTCGGTAAGCCGGTACGCGAGCATCCAGACACGCCCACCTTCGTTGCGACTGTGCGCGCTCGTCACGAGCACCGGCATCGGCGCGAGCACACGCGTGAGGCGCGCGAGCAGGTTGGCGTGCACCATATGGGCGTGGACGACGTCCGGTCGCCACGCCCGCAGGCGCGACGCGAGCTGGCGCATGGCGCACGCAAGCGACCAGGGTGTCTTGCTCGCCTTCAGTTCGACGAGCGTGAGACGTGGCGACATCGGCAGCGCGATCGTGCACGCGCCGGTCACCGACACGAGCATCACCTCATGCCCGCGAGACAGAAAGCCGCGCGCGAGGTCGGCTACCTGGGTCTCGGCGCCGCCCAGTTGGAGTCCGGTGGTGAGCAGGACGATCTTCATCGTGCTCCGCCCGGCAGGGAACCCGCGTCAGTCCACAACGTCTCCCAGCGCGCGGCGACAGCGTCGGCACGAAACGCCTGGGCATGGACATAGCCCGCCAGACCGAGCCGTCGCCGCAATGCGGGGTCGCCGATCAGGCGCAGCAGCGCGGCCGCCAGCGCGTCGATGTCGCCGTCTTCCACCACGAGGCTGTCGACCTCGTCATGCAGCAGCGCTCGTGGTCCGGCGTCCGCGGCAAAAGCCACGACGGGCACCGCGTAGGCTTTCGTCTCGATCAGCACCAGCCCGAAGCTCTCGCGCCGCGAGGGCAGGCAATACAGGGTCGCCTGCGCATAGTGTCGTGCGATGTCGGCCACGGCGGGCAGCACGTGCACGCTGTCGCCGACGCCCGCGTCGCGGGCTTGTGCGAGCAGCGTTTCGCGCAATGGGCCGTCACCGACGATTCGCACCTGCCAGCCGGGGGCGTGTCGGGAGACGCGCGCCCAGGCGTCGATAAGCCGGTCGAACCCTTTCTCCGGGACCAGACGCCCGACGGCGAGCACGCAGCGTGCATCGTCCTGGGCGGGCGGTGGCGAGTCGGGCATCGGAATGCCGAGCGGATTGGGCAGCGTGACGAATCTGGCGCGCGCATGCGGGTGGTGGGCTTGCCAGGCGTCGCGATCGGTCTCGGTGAGCACCACCACGGCGTCGTAGCGGCGTGCGGCCAGCGCCCGCGCCCAGCGGCGCGCACGGCGACCGAGGTCACTGGCGTAGGTGCTGTGTTCCCACGCGATGCGTTGCATGGGCACGCCGAGCGTTGCGGGCACCGTGTAGAGCGCGAGCATCGGGTCGACGTCGATCATGATCTCGATGGCGTTCGCGCGCACATAGCGCCGAAGCGCCCGCACGATGGACAGGTAGTGGCGCTTGAACGCCACGCGCTCGCCGAACATCGCATGATGCGAAACTTCCGGCGAGAGCGGGAAGACGGGCACGTGTCCCCACAGCGAGACCACATGCACGCGATGTCCGCGCGCCGCAAGCGCGTTGGCGAGCGTGGCCGTGGCACGCTCGGCACCGGCGAAAGCGGCGAGTGTGCCGGTGAACAGGCAGACGGTGCGGGCGTGCGCGGCGTCGCTGGCGGAGGCGAAGGTCGTCATGTCGCTCCCGTCAGTCGCGCTTGAGCAGCCAGATGCCCAGCATCAGCGCAGCCGCATATCCCGCGCCGTAGCCCAGTGCGCCGGCCAGGGCGCCGAGTTGTGGTGCGAGACCACGCACGACGACGAAGGCGACCATGGCGGCGCAGGCCCATTTGGCGATGACCCAGCGCCCGGCGCCGCGCCGCACGAGCACGAGGTTCAGGGCGGCGTCGGCGAACACGAGAATGCCCATGAGCGCCGAAACGCGCAGGATCTCGGCCGACTGCGCGAAGCCCGCGCCGTAGATCAGATGTACGATCCAGGGCGCCAGCAGCGCGACCGGCACGGCCAGGCATGCGCCGGCGCCGACCATCAGCCAGACGGCGCGCACGGTGTTGCGCCGCGCGACGGCGTTGTCGAGCGTCTGGAAGATCAACTGTGGCGCGAGCGAATTCGCGATGATCGGCGCCACGAGCACGAAGTTTTCCGTGACTTGCATGGCGGCGGCGTACGCCCCCAGTTCGGCGAGCGGGATGAGTGGCTTGAGCACCAGTTGATCGATGCGCTTGAACAGGATCATGAGCATCAGGCCGCCCCAGAAGCTCGTGCCGCTCGCCAGCAGGTCGAGCAGCAGCCGGCGTTGCCAGAGCACCGGGGTTTTCGGCGAGTGCTTGAAGTAGTAGCGCACGAGCAGCGCGGCGGCCACGATGGCTTCTACCGCATAGACGACGGCGAACGCGCTCACGCTTGCGTGCGTGACGAACAGGATCGCCACGAGCGCGAGTTTCACCCCCAGCGCACAGAGGTTGGCGCTCACGCTCGGCCGGTTGAAGGTGCGCGCCTGCAGCCAGGCGATCACGATGCCCGACGGCTCGCGAAACCACAGCGCCACGCCCAGCCAGAGCGTCACGGCGACGAGCGACGACTCGGCGAACACGATCACGTAAACGGCCAGCAGGGTGTAGGCGACGGCGGCGGCGGCCAGGCGCAGCACGAACGCGTGGGCGATGATCGTGCGTTGTTCGGCCTCGGGTTTGCCGACCAGGCGAGGCACCACCACTTCGCTACCGCACAGCAGCGTGAGCGACGCGGCGAGGAAGACGAGCGATTGCGCGTACTGAAACAGGCCGAATTGCGCGGCGCCCAGGCTGCGCGCCAGAAGCCCGGAGACCGCGATGCCGCCGGCGATCTGCGCGCCGCGCTCGGTCAGCATCCAGAGGATGTTGCGAATGATGGTCCGATAGGGCATGTGGCGCTCGCGCGGCTCACTCGTTCTCAAAATAAGCAAAACCGGCCTTGCGAGGCCGGTGCTGGAAGACGCCGTGCGACGTCATGTCCCTGTCTAGGTGGCGCGCGGTCGATTGTAGGCGCCCGCCGACAGGGTTTCGGGACATGCCGCGGTGCGGCGAAGTCCCGTATAATTTTAGCGTAATGCAGCCGTTCCCGGCCGGGCTTCCCGCCGGGATTTCCGTTTGCGGCGCAGCCGGCGTTCATGTGGCGCCCTCGCGGCGCTTCGTCGTGGCCATTGTCCGGCGCTGCAGCATGTGACATCGGGCCCGCACCGGGTCGGGGCAGGCATCGGGAGTGCCCCGGTCGTCCCCCCACCCGCCACGGACCCCCATTTCTTTCCCTCGTTTCCGAGAGACCCTATTCCATGACGCAAACCACGCAAGTTTCGCCTGCGATCTTCAAGGCTTACGATATCCGCGGCATCGTCGGCAAGACCCTCGACGCCAACGTCGCGCACCTCATCGGGCGCGCCTTCGGCACGGCCCTGCGTCGCGAAGGCGGCAACGCCGTCGTGGTCGGCCGCGACGGCCGCCTGTCCGGTCCCGAGCTTGTCGGCGCACTGTCGGACGGGCTTCGCGCGGCCGGCGTCGACGTGGTCGATATCGGCGTCGTCGTGACACCGATGGTGTACTTCGCCACCAACGTCACGCTGCACGGGCGCGTCGTCGACTCGGGCATCATGGTCACGGGCAGCCACAATCCGCCCGACTACAACGGTTTCAAGATGGTGCTGCGCGGCCGTGCAATCTATGGCGATGCCATTCAGGGCCTCGCGAAGCTCATCGAGCAGCAGGACTTCGAGACCGGGCAGGGCACTTATACGGCCGACGAAATCGGCGAGTCGTATCGCGCACGCATCGCCAACGACGTGCATCTGGCGCGGCCGATGAAGATCGCCGTGGACTGCGGTAATGGCGTGGCGGGGGCTTACGCGCCGGCGCTGTTTCAGGCGCTGGGTTGCGACGTGATCGAGCTGTTCTGCGACGTCGACGGCACCTTCCCGAATCACCACCCGGACCCGGCGCATCCCGAGAATCTTCAGGATCTGATCAGGACGCTGCAAACGACCGACGCCGAGATCGGCCTCGCGTTCGACGGCGACGGCGATCGCCTGGGCGTGGTCACCAAGGACGGCCAGATCATCTATCCGGATCGCCAACTGATGTTGTTCGCCGAGGAAGTGCTGAGTCGCAACCCGGGCGAGAAGATCATCTACGACGTGAAATGCACGCGCAACCTGGCGGACTGGGTGCGCAAGCACGGCGGCGAGCCGCTCATGTGGAAGACGGGCCACTCGCTGGTCAAGGCCAAGCTCAAGGAGACCGGCGCGCCGCTCGCGGGCGAGATGAGCGGTCACGTGTTCTTCAAGGACCGCTGGTACGGCTTCGACGACGGCCTTTACACGGGCGCGCGCCTGCTCGAGATTCTCTCGAAGTCGGCCGATCCGAGCGCCGTGCTCAACGCGCTGCCGAACTCGATTTCCACGCCTGAGCTGCAGATCCCGCTGGCCGAGGGCGAGAACTTCGCGCTGATCGACAAGCTGCGCGAGACGGCGAAGTTCGACGGTGCGCAGGACGTGATCAAGATCGATGGGGTGCGCGTCGAATACCCCGATGGGTTCGGTCTGGCGCGCTCGTCGAACACCACGCCAGTGGTGGTGCTGCGTTTCGAGGCCGACAGCGACGCGGCGATCCGCCGAATTCAGGAAGACTTCCGCCGCGCCATCCTCGCGGTCAAGCCGGACGCGAAGCTGCCGTTCTGATGCCGTGCGCGCGCACGTGGCGCGCCTTGCGCGATCCGGCAAGGCAGGCGTCGCGGCGCGCCCGGCAACAAACGGTGTCCGGCATGCCGGGTCGGGGTAAAATCGCGGTTTTGCTCACGAGGCCCGGCCGAACCGCCGGGGCGTTCGGTTGCAGGTTCTGATCGTCAAAGTCTCGTCGCTCGGCGACGTCGTCCATAACATGCCCGTGGTGCAGGATATCCTGCGCCGCTGTCCCGACGCCCGGATCGACTGGGTCGTGGAAGAGGGCTTCGTCGACCTCGTCAAACTCGTGCGCGGTGTGCGCCGGGTCATTCCCTTCGCGCTGCGCCGCTGGCGCAAGAAGCCGTTCGCCGCGGCCACCTGGCGGGAAATTGGCGCCTTTCGTCGCGCGTTGCGCGAAACCCCTTACGACTACGTGATCGACACGCAGGGGCTGGTCAAGACCGGCTGGATCGCGCGCACCGCGCGTGGCGCGGTGTGGGGGCTGGGCAATCGCACCGAAGGCGCGAGCTACGAATGGCCGGTGCGCTTTCTCTACCGGCACATGGTGCGCATCGAGCCGCACACGCATGTCGTGACACGCTCGCGCCTGCTTGTTGCCGAAGCCATGGGCTTCCAGATGCCGGCGGAAATCGACTTCGGCATCGCCACGGAGCGTGCGGATCACAGCCAGTGCCCGGACCGGCCGTATGCCGTATTCGTGCATGCCACCTCGCGCGACGACAAGACATGGCCCGAAGCCGACTGGATTGCGCTGGGGCGCGATCTGGCGGCGCAGGGCCTGTTGATCGTGCTGCCGTGGGGGAGTATGGCCGAGCGCGACGTGTCGCAGCGTCTGGCCGCCGCGCTGGGCGAGCACGCGTGGGTGCCGCCCCGAATGAACCTGTCGCAGGTGGTCGGCCTGATCGACCGCGGCGCGATCACCGTGGGTGTGGATACCGGCCTGGTGCATATTGCCGCAGCCCTGAACCGCCCGACCATCGAGCTATACAATTTCAGCACGGCGTGGCGCACCGGAGGATTCTGGTCGCCGCACATCGTCAATCTCGGCGATGCCGAACACAAACCCACGCTCGCCCAGGTGCGCGACGCCGTGCGCGACGCCGTGCGCCAGCTCGCGCCGTCGATGTCGCCGGCCACGGGTGGCGCCGCCGCGCCCAGCGAGGACCGAAGCGCATGAGCCAAATGAACCCACGGAACACAAGCGGGGCCGGCAAGGC
Organism: Pandoraea sp. E26; assembly: GCF_000681415.1. Taxonomy (NCBI): domain Bacteria; kingdom Pseudomonadati; phylum Pseudomonadota; class Betaproteobacteria; order Burkholderiales; family Burkholderiaceae; genus Pandoraea; species Pandoraea sp. E26. The sequence continues at coordinate 109,336 of NZ_AYXJ01000019.1, forward strand.
CGGCAGCCAGATCGTCACGGTCGAATCGGGCGACTGGCAGGGCGCGCAGCTCTCCGTACCGCGCGAGACGCTGGTCGCCGATGTCGAGGCCGGCAAGGTGCTTTATTTCCCGCATCTGAATTTCGCCATCGATGCGTCCGAGCAGCGATTGCTCGACCCGGCGATCGCCGATCCCAAGCGCAAGAACATCAGTCTCGATCCGAAGTCGGACGTGCTCGTCGGCGTCGCTTCCGATGACGCCACGCAGCGCGCTGTGCATGCACTCGTCAAGCGCTACTACACGCAGGCGTGCAGCCTAATCGACGGCCTGCTGCCGGAGTATCGCGGCAAGCTGCGTGCGGCGCCCACGAGCCTGCGCCTGCATCAGGTGGAGACGCGCCAGACCTCGTGGCGCAAGGACGACAGTCGCCTGCACGTCGACGCCTTTCCATCGCGCCCGAACTACGGCGAGCGCATCCTGCGCGTGTTCACCAACATCAACCCGGCCGGCCAGCCGCGCGTGTGGCGCGTGGGCGAGCCGTTCGAAGACGTGGCCACACGATTCCTGCCCAAGGTGCCCAGGCAATGGCCCGGCTCCGCCTGGTTGCAGAACGCGGTGGGCATCACCAAGCGACCGCGCAGCGGCTACGATCACATCATGTTGCACCTGCACGACGGCATGAAAGCCGACATGGTCTATCAACGCGACGCCGATCAGCAGACGATGCCGTTCCCGCCGGGCAGCGTCTGGATCTGCTTCTCCGACCAGACCTCGCACGCCGTGATGTCGGGACAGTTCATGATGGAGCAGACCTTCTTCCTGCCCGCCGAGGCGATGGTGCACCCCGAGTGCTCGCCGCTGGCGGTCTTGCAACGTCTCACGCATCGAGCGCTGATCTGAATGCTGCTGCGCCTCATCTATCGCGCGCTCTGGTGGGTCGTTGCACCGCTGGCGGTGGTTCGCCTGTGGTGGCGTGGCCGCTTCGAGCCGGGCTATCGTCGTCACATCGGTGAGCGGTTCGGGTACTACGACACGCCGCCCTATACCGGCCGTCCCCTGATCTGGGTGCACGCGGTCTCGGTCGGTGAGACCCGTGCCGCGCAGCCGCTCATCGACGCGCTGCTCGAGCGCTATCCGTCGCACGGCATCCTGCTCACGCACATGACGCCCACCGGGCGAGCCACCGGCGAGAGCCTGTTCGGCGAACGCGTGCAGCGCTGCTACCTGCCGTACGACATGGTCGGGTCGATCCGGCGATTCCTGAAGCACTGGCGCCCGAGCGTCGGTGTGGTGATGGAGACCGAGGTCTGGCCGAACCTGATCTTCACGTGCCGCGAACGCGGTGTGCCGCTGGTGTTGACCAATGCGCGGATGTCGGCGCGTTCGTTCCGGCGCGCCGCGCGCTTCGGCGATGCCGCCAGGCCGGTCTTCGGTGGCTTCAGCCGCGTGTTCGCGCAGAGCGATGCCGACGCCGAGCGTCTGCGCATGCTCGGCGCGAGCGACGTCGATGTGATGGGCAACCTGAAGTTCGACATGACCCCGTCGCCCGCATTGCTCGCGCTCGGCGCGCGCTGGCGTGCGCGCTTCGGCGAGCGCAAGGTGTGGCTCGCGGCCAGCACGCGCGACGGCGAGGAGGCGTTGGTGCTCCAGGCGCGCGCCATGCTCGCGGCAGCCTCCGACGAGGGACGTCGCGCGTTGCTGGTGCTCGTGCCGCGTCATCCGCAGCGCTTCGACGAAGTGGCGGCCATGCTCCAGAAAGTGCGCCTGAACTATGTGCGCCGCAGCGCCTGGCCCGACGGCGATACGCCGCTGCCGGCCGACGTCGACGTAGTGCTCGGCGACTCCATGGGCGAGATGGCGGCCTACTTCTCGGCGGCTGACGTCGCGTTCATCGGCGGCAGCTTGCTGCCGCTGGGTGGTCAGAACCTGATCGAGGCGTGCGCGGCGGGAACACCGGTTGTCTTTGGCCCGCACATGTTCAACTTCACGCAGGCCAGCGAAAACGCGCTGGCGGCGGGTGCGGCGCGCCGGGTAAGCGACGCCGGCGAGCTGGCCGCCACGCTGGCCGACCTGTTGCTCAACGACGACCGGCGCCTGGCCATGCGCACGGCCGCCACGCTGTTCGCCCGGCAGCATCAGGGCGCGACGGCGCGCACCGTCACGGCATTGGGCCGCTGGCTCGATACCGGGCTGGTCGCGCCACAGGACTGAGGGTCTCCCAGCTCCAGGCGGGACGGCGTGCACCGCCGTTGGTGCTTCAGGCGGGCTTCAGGCGGGCTTCAGGCGGGCGTCCGGCCTTGCGGCCGCATGCGGCGAGCCCGGGAGGGCGTGTGGCCCTGGGCTCAGTAGGTCGGCATCGACGGATCGACCTGGAGCGCCCAGGCATCGATGCCGCCAGCCAGATTGAACAGCCGGGTAAAGCCTTGTTGTTCCAGAAACATCGCGGCGCGCGCGCTGCGCATGCCGTGATGGCAGATGCACACGATGGGCGCGTCGGCGTCGAGTTCGTTCAGACGGGAGGGCACATCGCCGAGCGGCACATGCTTGCTGTGGGCGATGCTGCAGGTCTGGACCTCCCAGTCCTCGCGCACGTCGAGGAGCGTGGGTTGGCCGCGATCCCCGTCCGCGAGCCACTGGGCCAATTCCGCCGGAGTGATGTTTTCCATGATGTTCGTTGTCTTATTATTCCGGGCCGGCGCCGTGCGTTGCCGGACGGTGCGCTGGCCCGGTCGCCGGCTTCAGAACTTGAAATGCGACGGTTGCGGTGCGACGAGATAGGGCACCTGCGTCTCGAACAGGTTTTCGCGGCGGTATTCGTTCTCGGACACGCGCGTGATGAGCACGGCTTCCATGACCGGCGCGCTTCCGACGAAGGCGGCGAGACGGCCGCCGACCTTCAACTGGTCGAGGAAGGTTTGCGGCAGGGCGGCCAGACCGCCCGAGATGGCGATCACATCGTACGGGGCGGCGGCGGTCCAGCCTTGTGCGCCGTCGGCGTTGATCACTTCGACGTTCGTCACGCCGTTGGCGCGCAGCGTTTGCTGGGCCGCCTGCGCGAGATTGGCGTCGAACTCCACGCTCGTGACGTGGTGCGCGTTATAAGCGAGCAACGCGGCCATGTAACCCGAGCCGGTGCCGATTTCCAGCACGTTTTCGTTCTTCTTCGGCGCGAGCGCTTGCAGAATGCGGGCTTCCACACGCGGGAACATCATGTGCTGGCTCTTGTTGGCGATGGCGGCGCCCGGCAGCGGCAGCTCGACGTCGGTGAATGCGCTGGCGCGGTACGCGGCCGGCACGAATGCCTCGCGCTTGACGACCTTGAGCAGATTGAGCACGTCCTGGTCGAGCACGTCCCAGGGACGGATCTGCTGCTCGATCATGTTAAAGCGGGCCTGTTCGTAATTCATTTCGATTACCGTGGGTAGTAGGCGAACACAACCCGGCATTTTACCAGTTCCGGGCGGTAGTCACGATGACGCGTGCACTTTTGCCGCACTCGAGGCCAAAGATCGGGACAGACAACCCTCAGGCCGCCCGTTTGGGCGAGATGGGGGAGCGGGGCGAGGTGGCCGGGGAAGCGGACGACGGCGCGACCGGAGCGCTGGCGGCATCGGGCATATCGAGCGTATTCGACGCATCCGACGCATCCGACGCTGCCGCGCGCAATGCCACGCGATTGAGATACGCCGCGCACATCGTCGCCATCTGATCGGCGATCTGGCCGGCCAGCGTCTCGGAGCAGGCGGCGGGCGCCCGGTTCTCCAGAATCGCCTTGATGGGACCGGTCATCGAATTCAGGAAGACGAAGGCCACGGTCTCCGGATCGTCGAAGCTCACGTTGCGCGCCGTCTTCAGCATGCCCACGACCGCGCCGTGCATGCGCGTGGCCGCGTCGGCAAACACCTTGCGTCCGTCGAGATCTTCCGAGAGCCGGTACAGCGCCTGCGCCTCTTCGATGTCCGTCATCTTCGCCCCGACGTACGCCTTCGCGAGCGAGTGCGCCATGACCTCGAGCGGTTCGCCGTGCGAGGCGAGGCAGGTGGACTCGACCGTGCAGACGATCCGGTCGATGTGCCGCCCGAGCACCGCATAGAGCAGCACCTGCTTGTTCTGGAAGTACTGGTACAGCGTGCCGACCGATACCCCCGCGCGCTCGGCCACCCGGGTGGTGGTCAACTGGCGCCCGCCGTCGAGCAGCAAAACCTGAAGCGCTGCTTCGAAAATGGCGTCGATGGTGACCCGCGAGCGCGCCTGTTGCGGCGTTTTACGGGGCGTTGCGGGCCCTCGGGTGTCCGGTTTCATATGCGAATGGAAAAGCTGAAGGATTCTTCATAAACTCGATGCTAACAAATTTGCGCGCGGTCGGGCGCATGACAACAAGGCATACGACGGGAGCAGTCATGAAACGGGACGCCATCGAGAGTATCGACAATGCGGCACGCGAGGACGCCGAGCGCCATCTGGGCCGCGTGGCACTGGTGACCGGTGCCACGCGGGGCATTGGACAGGAAGTCGCGAAAGCCCTTGCCGAGGCCGGCATGACGGTCCTCGTGGGCGCACGCGAGCAGGCAAAGGGCGACGACGTGGTCGAACCGCTGCGCAAGGCGGGATTTCAGGCGGAGGCGCTGGTGATCGATCTGTTGCGTCCGGAAACGCTGCATGCGGCTGCGTACCACATCGGTCGTTATTACGGCCGTCTCGACGTGCTGGTGAACAATGCCGGTGTGACCGATCCGCGCGACGATGTCCCGGAGAAGGCTTCCATCGAGGCCGTCGAGCGGGTGTTCGCGACCAACTTCTTCGGTACGTTGCGCGTCACGCAGGCGATGTTGCCGTGGCTGGCGCGTTCGGAGCGCGCGCGTATCGTGAACGTGTCGAGCGGCTTGGGGTCGCTCGCGCACAATAACGATCCGGCGTGGGAGCATGGCGCATTTCGTCAGATCGGCTTCAACGCGTCGAAGGCGGCGCTGAACATGTTGACGGTGCAGCTCTCGCATACGTTGCGCGAGACGTCGATCACGGTCAATTCGGTCGACCCGGGTGCGCCGGCCGACCTCGCGGTCGACGCCAGCGGCAAGCGTGTGCGGCAGGGCATGGCCGAGGGGGCGCGAAGCGTGCTGATGCTTGCGCTCGGCGAACGCGGTCCGGTCACGGGCGGCTTCTACGGTGGCGAGGGACCGTTGCCGTGGTAAGCGGCGCGTCCGCCGGTCCGCGGTGCCGCCCGCGGTAAAATGCGCGCCTTGAAATCGAAATGCGGCTGACGTCCTGCCGTCGCGTGTCGGGCACCCTGGGTTGCGCGCCGCGCGTCCTCCCGCAAGCGCCTGCCATCCCACGGTCTTTTCATGAACTGTCGCCCACACTGCGCGGCGTGCTGCATCGCGCCCTCCATCTCCACGCCCATTCCCGGCATGCCGAACGGCAAGCCGGCGAACACCCGCTGCGTGCAACTGGACGACGCCGACCGTTGCGCGATCTTCGGCAGTGCGCAGCGCCCGGCGGTCTGCGCCTCGTTGCAGCCGTCGGCCGAAATGTGTGGCCAGGACCGCGAGCAGGCGATCGCATGGCTTGCAAGTCTCGAGGTACTGACCGCGCCCGGCGTGGCGTAAGCCATGCTGCGCGCGCGGGCGCGGCGCCGGCGGAACGCCTGTTGGCGCGACGTTGGGCAGGGCGCCACCCGCGTCACATGCGGGTGATATAGTCGCGCCTATCGAAGATTGGCCGGGCCCTGTCCGGAAGTAGAACGCGACATGCAACGCAGTCTTTCTCTTGAACGACGGAATCGTCAGCAGTGCGAGGCACTGGCCGTGGCCGGGCGCGAGCGGCCGTCGTCGTCATCGCGCCGCCGTTGGCTGTCGCTCACCGGTGCCGCCGTATTTGCCGCCGGGTTGGCGGCATGTGCGGGATTGCCGTTCGGCAACGATTACACCTTCTCCGAAGCGCAACTGCAGCGCGCGCTCGATCGCAAGTTCCCGTTCGATCGCCATGTGCTGGCAGTGCTCGACGTCAACCTCTCGCACCCGCGCCTGACGCTGTTGCCCGAGCGCAACCGTCTGGCCGTGGCGGTCGACGCCACCATCGCGCACCCGCTCGGCGGCGCGCCGTTCACGGGCACGCTGGCCGTCGAAAGCGCGCTGGCCTACGATCCGGCGACGATGTCGGTCGTGCTGCGCGATCCCGAGGTACAGAACTTCACCGTCGACCGATTGCCCGAGCGCTGGTCCCGGCAATTGAACGCCGCCGGCGCACTGATCGCCACGCAGCTGCTGCAAGGCGCGCCCATCTATACGTTCAAGCCCGAACAGCTCAACATTGGCGGGATGCCGCGCCAGCCCGGCGAGATCACGGTCCTCTCGCACGGGGTGAACGTCAGGTTCGATTCACGCTGACGGCGGCGACGTCGCGCTCGGACGCGCCCCCCGACGGTTTCGCTTTTCCACATTCCACATTCACGACTTCTCAGGAACGCATTGCATGGACTTGTTGCTGGCACTCAAAGCCGTCATTCTCGGCGTGGTCGAAGGGTTGACCGAATTTCTGCCGATCTCCTCGACCGGCCACCTGATCCTGGCGGGCAGCCTGCTCAACTTCAACGACGAAAAGGGCAAGGTGTTCGAGATCGTGATTCAGTTCGGCGCGATTCTGGCGGTGTGCTGGGAATTCCGGGCGAAGATCGCACAGGTCGTTGCTGGGCTGGGCAGCGATGCCAAGGCGCGTCGTTTCGCGGTGAATGTGATCGTCGCGTGTTTGCCCGCCATCGTGCTTGGGTTGCTCTTCGGCAAATACATCAAGGCGGTGCTGTTCAACCCGATTGTGGTGGCGACGGCGTTCATCGTGGGCGGCGTGATCATTTTGCTGGTGGAGCGCCACAATCGCAGCAACACCATGGCGGGCAAGTCGCCGCGCGTGACATCGATCGATGATCTCTCGTTCGCCGACGCCCTGAAGGTCGGCTTCGCGCAATGCTTCGCGCTCGTGCCGGGCACGTCGCGCTCGGGCGCCACGATCATCGGTGGCATGATGTTCGGGCTGGAGCGTCGCGTGGCGACCGAGTTCTCGTTCTTCCTCGCTATCCCGATCCTCTTCGGCGCGACGGTGTACGAACTCTACAAGGCGCGCTCGATCCTGTCGGTGGACGATGTCAGCCTGTTCGGCGTGGGTTTCATCGCTGCGTTCGTCAGCGCGTTCATCTGCGTGCGCTGGCTGTTGCGCTACATTGCATCGCACGACTTCACGGCGTTCGCGTGGTACCGCATCGCGTTCGGGATCGTGGTGCTCGCCACCGGCTACAGCGGACTGGTCGTCTGGGCGGACTGAAACCGTCGGACCTCCGTATGAAAAAAGGGCACCGCGAGGTGCCCTTTTTCGTTGGATGCCTGGTTGACTGTCGCCGCGTTAGTGCGTTTGATCCGCGTCCGACTCGCCGCTTATCCGCGTTTGCGGAACACGAGATCCCATACGCCGTGGCCGAGGCGCAGGCCGCGGTTTTCGAATTTCGTCACGGGCCGATAGTCGGGGCGCGGCGCGTAGTCGGTTGCCGTGTTCTCGAGCGTGGCTTCGCCGCCCAGCACTTCGAGCATCTGCTCCGCGTATTCCTGCCAGTCCGTCGCGCAATGCAGATATCCGCCCGGCTTCAGGCGCGAGGCGAGCAGCGCCACGAACGGCGGTTGCAGCAGGCGGCGCTTGTGGTGGCGCTTCTTGTGCCACGGGTCGGGGAAGAACACGTGCACGCCATCGAGCGAGCCCTCTGGGAGCATGTGCTGCACGACCTCGACCGCGTCGTGCTGGATGATGCGCACGTTCGACAGCGGCGTCTCGCCGATCAGCTTGAGCAGTGCGCCCACACCTGGCTCGTGCACTTCCACGCCGAGGAAGTCGTCCGCCGGACGCAGCTTCGCAATATGTGCGGTGCCGTCGCCCATGCCGAAACCAATCTCCAGAATTCTCGGTGCACCGGTGCGTTCGAAGGCGTTCGGCCAATCGAGCGGGGCGGGTGCGTACGGCAACACGAACTTCGGGCCGAGTGCGTCGAAGGCGCGCTTCTGCGCTTCCGAACTGCGACCCGCGCGGCGCACGAAGCTGCGAATACGGCGCGGATGGGCTACGCCGTCGGGACCGACATAAGTCTCGCCGTCACCTTGGGCGTTAGGTTGCGACGTATCGATCTCGTCGTCGTCGTGGGCCGATTGCGCGTCGTCAGCCGGCGGGTGTCCGTGGTTCGTCATGGAAGCAAAAAGCCGTCTGGACGACGGCTTGTCGAGGAATGCTGCGGCGGGCGACCCCTTAGGCGCGGTGGCCTGAGTCGGTGCCCAACACGATGATTTTCAAAGGATTTTCCCGGGCCGTGGCGTCGGGGACGGGCTCGATTATCCACCGGAACCCCCTTGACTGGCAAGCCGATGCCCGGCTCAGCCGGGGCGCACGACCCGCGTGTCCTCCGGGGCGACCGGCTCGCCGCGCGCCGTGCTCGGCCGCAGCTCGGCCAGTGGCTCGCCGGTGCGCGTGTCGATGAGCGTCGAATGCGCCTCGCCTCGCGCGAACCGGTACTTCTCGCCCCATTGCCGCAGCGCCACGATCAGCGTGAAGAGTTCGCGGCCTTGCGCCGTCAGCACATATTCCTGGTATGCCGTGCCGTCCGAGGCGGGCTGGACCGACAGAATGCCGGCGTCGACCAGCGCGCGCAAACGCGTCGTGAGCATGCTGCGCGCCACCCCGAGGCTGCGCAGAAAGTCTCCGAAGCGGCGCACGCCGTCGAAGGCATCGCGCACGATGAGCAGGCTCCAGCGGTCGCCGATGATGTCGACGGTGCGGGCCACGGGGCAGGTGCCGGGCGACGGGGAAGTGGGTGTTCGAGGCATGAGCGATAGCGGTGAACCGGTGGCAAGCGTTGGCCGATGGCGCGAACGTTGGACCAATATAGGTTTCATTTTAAGACTGGTTTGGCTATCATCCAACAAGTCTTAATTTGAAACCGGATTGGGAGCTTTCATGTCATCGTGCCGAATGACGCAACCCGACGGGCATCCGCACGCCGCCGCTGCGCGAATGCCGCGCGCGCTGGTGGGGACTTTCGCCGGCGCGGCGGGGTTGAGCGTCGCAAACGTCTACTATGCGCAGCCACTGCTGGATACGCTCGCCGACGATTTCGGCATTTCGCGCGGTGTGGCCGGGAGTGTCGTTACCGCGACGCAGGTGGGGTGTGCGCTGGCGCTGCTCTTTCTGGTGCCGCTGGGCGATCAGTGGGAGCGGCGCCGCCTGATGCTCGTGCAGGTCGCGTTGCTGGCCGTGAGTCTCTTGGGGGTTTCGATGGCAACGTCCGCAGCCGGCCTGTTGTTGGGCATGGCGGCCGTTGGCCTGCTGGGCACGGCCATGACGCAGGGACTGATTGCCTTCGCATCGAGCGTGGCGGGCGAGCATGAACGGGGTCGCGTCGTCGGCGCCACGCAAGGGGGCGTGGTGGTCGGGCTGTTGCTTGCGCGGGTTATGTCGGGGGCCGTCGCCGATCTGGCGGGATGGCGGGGCGTCTACCTGGCATCCACCGCGGCGATGCTGGTGCTAGGCATCGTCTTGTGGCGAGTCTTGCCGCAGCAGGCGGTCGCGGACGAGTCGGGTGACCCGAAGGATTCGCCCTCGGCAAGACAGTCCTATGGCGTGTTACTCCTGTCGATGTTCGAGCTGTTGCGCCGCGAGCGCACGCTCCAGATTCGCGGGGCGATCGCGTTGCTGATGTTCATGGCGTTCAGCGTCTTCTGGAGCGCGCTGGTGCTGCCGCTGTCGGCCGCCCCATTTCACTTCTCGCACACGGCCGTCGGGGCCTTCGGCCTCGTGGGCGCGGCCGGTGCGATCGCGGCAGCCCGCGCGGGGGCGTGGGCCGACCGTGGATGGGCGCAGCGCACGACGGGCCTCTCGCTGGCGTTGCTCACGCTCGCCTGGCTGCCGCTGGCGGGATTGCACGCGTCGCTCGCGTGGCTCGTGCTCGGGGTGTTGCTCCTCGATCTGGCCGGGCAGGCGATTCACGTGACCAACCAGAGCCTCATCTTCGCCGCGCGCACGGACGCGCCGAGCCGCCTCGTCGGTGTCTACATGCTGTTCTATGCGACGGGAAGCGGCCTGGGCGCATTGGGGGCAACGGCCACGTATGCATCGTTCGGCTGGTCGGGCGTGTGCCTGCTGGGCGCCGGGGTCAGTCTTGCAGCGCTGGTGTTTTGGGCGGCAACGCTGCAATTCATGCCCGATGCCGCCGCGTCGGCGTCGCCGTCAGCGCGGCTTGGCGCGTGACGGTTTGGCCGGCTTGGCGGGTGTCTGCGCGCGGGCCGTGGCCTTGGTGCCGAAAACGCCGGTCGTCTCCATGTCTTCGAGCCACGAGAGGGCGTCGGCATGGCGCAGGAAGTGGCGCAGATAATCGGGTGAGACATCGTGCATGAGCGACAGCGCACGATGCACCAGATGGCTGGAGTTGAGGGGGCCGGCGTTTTCGGGCACTTGCGCGAGCGACTGTCGCAGGTTGCCGTCCGTGCTCAGCTTCGACCATGTTTCGCGGAAGTATTCGAGCACGTCGAGATCCTCGAACGCGTCGTCCGTGGCGATGACGGTTGGCGTGATGGTCGCCGGCGCCGTACGCTGCACCGCAGCCTCTGCGCCGCGCGCATCGCGCTTGCCGGTGGCGGGTTGAGCCGACGCAGGAGGTACCGCGGGCGAAACGTCAGGCGCAGCACGTGAGGCGGGCGCCGATGCCGACCGACCGTTGGCGTCGAAGCGTCGCGCGATGTCCGCCGTCAGCGCGCGGAGCGTCGAAGCGGCTGGCGCGCCCGGTGCGGCGCTATGTGAGGGCGCCGGTTCGGCGGCGTTCGCGACGTCCTCGTCATCTGCATCCGACACCGACCCGGCAAAGGCGTCGACGAGTGCTGCGATCCTGGCGTCGAGCACACGTTGCACGCTGGCATCGCAGGCGCGACGGCGACGCGCGAGCGCTTCGATCCGATGGAAGCGCACGGGATCGCGCTTGTCGGCGCCCTGCGCGCGCCACGCGGCCAGTTGCGCCTCGATGTCGCGGGCCTGCGGTGCGGCGCCGGTCTGCACTTCGCCGTCGGCGGTGCCTCGCCCGACGCCCATCCCGCTAGCGTCGCGCTCGTCGGGCGCGGGGAATGTGTCGTCGCCGGAACTCGTCACGATGGTCTCGTCGCTCATGGCGTCACGACTTCGGCTTTGCTGCGTTACTGGCACTGCTGCGCGGCATCGGCGCGATTTCCACGCGGCGATTCTTCGCGCGTCCCGCTTCGTCGGCATTCGATGTGACGGGCTGCTCCGCCCCGAAGGCCGCCGAGAAGATCGACGACGGCGGCACGCCCGCGGCGATCAGCTCGCGTGTGACGGTCAGCGCGCGCTGGGCCGAGAGCTCCCAGTTGTCGGCGAACCGCCGGTTGGTTTCGCGCACTTGCTGATCGTCGGTAAAGCCGCTGACCATGAGAATCTCGTCGCTTGCCCGCAGATAGGCGGCCAGCGGCGCGGCGAGACTGCGCAACACCTCGCGGCCTTGCGGCTGCAACTGGTCGGAGTTCAGTGCGAAGAGCACGTTGCCGCTGATGCCGATGCGTCCGTTCACGAGCGTGACGCGTCCGCCGGCAAGCGGCCCGGCGAGCGCTTTCTCGAGCGTCTCGCGGCGCTGCGTTTCGGCGCGGCGCTCCTTCACCTCGCGCTCGAGCTTGGCGGAGAGTTCGATCTGCACGCCGATCACGCCGAGCATGATGAGCACGAAGGCGCCGAGCATCACTGACATCAGATCGCCGAAGACCGCCCACGTGGGCGCCGCGGCCCCGACGTCGCCGCTGTGTCCGATGTCCGCGTCGAAGTCGTCGCTCATGCTGCCACGCTACCCGGTTGTGCCCGCGTCCTTGCCAGATCCTGAAGATTCTCGAGGATCTGCTTTTGCGACATCACGCTCAGTTCCACGACTTCGCGCGCCTGCGCGACGTAGTATCCGAGCTGCTCGTCGCTGCGGGCCATCGATTTGTCGAGCGCGGTTTCGATCCGCTGCAGCTGTTCGAGCAACTGCGTGTTCGACTCGCCGAACGACTGCACCGCCGCGCCGAAGGCATCGCCAAGGCTGGCGATCTCGATTGCGCTGCCGGTGACCTGTGCCGATGCGGCCGCAAGCTTTTCCGTTTGTGCGGCAATGGCGTCGCCGAGATTCGCGCCGGCGCGCTCGAGCAGCTGCGCCGACGTGGTGACCAGTTCGTCGACGGCGGCGCGTTGCTCGTTGCCGGCGTGCTTCACGGTGTCGAGCAGTGTGCCCAGCGTATCGAGCAGACGCGAGCGTTCCTCCAGCATGGCGTTATCGCGTGCCATGCTGTCGGAGAGCTTCTGGCGCAGCTCGCCGATGATCTCGGCGGCGGCCTTGGGGGCTTCCGATGCGGTTTGCACCAGACGCGAGATTTCCGCGATGGTGTCGCTCGCGTTGGCGCGGGTTTGCTCCGACATCTCCAGCGCGGTACGCGCGAGCGTGTCGCAGATCGCCTGTTGCTGGCTGGCCGTCTGCGCGCCCACCTGTTGCCATTCGGCGCGCAGCGTGGCGAGCGTGCCCTCGAGCGTTTGGGTCCAGGCGGACAGACGCTGCGTTTCGCGCTGGGCGGTGGCGTCGTGATGGGCGGCGTTCGCTTCGCTCAGCGCCTGCATCAGCGACGCGCTGTGCTGCTCGAATGCGCTGGTCGTGGCGGCCACCAGTTGCTGGCTGCCGTCGGCGAGTCGTTCGTTGCTGCGCGCGTGTTCCGCGACGGCCTCGCGCCATGTCTGCGCGACGTTGGCCGAAGTCGAGTCCATCTGGGCGGCCACGCTGTGGAGCAATTGTTCGGCGCGCATCTCGAAGGTTTGCGCAAATTGCGAGAGGGCGGCGGCGAGATCGCGCGCCAGTGCCTCATTGGCCGACTGTTGCGCGACGAGCGCCTGCTTCCACTCGCCGGATACGACCGCGGCCGTCTCGGAGACGTTAAGCATCGCGCCTTCGGTGCGTTGGCTGACACCGTCGATCAGGTGTGCCGAGCGTTGTTCGAAGGTGTCGGTAAAGCGCGCGAGCGCGGTGGCCAGTTCGGTGCCGAGTGTGGCGTTGGCCTGCTGTTGCAGCGCGATGGATCGATCCCAGGCCTGCGCCACGCGTTCGTGCGCGCCGCTGACACTGCCGCTTGCCGCATCGAGCTTGGCGGCCACGTCGCCGAGCAGGGCGCCGGAGCGGGCTTCGAACGTTTGCGCGAAGCGCTCCAGCGCGGCACCGAGGTCCTGCGTGAGGGCGTCGTGCGAGCGTTGCTGTTGGGCGAGTGCGTGCTCCCAGGCCTGCGCCACCGTCGTCTGCGCGGTGGCAATGCTGCCGGTGGCGTTGTCCAGTCGCGCGGTGACGTCCGCCAGCAAGCCGGCGGAACGCGTCTCGAACGCCTGGGCGAACTGCGCGAGCGTCGCGCCGAGATCGCGGGCGAGCGCGTCATGGGTTTGCTGCTGGGTGGCGAGCGACGTTTCCCAGGTCTTCGCCACGTCCGCGTGCGAGGCGCTGACCCGATCGGTGGCGGATTCTAGGCGTGCGGCAACGTTGTCGACGAGTTGGGCCGAGCGCGTCTCGAAGGTCTCGGCGAATTGCGCGAGCGCGGTGCCGACGTCCTTCGCGAGGGCGTCGTGGGTGCGCTGTTGCGTGGCGAGCGAGGTCTCCCACGTTTGCGCCACGTCGGCGTGCGCGCTGCTCACCTGCCCGGTGACGGATTCGAGGCGCGTGGCGACATCGTCGACGAGCCGCGTGGCGCGCGTCTCGAACGTTTGCGTGAAGTCGCCGAGGGCGGCGCGCAGATCGGTCGCGAGCGACGCGTTGGTGCGCAACTGTGCGTCGAGCGAATCCTTCCAGACATTCGCCACGCGTGCGGTGGTGGCTTCGAAGCGATCGGACAGGCCGTCCATGCGATCCTGCACGGCGGCGGACACCGTCTGGTGCCAGTTGGCCGTCTCGCGGGCGAGGCTGGCCATGGTCGCCTCGACTTCCGGACGAATGGCCGCGCCGGCGGCGCTGGCGGTGGTGGCGACGCTGTCCTTCAGATACTGCTGCATCGCCTCGGTGAGCTGTGCATAGGAGGCGTCCGTTCGGGCGTGCAGGGCGTCCTGGTTCGCCGCGAGGCGTTCGCCCAGCGCCAGACTCTGGCGCTCCATCGACGCCATCATCGCCTGCAGACGGTCGACCAGCGCCGGCATGGCGGTTGCCTGCTGCTGAAGCAATTGCAGCGTGGTTTCGCGCTGATGCTGTTGCGAGAAGCCGCGCAGGGTAGTGACGATGCGCGCGTCGAGCGTCTGCACGACCTGGGCGCGCTCCTTGCGGGCGAGGGCGGCGAGCAAGCCGAGCATCGCCGATGTGGCGACCCCCGCTACCGACGTGCCGAACGCGAAGCCGAGTCCCTTGACGGGCGAGGCGAGCGAGGCGCGGATGGCTTGCAGGTCGGTCGCGCCTTCGAGTGCGATGCCGGTGCCGCGCAGCGTGGCGGCCATGCCGAGGAAAGTGCCGAGCATGCCGAGCAGCACGAGCAGGCCGACGAGGTACGGCGTGAGGGCGGGGCCGGGCAGACCGACGCGCTCGCCTTCCACGCGCAGTCGTACCGCGGTGCGCACGCCGGCGGGCAGCGTGTCGAGCCAGGCGGGCAGTGACGCCGGCGGTGCGTTCAGGCTCGCGACGGCGCCTGCCAGCGCGTTCGTCGTCTGATGAAAGCGCTTGAGTTCGAGCGCGCCGATGAGATAGACGGCCGCGATGAGCAGCGCCACGGCGAGCGCGAGCGTATTGGTGCCGGCATAGCCGATGGCAATCCAGGCGACGACGGCCAGACCTGCGACAAAGGCAACGAGATCAACGAGGTAACGGGTCATGTTGTCCGGGTTCACTTACGTTTTCGCCTGTGCGAACCGAGGCGAGGGCGGCGATGAGCCCTTCGAGCGGTTCGAGGCGGATGTCCAGTTCCGCGAGCAGGATGCTCTGCATATCCCGGTGGAAGGTGTCGAGCCACGTGCCGGCGGGCGCGAGCGGCGGTGCGCCCGGCACGCGCGGGGCGGCGAACGCCGCCTGTTCCGTATCGCGCAGCCGCGTGAAGTGCCCTTCGAGCAGGTTCGGCACGCTTGCGAGCAGTGTGCGCTCACGTGCGCCCATCACGCGCTCCATGACGGCGTCCACGCTGGCGAGCCGAGCGGCCTCCGGCGATTGCGTTGCGAGCTGCGCGCGAAGCCGGGTGCGCAGGGCGCCGATCGCCGTATCCATCGTCTGCTGCGACGTTGCGTAGCGCTGGCGATAGGCCGGGAACTCCGCGAACGAGGCCGCGCGCTGGCGCTGTGCCGCGCTCAGGGCGCGAATTTGCCCGCCGGGGGCCGCGGCCAGACCGCAGTCGCGGGCGATGGCGGCGGCAAGCTCGGTTCGAACGCGTGCCACTTCGCCCGCCGGATCCTGGGCGGCCGTACGCGCGCCGGGCATTGCGGCGGGCGGCGTGGCTTTGAGGGCCGACGACAGGGCGATGGCGTCGGTCCAGCCCAGCCACTGACTCATGCGGTCCGAGAGCGACGGCGCGGCCTCGGGCGGCGCGAACGTGCTCAGGCGGGCCAGCGAGCGTATGAGTGTGGGGGCGCTGATAACGGGACGCCGGGACACTTGCACCATTCCACTGGGGGGTCGAAAACCCAGCAGTTTACACTGCGCGCGGCCCGCGTCCCCGGCGGCCCGGTCCGGCGGGGGATTGACGGGCGCGTGAGCCTCTGGATGGCGGGTGCGCCGGGCCGGTCCAAACATCGCGCGATCGGATGGCGATGGGGGGCGATGGGCTTGCGATGGGTGCGCTACGGTGATCGGGGCGGGCCGCGTCCGGCCGAGGTCGGCGCCGCGGACGGAGGGAGCGACGGGCTTTTCCGCCGACTGTGATTTATCTCAGTTTTCAGCCGGGGACCCGGGGTATATCGTTGACCCAACTCGCGACAAACGCGAAACGACCAAGCGAAAACCGGAGGTGTGAAATGGCTGCAATTGGACCGATCTGCGACGCACTGGTGACTGTGGGCACGTGGGCTAGCCGGGCTGCACCGGTGGCGAAGTTCTTCTCCGACGTGGCAAGTCTCTTCATGTAAAGCGCAACGCGCGCAACCGAACCGAACGACGACTGGAGGTGTGACATGGCTGCAATTGGACCGATCTGCGACGCACTGGTGACCGTGGGCACGTGGGCCTCCCGGGCCGCCCCGGTGGGGAAGTTCTTCTCCGACATGGCAAGTCTCTTCATGTAAGGCGCGACGCGCGCAACCGAACCGAACGACGACTGGAGGTGTGACATGGCGATGATTGGACCGATTTGCGACGGGATGGTGGTAGTGGGAACCTGGGCGATGCGCATCAAGCCCTTCGCGCAATTCGTTGCCGACGTTGCGGGCCTCCTGTAACTCGCCTGGGGCGAGATCGAGACAAGTCATCAATGGAGGTGTGAAATGGTCTGGGGAATCATGGTGCAGGGACTGACGTCGATCGGCTCGTGGATTGCAGGACACATGCCGATCGTCGATCTCGTCGGGCAAAGCGTGGCGCACTGCATCTGACAGGAAGTCGGACGGCGACAGTCGATGCGGCGTCCGTGGCAGCGGGCTTGCGTGGGATGCTTGTGGCGAAAGTCTGCGCAGCAAGCGCTGACTGAGGCGTCAGGGAGATCCGTCAGTCAGCGAGGCGCGGGCGGGGAGAGGCGCCGGACGGATCAGGACGTCGGGCACGCGGCGTCGGGTGCCTGAGCGAGTCCCGAACGCAGGTAGGGGAGCAGGCTGGCGAGGCCGAGCGTGGCCATCGCGGCACCGATCCATAGCGGCGAGCGCATGCCATAGCCTGCGTCGATGGCGGCGCCACCGGCCCAGGTGCCGAAGGCGAGGCCGGCGGTAATCACCGACGTATGCATCGTGTTGACGAGCGGGCCGGGCGTAGCGGCACGCATCACGCGGGCGACCATGGCGGGATTGAGCGACACCCCCGTCAGACCGATGGCGGCAAAGGCGGCGATGCCGACCGGCGTCGACTGCGCCCACAGCGCGAAGCTCACCAGCGCGAGTGCGAGTACTGACAAACCGGCGACCAGAACGGTCAGCGTGTGACGGTCTGCAAAGCGTCCGGCCACGGCGTTGCCGATGATGTTGGCCACGCCGTACATGGCGAGCAGATTGGGAATTGCGGCGGCGGAGACGCCGGCGACATTGAGGAAGATCGGCGAGAAGTAGCTGAAGGCGGCAAACGTCGCGCCGATGATGAGACCGCTGGTGGCGAAGGCGGCCCAGAGCGGGCGATTGCGCAGCGAACGGAATTCGGCGGCGAGGCTGATCGCCTGACGATCCTGCTTTTGCGTGGCGGGCGCCCGCCAGGCGATCACGACCGTGCACATCGCGGCCAGCGCGGCAACGAGCCAGAAGCTGGCGCGCCAGCCATAGTGTTGCTCGATGAAGGCGGTGAGCGGCACGCCGACGACCGGCGAGAACATCAGTCCCCCGAGCACGAACGAGGCGGCGCGTCCGCGCACCGAGGGGGCGACCAGATCCGCGCACAGCGTGAGTGCGACGCCGAAAGTGGCCGAACTGGCCACCCCCATGACGATCCGCGCGAGGGCCATCGCTTCGTAGCGCGTGGCGAGGGCCGCGAGCACGCCCCCGGCGACATTGATCGAGAGCAGCCAGACGAGGGCGCGCTTGTGCGGCGTGCGCAGGGCGAGCAGCAAGGCGGTGAGGACCGGGCCGCCGATCGCCATGCCCAGGGCGTAGAGCGAGATGAGATTGCCGATGTCGCCGATGCCGACGTGCATCGCTTGCGAGAGGGCGGGCATCATGCCGGCGACCATGAATTCGGCGGTGGTCATCGCAAAGACCGTCAGTCCGAGCAGGTAGACGACGGGGGGCATCGCCGTTTTTTGTGTCATATCTTTAACGATCATTCCAATTTTTGCTGTTCGAGGGGCTCGCGAGGTGTCGGGCGTAGGGGAGGATTGCGCTGACGGCTCGCGAGGCGCGGATGTGGGGGTCAGAGCACGGCGAGCGCGCCTTCGAGGACGTCTTCGAGGAAGGCGCGGTCGGTGACGGTGCGTCCGAGCGTGCGCAGGCCGTAGTAGTTCGACAGGAACGTGCGGGCGACGAGGACTGGCGAGCGGTCGGTGGAGAGTTCGCCGTTGTGTTGACCGACGGCGATCAGGTGAACGATCACCTGTTCGAGCCGGGCGAGATATGCCTGGCTGAACTGTCGGACTTTCGGGTCCTTGCCGCCGCGCTCGAAGGCGGCGAGCAGGGCCATGCAGCCACGTTGCCGGTCGGGATCGAGGTCTTCGTCGATGCCCCATTGCATGAGCGCGCGCAACCGGTCCTTGACGGGCCCCGGCGCGTTCAGGATGTCGACCTGCTTCTGAAGCCCGAGTGCCTGATAGCGTTCGAGGGCTTCGTGATAGAGGTTGAGCTTGTTGCCGAACGCGTTGTAAAGACTGCCGCGCCCGAGGCCGGTGCCGTCGACGAGCGCCTGCGCCGAGGTGCCTTCATAGCCGTGGGTCCAGAAGACGTCCATGGCGGCGTCGATGACGGCTGCGTCGTCGAATTCTCGGGGTCTTCCGCTCATGATGGGATCCGTGGACAGGTGTGAAGGAAACTGCACGCGCGAAGGCGGTGTCGTCGTTACCACGACTATAGGTTATTTTTGACTGATCGTTCAAATAACCGGATGGCGGTTGTGGATTCTTGGGGATGGCGAGCTTGCGATGCCGTTGTGTCACCTCCGTTCGATACGCATTTCGTTTTCGGGTTTCGGAGCGGGACGGGCTTGCTTGCTCAGGTGCCTTAATCGTGAGCAGGTGAACCGGGCGCCCAGTCGCGCTCGTTGATCCACATGCGGCCATTCGATCCCCAGTAGCACACGACGTTCTGGCCGGCACTGGCGTCGCTCACGGACGGGCTGAAGCCATGCGCCCGACTGCGGGCGAAGACGATTTTCGCCTGATGCGTGTTGCTGCATCCACCGACATAGTCGAGCGTGCCGATCCAGAGCTTGTGTCCTGGCGCGTCGGCACGCCGTTGTGACCACTTCTCCAATTCGCGCTCGACATCGGCGTCGTAGGTTGGGGCATAGACCTCCTCGTGCGCAATGCCGTCGAGCAGCGACGCGAAGGCGACGCCGCTGGTGATGCCTTCCAGCGTGGCCGAGCCGGTGGCGTTCTGCATGACGAGGATCTTGTCGGGGAAGGCTTCGCGAAGTTCGCGCACGAGATCGAGCGCGCCTTGCTGGCAAGCGGCGTCGCAGGGGCCATTGGGGGTTCGCACGCCGTGTTCGATGAGTTCGAGATTATCGAGATAGAAGCCGTCGACGCCTTGAGCGATCAACCGCGGCGCGACATACGAGACGATGAGCTTGCGGTACGCCGGGTTGGACGGGTTCATCCAGGTCTCATCGCGGTAGCCGTTGTAGCGTCCCAGATGCGCGGGGTAATTGCTGCCGCAGGGGACGAAGCCGGCGGGGGCATGGTGCCAATAAGCGCGAAAGCGCTCGCAGGCGCCGAGATTGAGATAACTGATGACGCGGTTCTTGCCGCCGGCTTTGAGCGTGGCGATCTGCGCGGGCGTGACGTTGCCTTGATCGGGATCGGCGTCGATATCGACGAGTCGGAAGGTGTTCGCCATGCGAGCGAGGTCGAGGCGGGCGACGTTGCCGTAGTAGCTGACCCACGGGGCGCCGACACCGATATCGCGCCCGGTCGGTGCGGCGACGGCCGCGCGAGGCGGTGTGGGCGTTTGCGCCGACGCCACGTGTGTCGCGAAGGCGAGGAGGGCGGGAAGGGCGAGAAGTGGGCGCGTAACGCGGCGCAGCCATGAACTCGCGACCCGCGCATGATGCGAGACACCGTGCAGACCGACTTGCCGAGCGTGAGTCGTCATGGATGCGATAGACGCAAAAAAAAAGCCGTCTGTGCGACGGCTGATCGATGAGTGCTGCGAACGCTGCTGAAACATGCTGTGGAGCGGGCGATGGGAATCGAACCCACGGCTCTAGCTTGGGAAGCTAGGGTATTACCATTATACGACGCCCGCGAAGAGCGCTATTTTACGCGGGGTTGGTGGTTCTTGGCAATCCATGCGCCTAGCACGTGACTACGATGCTGGGCCAAATGGGAAGGGCTCGGGTGGCCGGCTAGTAGGCTGGGATACTGGAGCATCCTCCCGACAACGCTCCGCCGTCGAGTCGAACGTTGGGATAGAACGGCGCTTTGCAACTGAAGGACGCGTAAACACGCTTCGGCAGGAATCCGCCTCCCAGCCCATATCTGCTGTTAGGTTTAACTTCCGAATACTGGTGCGTGCAGGACTGCGACGTCGCAGCGACGTTGCATACGACAACGACGATCGGGTACGAACAGCTGTTCTCGATGAACATGTCGGCGTCGTTGTAGGCGGGTTTGAGCACCGGCACGAGGTGTGCGCAGCCGTTGACCGGCGAACTCGACTCGGCCCCTGACGCAACATTTGCCGACGGCGAACGTCCAGTGACACTGGGAGAGGCCGTGTCCTGGAGTGCTGCGCTGAGGGCATTGAATTGTGCCGAGTTCTTTCCCCCGGTAGCGGCGGCGCCTTGGGCTACGCCCGAGAGCAGACCGGCGGCGACGGCAAACGCTGCCGACCCGGTGCTGCTTGACGATGCCGGGACAAAGTCGCCCTGCTTACCGTTGGTGTAAGGCCAACTACCGCGATTGTTCGCGCGCACGCCGTCTTTGAGTCGATCCTGATAGAAGACCCCGCTCAACGTTGTCGGCCCCGCCTGGAGAGAACTTCCATCGGTCCACGCCTGACCGGCGCCGTGACGCTGCCCGCGTTTCATTTCTCCGATGTACCGGTACGTCAGGCTGGACCCGCTGTATCCCTTCAACTCGCCATAGCCGGTAGCCCAGCCCGATTCGCACTTACCCGACCACGTGTAGTGCTCCCATGTTCCGATCACGGAGCAGTCGGGATGATTATCCAGACTGATCAATGTTGGCGTCGAATATTTGGGCATCGCTGCGCAGCCGCTCAAAAGGGCGACGGTGCCGGCCAGGACCAGCGTGATTATTGTGCGTTGCCCGACCATCCGCCCGTGAGTCATAACCCCCTCCCAAAATGTTCATTCCGCATGCAACAAGGTAACGAGTTGGGCAGACGTCGGCATCCACTGTTCGAATGATGACAGCTTCCCCGATCCTGGCTTGTGGGAGGCGCGGAGATCATTTGGGGGATGCCTGGCAAACCTGAATCTTCAACAACGTCCGCGTGCGTCTCACGCCGAGAAGCATGCGCGCGGCTTCCCCCAGAGTTCTCACCTGCGATCAAGACGCGTGACCCGCTCGTATGAAGTTGCGCCAGGCCAACCGCATCCGTCAAATGAACGATGCGCCGCCGCGACGCGTCCTCCTAGAATCCCCGAAAGTCAAAATCCAATAACGGGGAGCGAAAATGAGAACAGATCGTTGGCAGCGGCGTCTGACCGGCGTTGCGACAATCGCGCTGGCCGTGATGCTTGCGGGCTGCGGATTGCCCGGACCGACGCACAAGACCGGCGTTCCGGTGGCCCTGGATGACCGTCCCGACTGCTCGGTGTACGGGGTTTGGGAGCGCTACACGTGGTCCGGGGAATGTCAGGGCGGTCTGACCAGCGGGAACGGCACCCTGCTCGGCTACGGCGGCTCGACGCTCATGATGCGTTACGACGGCGAAATGAAGGCGGGCCTTCGCGACGGCGTGGGCGAGCTATGGATGAACGGGGAGAAGTTCAACGGCGGCCCGACCACACGATCCGGACGCTTCTCGCGCGGCAACCTCATCACCGGCGCCGAAACCAACGGCTACAGCGTCCGGAACTATACCGACGGGAAGAACGCCAGCACGACCTACAAACCCAGGGAGAGCGAGT
The DNA here is from genome assembly GCF_000681415.1 of Pandoraea sp. E26. NCBI lineage: Bacteria > Pseudomonadati > Pseudomonadota > Betaproteobacteria > Burkholderiales > Burkholderiaceae > Pandoraea > Pandoraea sp. E26. The sequence goes on from NZ_AYXJ01000019.1 coordinate 131,247, forward strand.
CGTCCTCCGGCGTGGGGACGGCACTCGCGATGGTTGGCGCGGCAATGCAGGGCGTGGCCGCCGGCGGCGGCAGGAACGCCGCACAACTCGCCGCGCTGGGCACCGCCATGCGCGGCAGCACGCAATCCACCGTCGAGGGCGTTTCGCCGAATCCGTCCGGGGGATCGCGCAGCGATCTGAATCCCACCGTGCCCGCTGCCAACCAATGCGTACGCCTGAGTCGCACGAAGTACTCGATCAATTTCACCAACACCTGCGATTTCCCGGTGGCGGTCCGCTACTGCTTCGTCAATCTGTCGGGCGCCAGCCGACTGGATGCCAGCACGGGCGTACTCAAGGACGCCCTCTGCGGAGCCAAGACCGCCTACCCCAGCGCAACGCCGTCGATCATGCCCGGCGGTACCGACTCGCAGGTGGCGCCGAACAACGCCTCACCCATCCACTTCGTGGCGTGTCCATCCAGCGATATCCGAGCACAAAGCCATATCGAGTGGGACGGTTCGGCGCTGCGAGGCACGTGCGGCGGCATCCTGTCGAAAGACACCGTGCCGAACGGGCCGCTCAAAAAGGCGGGCGCCATCCGTTAGCGGCGTGATGGCGCCCATGCGTCCAGCGGCGCCGCAAGGCAACAACGCGGCGCCGAGCCGCGTGGTATTTCGCATGCACGCCTGGCGCCGTCGGAACGCATACGGTGCCCGATTGGCACCCGCCGTTAATCGTCGGCGAGCCGCGCGGTATTCGCCCGCGTCGGCGGTGTGGCTGCCAACAGCTTGTAAAGCATGAACGCCCCCGCGCCGCCGCTGGCGAGCGCCAACAACCACGCAATTGCCGGAAGGTCGAAAACACTCGGCGTCGTCTCGTCGGAAGGAAGATGCATCGTGAGCGCCACCACCGACGTGTTGTAGAACATGTGCAGCAGAATGCCCGGCACCAGCGAGCGCGTGCGTTCGTACATCTTCCCGATGATCAGCCCGATGATGAGCGCCACCACGAACTGATACACATTCAGGTGCGCCAGCCCGAACACCGCGGCCGAGTGAGCGATGGCCGTGCCCGCCGGATACTGACGCAGAAAACTGCGCAGGATGATCCCGCGATACAGCATCTCTTCGACGAAGGGAGCAATGAGGCAGACCATTGCGAAGGCGCCGAGCCCGCCCTTTGCATACACGTCCGCGCTGCTTTGCAGCCATCCGCCCATCGGAAACATCTTTTCCAAGCCCGTACCGATTACGGTAATGACCAGCAACAGCCCCGGCGTCAACAGCGCGATGGGCAGCGTGAACAACCCCACTGTTGCGCGAATTGACCCGCGTCCGCCCTGAAACAGCGCCCGATAACTAAGTTTGCTGTGATGCAGTACCACGCAGAAGACCACACCGTAGGCAAGCACGCGGCCGATGCTGTATGCGGCCATCGGCCGGATGCCGACGACATAACTCAATTGAACGATGATGGCGTCGGTGATCATCTCGACGAAATAGAGGGCGATCACCACAAAGAACGCTTCCAGTAGATTCGGAAAGCAGTATTCCCCCGGTCTGGCTTTCATTTTTTTATGATTCTCTGATCTGATGGTTATCGTCACGCCCGGTGAAGCTCGCGACTCCCCCGGGACGCGGGTCGCCCTGGTGAGCGACGCCGGCACTCGAATGCCGTCTTGACTTGCGACACCGACGAACCCCCGCTCGCCCGTGTCCAACAGCATGATGCCGAAAAATGCCCGTCAATATTTCGAAAGATGCTTAGGCATGTGAAGCGATACGGATTATCGCAGGCGTAAGGCAACCCGCGAAGCGAGATGTCACCGGTTGCCGCATTGCGCCGTCATTGCGAGGGGCAGCCCCGAGTCCTATTCAGTACAGGCCTGCCAGGGTGTTTTTCTGTAGGTCGCGGTCATAGGTCTCGCCGTCGAAATGCCCGCCGCTCAGCCGCTTGTGCATCGCGCCGGTGCTGGGAAGCGTCTCTCGCGGGATCTGCGATGCGGGGTCCCAAAGACGCGATCGAACGACGGCCTTCGCACAGTGAAAATACGCGGCGTCGATGGTCACGACGATGACGGTCTTCGGCAGTTTGCCGTTGACCTCGAACTGGACGAGCAGATCGGGGTCCACGGAGATTCGTGCACGACCGTTCACGCGCAGCGTCTCACCAACGCCGGGGATCAGGAAGAGCAGCGACACGCGCGGGTCGCCGACGATGTTGCGCAAATTGTCGATCCGGTTGTTGCCGGGACGATCAGGCAGGGCGAGCGTTCGCTCGTCGAGAATCCGGACGAAGCCGGCGCCATCGCCTTTCGGCGAGCAATCGGTGCCATGGGCGCCGACCGACGCGAGCACGACGAACGGGCTTGCCTTCACAAAAGCCTGATAGTCCTCGTTGAGGTACGTCAGCTCCTTCCATATCGCACGCTCGCCCGGCGCGCCGTAAAGGGTCTCGAGCTGTTCCACGCTGCTCACGTCATGACTCATGCCGCGCTCTCTCCGTATCCGGTTCGTCGATGGGAAATGCGGGCCGGCTGGCCCGCAGGGGCGGTCGGCCTGAACTCGCGGCGAACGCCTCCCACGCTTTTACCACATTGACGCTCATCGGCGCAGACAACGCGTCGAGCGCATCGCCGATCAGTGGCGTCGCGCATTGATGCGCGTTTTGCATGTGCGCTTGCGATCAGTATTTCTGCGTATGGGGCGCACGTAGCAATGCGGATTTCCCAGCATTTTTGATCGGATATATCTGGTGATGGAGTTACAAGGAGACGTTTAGGTTAACGAATTAAATAATTAATGGGAGACAAGCATGAACGGCATGCTTTCGAAATATCGCTGGTGCGCTGCGGTTGTCGTGTTGACGTTCGGCCACACGGCGGTCGCGGCGCCCCTTGTCGGGACGTACTGCGACACGCCGTCGCGCTGTACGAACCCGATGACCTTGGGTGGCATGGTCACCTCGTCGAACCATCTGGCGACACAGGCGGGACTGAAAGTCCTTCAGCGAGGCGGGAATGCCGTCGATGCGGCCATCGCCGTCGCCTCGACGATTTCCGTCGTGTACCCGCAGATGAACACGATCGGCGGCGACAACTTCTGGCTCATCTACAACGCGAAAACGAAAACGCTTCGGGCGCTGAATGCCAGCGGCCGCTCGGGTGAGCACGCCACGCTCCAGTTCTACAAGGACAAGGGGTTGAGCGCGATTCCACCGCGCGGCTACCTGTCGGTCAACACGGTGCCCGGCGCGGTTTCAGGTTGGGATGCGGCCTATCGCTACGCACGGACATCGATGGGGAACAGCCTCCCCTGGCGCGATCTGCTGAGCGACGCGGTGCACTATGCGAAGGAGGGCTTCGTCGTGACGCCGTCGCTGGCGAAATGGGAGGCGATCAACGTCGATACGTCCGACCCGGTGTATCGCAATCTCCAGCAATACGAGGGTTTCCGGAAGATCTTCCTCAAGCCCGGCGGCAAGCCATATCAGCTCGGCGAGACGCTCAAGCAGCCGGAACTGGCCGGCACGCTCGAACAGATTGCGCGGCAAGGCGCGGAGGTGTTTTACAAAGGCGAGATTGCACACAGGATCGTGAGCGACCTGCAGGCCAACGGCGGCATGCTCACGCTCGACGACTTCGCGCGCCATCGCGCGGACTGGGTCGAGCCGATTACCGTGAAATACCGGGGCTTCGACGCTTACAATTTCCCGCCGAACTCGCAGGGATTCGCATCGCTGGAAATCCTCAACATCCTGAACCGGTTCGACGTGAAGTCGCTCGGCGAGGGCACGGCGGACTATTACCACCTGATGGTGGAGGCCACGAAGCAGGCGTTCGCGGATCGCGATCGGTATCTTTCCGATCCGGACTTCGTCGAGATCCCGCTGCATCCGCTGCTGTCGACGCGGCACGCCGAAGCGCAGGCCGCGCGCATCGACATGGCGCGCGCGAACAATGACGTGAAGCCGATGGACCCGAAAGGAGACACGGTCTGGTTCGGCGTGGTGGATCGGGACGGTAACGCCGTGTCGCTGATTCAAAGCATCTACTACGACTTCGGTTCGGGCATTGTGCCGAAGGGCACGGGCATCCTCATGCAGAATCGCGGATCGTTCTTCTCGCTCGATCCGAAGCACGTCAACCATCTCGAACCGCGCAAGCGCACGTTCCACACGCTCAATCCCGCGATGTTGCTCAAGGACGGCAAGCCGTATCTGGTCTACGGGACGATGGGCGGCGAAGGGCAACCGCAAACGCAGGCGGCGATCGTGACCCGCATCGTCGATTTCGGCATGTCGCCGCAGGATGCGATCAACGCACCGCGCTGGCTTTACGGCCGCACCTGGGGCGTGTCGTCCAACGATCTCAAGATCGAAGGTCGGGTGTCCGCCGTCGTGACGGACGAACTCAGGCGTCGCGATCAACCGGTGAAGGTGGTGGAACCGTTCACCGACACGATGGGACACGCGGGCGCGATCCTCATCGATCCGGTCACGGGCGTGCGACAAGGCGCGTCGGACCCGCGCGGCGACGGACTCGCGGCAGGGGACTGAGGGCGCCGCACGCACCGCGCCTTGCAACGAAACCCGGTGCGTGCCGCGCGCAGACCGACGCCCGCGGGCAACGCGGACTTACGCCTGCCGGCGCGTCGCGTCTGCCCGATTTGCCGCGATCCCCGACTGCACGGCCGGGCGCGCTTCGATCTGCGCGAGCCACCGCTGCAGATGCGGGAACGGGGTGATATCCAGGTCCAGTTCATGATGCGTGCGCAGCCAGGCGAACGCGGCGATGTCGGCAATCGAATAGTCGTCGGTCGCGAGGTAGGCGGACACGGCCAGACGGGCATCGACCACGCCGATCAGCCGCAGCGACTCCTTCCGATAGCGCGCGATGGCTTCCTCGTTGCCCGTTTTCGATCCGTGCAGAAACCACCACAACTGCCCCAGCATGGGGCCGATGCCGCCAATCTGGAAATGCAGCCATTGGTTGACCGCTAACGCCTTTGCCTGCGTCATGGGCTGCAACACGCCGGTCTTCGCGGCCAGATAGGTCAGGATCGCGCCGGACTCGAAGACAGTGAGATCGCGCTCGTGATCGACGATCACCGGAATCTTGCCATTGGGGTTGCGTTGCAGAAAATCGGGGCGCTTCTGCTCCCCGGCGGACAGGTCGACATCCACCTGCCGATAGGGCAATGCCGCTTCATGGAGATACAGGCTGACCTTGAGGCCGTTCGGGGTGTCGGCGGTGTAAAGCGTGAGTGACGGATTCATGCGATGGCTCCGGGAGACAAAATCGAGTGCGTGGCGAGCAACGCGATTGCCACGATTTGCGATTGCAAATACAATGATTGCAAGTGCAATCCTATGAGTTTTCCGTCAGCTTCACAAGGTGGGGGGGGAGGCAACATGACAGCGGTGTCGGGGCGAGGCGGTCTTGCGGCGAATGCCGAGACACGGCGAGCGGCGCTTGCCGGTATCGGGAGGCTGATGGCAGTGCAGACTGGCGCGGCGCTCGCGGCGCACGCGGCGTCGCCATCGCGAGCGCTCGATCGAATGCTGCATGCCCTCGCGCAGGGGGAGGCGCCCGAGCGGATCTGGGTCGTGGATGCCGCCATGCGAGACGCAACCGGTACATCGCAGAACGACAAGACGATGCCGGGGGCCCTGTCGAGCGCCGTCGCGACCTGGTTTCGCGACCCGGCCGCGTTCGAGCGGCCGCTGCTGTATCGGCTGCGCGCGCCGTCATTGCGTGCCGTGCTGTCCGCAGGCGTGGAGGTCAAGGGAATGGCGCGTGCGGCACGGGCGGCGCCGAGCGGGCGAGGCATCTTCCTCAACGAGGCGAGTGTGGCATCGGGCGACCGGCGCTCGCGCGTGCGCCCCGAGCTGCCGCTGTGGCTCGCCGCGCAATCGGAATGGCTGCCGTATGACCCGGCATCGGCGCAGGAACTTCGGGCCTTGCTGTGCGAGGCACTCGACGCGTTGTACGTGCGTGGCGAGTCGGGGTTCTGCTACCTGAGCGCGCACGACGCATCGGGCACGGACGGGCCTGCCCTGAGCAAGACCGATGCGATTGACGCGTTTCGGGGCATGTATCGTGTGCGCGCACTCCCGCGGACGCACCCCCCTTACGCGATTCGCCTGTGCGGCGCGGGCGGCGCCATGGCCAACGTTCTGGAGGCTGCCCGCTGGCTGCAACTGGATTGGGGCGTGGCCAGCGAGATCTGGAGTTGTCCGAGCTACACGCGTCTGGCGCGCGAGGCCGCGCAGTCGGCGCATCGGTCGTTGCTTGGTGCCGACGCCCGGGTCGAGACGGCGCACCTGTCCCGTTGCCTGGCCGGCAGCGCCATGCCGGTGCTCGCGGTCACCGGCTATGCGAGGCACATCGCCAACCAGATCGGCGCTTTCGTGCCCGCGCGCTTTGCGGCCCTGGGCGGAGACGACGTCGACGTGGGCGTGGACGACATCACGCCGGGCGAGGCGCCGGGCGTGCGTTGGATCGTCCTCAATGCGCTGCGCCTGCTCGTGAGCGACGGCGCGATACCGGCGACACGCATCGCGCAGGCGACACGGCGCTACGGCATGGCCTGACGGGCGATGCCGCGCCGGGACAGCGCGTCGTGGCCTTCATCTACTTCGCCTCTTTCGCATTGGCCGGCAAGGTCTTCGCCGCGGCACTGGCACGATCGAGCGCCTCGGCCACCGGCGCAATGTCGCGATCCCGGAACTGGCTCAGGAAAAGTTCCGAAACGGTGGACTGGTACACCTTCCACATCTTCTTGCGCAGTGCACGGCCCTTGTCGGTGATGGTGGCGTAGGCCGCGCGTCCGTCGTCGGGATCGCGCGTGCGCGTGACGAGCGCTTCCTGCTCCAGCCGATCGATCAGGCGCGTGAGGTTGTACCGCTCGATGGCCAGCACGTCCGCCAGCTCATGCATGCGCCGCGTGCCCTGCGGCCCGCTCTCCAACCCCCAGAGCGCGTCGTACCAGGCATAGGCGGGCAACCCCGCCTGCGCCAGCCGGCGCTCGATCTCGCGAATCATCGTGCGGTGCGCCCGCACGAAAGAGAACCAAAGATCGGGTTCGGTCGTACTCATGAATGTCCTCTTGTGGTATTCGATGTTCGCTTGTGAGTTGCAGTTGCAATTGTACATCGCTAGAATGGCTTGCGAGACGATTGCAAATGCAATTCAATGCGTCGTTGCCATTTCGTTTTGCTGTTCCTGCTGGGGCACCCGACGGGTTCCCGGTGATTCCAAGGAGATCTGTCATGACCCAATTGCCCGTGGCGGCGAGTGCCGACACCGATATTCAGGAGACACGCGAGTGGCTCGACGCGCTCGAGGGCGTGACTGCCGTGGAGGGCCGCTCGCGCGCGCACTTCCTGATCGATCGTCTGGCGGCGTGGGATTTCGCGCGTCACGGCGACTTCCACGGCCGCGTGACCACGGACTACGTCAATACGATCCCGGTCTCGCGTCAACCGGCCTATCCCGGCGATCTCGCCATCGAGCGACGCCTGAATGCATTCATTCGCTGGAATGCCATGGTGATGGTGTTGCGAGCGGGGAAGCACTCGAACGTGGGCGGGCACATCGCAACCTATCAGTCGGCGGCGGTGCTGTACGACGTCGGCTTCGATCACTTCTTCCGGGGGCGCACCGAAGCGTTCGACGGCGACATGATCTACGTGCAGGGGCACTCGGCACCGGGGATCTACGCGCGCGCCTTCGTCGAGGGGCGCCTCTCCGAGGCCCAGCTCGACAACTTCCGCAGAGAGGCAGGGCGCGATGGCATTCCGTCGTATCCGCATCCGCGCCTGATGCCCGACTTCTGGCAGTTCCCGACGGTGTCGATGGGGCTCGGTCCGATCACGGCCGCCTACCAGGCGCGCTATATGCGTTATCTCGAATATCGCGGTCTCAAGCCGCATCAGGGACGCAAGGTGTGGGCGTTCCTGGGCGATGGCGAGATGGATCAGCCCGAAGCGCTGGCGGCGATCTCGCTGGGCGGGCGCGAGCGGCTGGACAACCTCATCTTCGTGGTCAATTGCAACCTGCAGCGGCTGGACGGTCCCGTGCGCGGCAACGGCAAGGTCATCCAGGAGCTTGAAGGCACGTTCCGTGCGGCGGGCTGGCACGTGATCAAGGTGATCTGGGGCAGCGGCTGGGACGACTTGCTCGCGCGCGATACGCACGGGCTGCTTCGCGAGCGGATGATGGCCTGCGTGGACGGCGATTATCAGACGTTCAAGTCGCAGAACGGCGCGTATGTCCGGGAGCACTTCTTTGGCACGTCGCCGGAATTGCTGGCGATGGTCGCGCACCTGAGCGACGACGAGATCTGGCAACTCGCGCGCGGCGGCCACGACGCCCTCAAGGTGTATGCCGCCTACGCACAGGCGATGCAGACCGAGGGGCGTCCCACGGTGATTCTGGCCAAGACGGTCAAGGGTTTCGGCATGGGCGAAGCGGGCGAGGGGCAAAACGTCAATCACCAGCTCAAGAAGATGAGTGCCGACGCGGTGCGTGCATTCCGCGATCGCTTCGACCTGCCGGTGAGCGACGATCAGCTGGCCGAGATGCCTTATCTGCGTCCCGGCCCCGACAGCGAACTGGCGCGCTACTTCGCCGCGCGTCGTGCCGCCATGGGCGGCCATCAGCCGGCGCGCTTCGGCCTGCGCGCGCCGCTCGCGATTCCTCCGCTCGATGCCTTCGCGGGGCAGCTCAAGGACTCGGGCGAGCGAGCCATGTCGACGACGATGGCATTCGTGCGCATCCTCACAACGCTGCTCAAGGACCCCGAGATCGGCAAGCGCGTAATTCCCATCGTGCCGGACGAGTCGCGCACCTTCGGGATGGAGCCGCTGTTCCGTCAGATCGGCATCCATTCCTACCTCGGCCAGCGCTACACGCCCCAGGACGCCGGACAGCTCAGCTACTACAAGGAAGCCAAGGACGGCCAGATCCTGCAGGAGGGCATCAACGAGTCGGGCGCGATGGCGTCCTGGATCGCAGCGGGTACGTCCTACAGCACGCACGACTTTGCCACGATCCCGTTCTACATCTTCTATTCGATGTTCGGGCTGCAACGCGTTGGCGATCTCGCCTGGGCGGCGGGGGACGCGCGAACGCGCGGCTTCCTGCTGGGCGCCACGTCGGGGCGGACCACGCTCATGGGCGAGGGCCTGCAGCATGACGACGGCCACAGCCATGTGCTGGCGTCGGTGATTCCGAATTGCGTGTCCTACGATCCGACGTTCCAGTACGAGCTGGCCGTGATTCTGCAGGACGGCATGCGGCGCATGTATGTCGAGGACGAAGACGTGTATTACTACGTCACGCTGCTCAACGAGAACTATGTGCATCCGGCAATGCCTCAGGGCGCCGAGCCAGGCATTCTCAAAGGGCTGTATCTGCTGTCGACGTCCGAGGCCTCGGGCGCAGACGCACCTCGCGTGCAGTTGATGGGCAGCGGCGCGATTCTGCGCGAAGTGATGGCCGCCGCCGAACTGTTGCGCAGCGACTATGGCGTGTCGAGCGACATCTGGAGCGCGACGAGCCTGACCGAGGTACGTCGGGAGGGGCTGGCGGTGCAGCGCTGGAACCTGCTGCACCCGGATCGGTCGCCGCGCGTGCCTTACGTGGCGCAGTGCCTGGCGGACCGGCGGGGGCCGGTGGTGGTGGCCACCGACTACATGAAAATCGTCGCCGACCAGATCCGGCCGTTCATTCAAGACCGGCGGTTCGTGTCGCTGGGCACGGACGGCTTCGGGTGCTCCGACACGCGCGAATTGCTGCGCGCCTACTTCGAAGTCGACCGTCACTTCATTGCACTGGCGGCACTCGGTGCACTGGCCGATGCTGGCACCATCGACCGCGAGCGGGTAGGCGACGCCATTCGCCGATACGGCATCGACCCCGAGAAGACCGATCCCTCGACGGTGTAACGCCGGGCACCGAAGCGCGCGTGCGGGGGCGGCGCTCGCTTCCCCCGCGCGGTCAGTGACCGGTCTTGCGGTACAACGCCAGCCCGCCGGCGAGCGAGAACATGACGACGGCGCAGGTACGATTGAGACGCTTGAGTCCGCGCGCCGTCATCAGACGCGCGGCCTGCACGCCGCCCGTGGCGTAGAGCGTCATCACGCCGATATCGACGGCGGCGGACACCACGGCCAGCACGGCATACTGCGGCGCGAGCGGCATCGACGTGTCGACGAACTGCGGCAAAAAGGCGGAGAAGAACAGCAGGATCTTAGGGTTGGTGAGCGCCACGCCGAAGCTGCGCAGAAACACGCGCCGCGCGCCGAGATCGGATTGGATGCGCACCTGGCTCAGGTCCCGCGGGTGGCTGCGCCAGAGCTGTATCGCGAGCCACACGAGATAGGCCACGCCCACCCATTTGACCGTGGCGAACCATGTCGCCGACGCCATGAGCAATGCGCCGAGTCCGGCGCCGACCGCCGCGACCACGAGCATGTCGGAGAGCGCCGCGCCGCACATCCCGACGAGCACCACGCGCCAGTTGCCCGAAATACCGTTGGCGAGCGCGAGCAATGTCGTGGGGCCGGGGATCAGGCCGCCGATCAGCGCGGCCGTGGCATAAATCGCGAGCGTGGAGAGTTGCATGACGAAGCACCGGTGACTGTGGCGGATGGCCAAGTCTTGCAGAAGCGCCCGCGCTCAGCAAGCGCGATGCACGTGCGTGCGTTGCTCGTAATCGAGCGACCCCATCTCGGCGAGCCGGCTGATGGTGCGCGACAGGTCGCGCCAGTCGCTCAGGGCGTCGAGTGCGGCGAGAAGCGGTGCGTCGGAGGCGATCACCAGCGTGCGGCAACGGTCGTAGCAGATGTCGACCAGCCAGGCAAACCGTTGCAGCGTATCGGGGCGCCGCAATAGCGCCACAGGCAACGCGTCGACGATCACCGCCTGCCAGCGCTCGACCAGCGCCAGATAATCGAGATGCGAACGATGCGCGACACACAGGTCCTCGAAGCTCGCCCACAGCACGCGGTTTCCCGCGCTGCGCGCCGGTAGCGAACGGCCTGCCAGCGTCACCTCGGACGGCGCGCGGGGTGCGGCGCCCTCGATCTGCGCGTAGTGTGCGGGCAGCACGCGGCTTGCGCCGTCGAGCGGCGATAGCCAGCGCCGAAGCGTCGCCGTCTCACCGGCCATTCGGTAATCGGTAGCGCCGTCGAAATGGACGACGACGAAGCGTTGCTGAATCGCCGCGATCGTCGGTTCGAAGCGCTCGTGGAACTCCGGATCGGGAAGCAACCGTTGCGGTGCGTAGTTGGACGTCAGCACCAGACGCACCCCCCGCGTGAGCGCGATATCGAGAAAGCGGCCGATGAGAAACGCGTCCGCGATGTCATGGACGTGAAACTCGTCGAAGCACAGCAACGCAACGCCTTCGAGCCAGCGACCCGCAACCGCGGCGAGCCGGTCGTCGCATTTGGGTTCGCGCACGAGCTGCCGGTGCATGTCGCGCAGGAACTCATGGAAATGCACGCGTCGCTTTTCGCAGTCGGCCACCGAGAACGCGGCATCGACCACCAGGCTCTTGCCGCGTCCTGGCAGGCCGTGACAGTACACGCCGTCGAATGCCGCCTGATCCGCGGTGGCGCGTGGGGGTGCGAGTCGCGCGAGAGCGGCGATCGCTTCACGCTGGCGAAGATCGGGGCGGATGTGGCGCTCGGCCAGCGCTTGCGTCACGCGCGCGGCATCGATCATGAAAGGAACACTCCGGAGAACGGCGGCCGGCGCCTCCGGCCGGTCAACGAGCGCCACTATACCGGTGGGCCGCGCGGCCGGCCAATACGTAATACGGCGCGCTACCATCGCATTTCGGCATGGTCCGCGTGATCCGCGTGGTGCGATAACGAACCGCGATGCTGCTAGAATCCGGGCCAGGCCGATGCTGCCTGCCGCCCGCACCCGAGCACGCCGTGCCCGGCCCCGGTGAAAGCATCGAAGTCATCGCATGTCCGTCCTGTTCCTTCGGCGGCGCGCATCAGCAACGCGGGCACTGATCGAATACGTCGCCACCGAACATCGACAAGGATGGCTGCTATGCGAACTTATCTCGACGCCAAAGTCATGGCGAAGTCCCTGCGCGAACGTCTCGCGCGCGAGGGCATCGATCTCACCCACGCCCAGGCACTCGAATCCGTGGCCGCGCAGTTCGGCTTCTCGGATTGGAACGTGCTCGCCGCCAAGCTCGCCCAGGCGTCGGCCGACGGCATCGTCTTCGACACCGTCGCACCGATTCACCGGATCTTCGAAGAAGCGAAGGCGCGGGAATTCTACGTGGACTTTCTCGGCTTCCAGGTGGACTGGGAGCATCGCTTCGCCGACGGCATGCCGTTGTATTGCCAGGTCTCGCGCGCGGGCATGACGCTGCATCTGTCCGGCCACTTCGGCGACGCCAGCCCGGGGGCGACGACGTTCGTCTTCATGCGCGGCGTCGAGGCGTATCAGCGCGAGCTGGCCGGCAAGCGGTATCCGAACATGAATCCCGGCATCGAAACGCTCGACTGGGGCAGGCAGATGACGGTCACCGACCCATTCAACAATCACATCCGCTTCTGCGAATCGAGCGACTGAGGCCCTCGCGGGCAGGGCGGTGCCGCGCCCTCCGCACGGCGCCGCGCGAATGCGGTAACGTATGTGCTCTGCGTATATCCGCATCCCGTGAAAGGAAGTCCGGCATGTCCCCTGCCTTCGATCCCGAGCGCTATTTCCGGCGCATCGGTTACACCGGTCCGCGCGAAGCCACGCTCGACGTGCTGCGCGCCGTGCACGCCCTGCATCCGCTGGCGATTCCCTTCGAGAACCTCGAGCCGATTCTCGGGCGGCCCGTTCATGTCGATCTGCCGTCGGTGGTCGCCAAGCTGGTCGACGCCCGGCGCGGCGGCTACTGCTTCGAACAGAACGCCCTGTTCGCCAGTGCGCTCACGTATCTGGGGTTCACCGTCACGCCGCTGATCGGACGCGTCGTCTGGGGCCGGACATTCGATGTCGAGGCGCCGCTTACGCACATGATGCTGCGCGTCGATCTCGACGGACAGGCGTGGCTAGCGGATGTCGGCTTCGGCTCGGTGACGCTCACGGCTCCGCTGCGTCTCGACTCGCCGGACGAACAATCGACGCCGCTCGAAGCGTTTCGATTGACGGCCGTGCGCGGCGCGGGTAGCGACACCGTGAGCGAGTACCAACTGAGCGTGAGATCGGCGCAATCGTGGCTGCCGACCTATCGCTTCACGCCGCGACCGGCCGAATGGATCGATTACAAGTTGGGTAACTGGTACACGTCGAGCGCGCCGGATTCCATTTTTTGCAACCATCTGATCGCGTGTCGCGTGCTCCCCGAAGGTCGTATCGCGCTGCTCGACACGAAGCTGATCGAGCGCGCCGCGCAGGGCGACGTGCTCGCCGAAACGACGATCACGTCGGCGTCGCAACTGGCGGAGGTGCTCGGCGAGCGCTTCGGACTCAATCTCGACGGTGTGGATGCCCGTGAACTGTTCGAGACGGCCAGGGCGTGTGCGGCGAAATCGGGCGCCTGAGACTTCCGACTTACCGGTGGCGCCCGAGGCGCAGGCGACCGACCCACGAAGGGATCTCCGAAGCACACCGAACGGCGCAAACGAAAGCGCCCGGTGCGATGGCACCGGGCGCCGGAAGCTGGCGGTGCGCTGCCGACGTGGCGTCGGCAACACGCGACCGGCGAATCAATGCGCCGATGTCGTACCCGGCCACATCCGCACGGCCAGCGCGCTGAGGGCGGCCACCGTCGCGAGCGATGCCACGCCGGTCCAGCCCCAGTGGGCCAACGCCTGGGCGCCGAGCGCCGCGCCAACGGCCATGCCGATGAACACGCCGACGAACAGCACCGCGTTGAGGCGGCTGCGGGCGGGCGGCTCGATCCCGTACACGATCGTCTGGTGCGACACCAGCGCGACCTGCACACCCAGATCGAAGCCAATGGCGCCCAGGCCGATCAGCCAAAGTTGCGCATGAGCGCCGAGCAGCGGCGCGAACAACATGGCCGCGAACGAGACGGCCACCAGCCCGGCACCGAGACGCGTGACGAGTTGCGGCCCCTTGCGGTCGGCGATGCGACCCGCCAGCGGCGCACCCAGGGCGCCGGCCGCGCCCGCCAGGCCGAACGCCCCGGCCGCGGCAGCGCCCAGGTGGAACGGCGCTTCGTGCAGCATGACCGCCAGTGTCGACCAGAAGGCACTGAATCCAACGGACAGCAGACCCTGTGCCAGCGCGGCGCGACGCAAGGCCGGGTGGCGGCGCCACAGATCGGCGACGGAGCCGATCAGCCGGCGGTAGGTCATTTGCGTGGTCGGATGGAACGAGGGCAGGGCGCGCCAGGCCACCACGCCGAAGCTCGCGACGCTGATCGCCGCAACGACATACATCGCGCGCCAGCCGAAGTTCTGGGCGACGAAGCCCGATACGACCCGCGAGAGCAGAATACCCAGCAACAGGCCGGTCATCACGGTGCCGACCACGCGTCCGCGAACCGACTCGGGCGCGATCGCGGCAGCGGCCGGCACGATGTCCTGCGCCATGGTGGCGGTCAGGCCGATGGCGAGACTGGCGGCGAGCAGCGTGCCGATACCTGGGGCCACCGCCGCGGCGAGCAGCGCCAGCGTGAGAATCGCCCCCTTGATCAGCACGATGCGGCGCCGGTCGATGATGTCGCCCAACGGTACGAGCAGCAAGATGCCGAGCGCGTAACCGAGCTGGGTGAGCGTCGGCACCCAGCCGACGGCGGTATTCGACGCGTGAATGTCGTCGGTCATGATGCCGAGCATCGGCTGCGCGTAGTACAGCGACGCGACCGTGAGGCCGGTGCCCGTGGCCAGCAGCAGAATCAGCCGGGCCGAGAGTTCGGCCTGGGGACGCATCCCGGCCGTGGCGTTGGAAATCTGAGCGGAACTCATGAGGTGAGGCTCCAGTAGGTGGGTACGGGGCGTAGTGTCTCGCTTGGTGCGGTGCAGCGGTAGGCCTATAATCCGTACAACCTTTATACGTGATGCGTATGACCGATCCTCGCAATCCTTCGACACCGATCGCGGACTCCCCGGCAGCTCGCGCCAGCGGCGCCGACCGCGTGGAGCTCATGCAGACCTTCGTGCGCATCGTGGAAGCCGGCAGCCTGTCGGCCGCGGCGGCGCTGCTGGGCACCACGCAGCCGACCGTGAGCCGGCGGTTGCAAATGCTGGAACGCTCGCTGGGACTGCGCCTGCTCCAGCGCTCCACGCATCGCATGAAGCTCACCGAGGATGGCGAGCGCTGCTTTGCCCGTGCGAAGGAGCTGGTGATGAGCTGGGAGGCGTTCGAAGCCGATCTGCGCGGCACCGGCAACGATCCGGAGGGTACCTTGCGGGTTCTGGCGCCGCATGCGTTCGGCCAGGAGATGATGATCGGCCCGCTGGCCGACTTCCTCGAGCGCTACACCGGCATGAAGGTGCACTGGTTCCTGCAGGATCGTGAGCCGGACTTCATTGCCGAGGGCATCGATTGCGCGATTCACGTGGGCGAGCTGCGCGATCCGTCGAACGTCGCCATCCTGCTCACCGACGTGCCGCGCATCGTGGTGGCGTCGCCCGCACTGCTCGCCGGACGCGCGGCGCCGACGCATCCGGAGGCGCTCGCCTCGCTGCCCTGGCTCTCGCTCACCACCTTCTACCGCAACGAGATCACGCTCACGCACGAGCAGACGCACGAGACGGCCCGCCTCACATTCGATCCGCGCATGAGTACGGACAATCTCTATGCGTTGCGCAGTGCGACAATTCGTGGGTTGGGGGTGGGCGTCTGCTCGGCGTGGCTGATGGCCGAGGACGTGGCACAGGGGCGGCTGATCCAGTTGCTGCCACAGTGGCGCTCGTCGGCGCTGCCGATGTATCTGATCTACCCGTACGCGAAGATCTATCCCGCGCGCCTGCTTCGTTTCATCGAGGCGATGCGTGCGGCCATCCCCGCGGTCATCGACGCCGAGCAGCGCAAGATCCGCTGATCTTTCCGGCGCGGGCGGCGCGGCGTTTGGCGTCGCGCGCATCGTCGTCGGTTCGCCTGCGGCAGTCCGGCCGTTCGCGGCGTTCGCATCGTCCTCAGTTCAACCGCAACTGTCCGGCCCTGCCTTGCAGCAGCGCATCGTTGCGCTGGGCGGCATCGCGCAGGTAATCCCACAGCACCGTAATCCGCTTGAGTGTGCGCAATTCCTCGTGGCAGTAGATCCAGAAGCTGCGTGTGACAACGACGTCGTCGACCAGCAAGGGCACCAGCCGAGGGTCCTGCGCGGCCATGAAACACGGCAGAATCGCCAGCGCCTCGGACTGTAACGCCGCCTGGTACTGGGCAATCACGCTGGTGCTGCGCAGCACCACGTTGCACCCCGGCACGATGTCTTCCAGATAGCGTAGTTCGTTGCTGAACGTGAGTTCGTCGACATAGCTGATGAACCGGCGTCCGCTCAGGTCGGCAAACGTCCGCACGTCGCCATATTTCGCGAGGTAGTCGGGTGTGGCGTAGAGCTGCAACCGGTAGTCGCACAGCTTGCTGCACACGTAAGGACCGCGCTGCGGCCGTTCGATGGTGATGGCGAGATCCGCCTCCCGCTTCGACAGACTCACGAAACGCGGCACGGGCAGCACGTCGAAATCGATTGCGGGATATTCGCGCTGGAAGTGCGAAAGCACCGGCGTCACGAAATAGGTGCCGAACGCCTCCGTCGACCCGATGCGCACATGACCCGACAGCGTTTGCCCGAGCCCCGCCACTTGCTCGCAAGCCGACTGCACCGCCGTCTCCATCTGCTCGGCATGGACCAGCAGTTGCTGGCCTTCCGGCGTGAGCGCAAATCCCGCGTTACGCGACTTGTCGAACAGCAGCGTGCCGAGCGATTGCTCCAACGCCCGCACCCGACGCGACACCGTCGTGTGGTCCACCCCCAGACGCACCGCCGCGGCGCTCACGCGCTGCGTGCGGGCCACTTCCAGAAAGTACCGCAGGTCGTCCCAGTCGGGACGCGGCTCGACGCCGGACGCGCCAGCGAGTCGCGAGGGCTGGGCCTGCGGCGAGGCGGACGAATCCGACGAATCCGACGAAGTGGCTGAAGCGTGCGACGTTCGTCCCGCCGGGATGCGCGTCATGCTGGTGTCTCCTATGTGCATTTGTGCACAAAGTAGATGCAGATATTCGCTATGTAAAGCAAATTCGCACAAATACAATTTATGAGCGCCGCGCATAGACGCCGGCGACGAAAAGCATAAGACCTGAAGGAGACAAAAGCGATGAAGATCAAGCCGTGGCTGCTCGCGCTCGGACTCGGTGCGGGCTTGGGGTTGACGTCGGTTGCCGGTATGGCGCAGTTGCCGGATCGCCCGGTGAAGGTGGGCGTGCTCACGGACATGTCGGGCACATACTCGGCGATGGGCGGCGCGGGCTCGGTAGTGGCCGCGCAGATGGCCATCGACGACTGCCTGGCTGCCGAGTGCAAGGGCATGAAGATCGAACTGGTGTCGGCCGACAACCAGAACAAGGCCGACGTTGCCGCCAACAAGGCGCGCGAGTGGTTCGACCGCGACAACGTGGACGCGATCGCCGACCTGACGAACTCCGCGGCGGCGCTTGCCGTGCAGAAGCTCGCGATGGACAAGCAACGCGTGGTGTTGTTCTCCGGGCCGGCGACCACGCGTCTGACGAACGAGGACTGTTCGCCCACTGGCTTTCACTGGATGTTCGACACGTATTCGCAGTCGGCGGCGACCGCCCGGGCCGTGGTCGGCAACGGCGGCAAGTCGTGGTACTTCATTACCGTCGATTACGCGTTCGGACATTCGCTCGAAAAGGATGCCGCCGACATCGTGAAGACCCTCGGCGGCACGGTCGTCGGCCAGTCGCGGCACCCGCTCAATGCCTCGGACTACGCGTCGTTCCTGTTGCAGGCGCAAAGCTCGAAGGCCCAGGTCGTGGCGCTCGCCAACGGCGGCCAGGACACCGTGAACGCGCTCAAGCAGGCGCGTGAATTCGGCATCGTGCAACGCGGACAGAAGCTCGCGGCATTGCTGGTGTTCCTGTCCGATGTCCACGCCCTCGGGCTGAACACCGCGCAGGGGCTGTTGTTTACCGACGGCTTCTATTGGGACTTCGACGACGCCTCGCGTGCCTGGTCTGCCCGCTTCCAGAAGAAGTACAAGAACCTGAAGCCGACGATGGTGCAGGCCGGCGTGTATTCGAGCGTGCTGCATTACCTGCGCGCGGTCGCGGCGACACAAAGCGTCGATGCCAGGGTCGTTGCGCAAAAGATGCGCGAACTGCCGATTCGCGATCCGATCATGCACAACGCGTCGATCCGCCCGGACGGACGCGTGATTCACGACATGTATCTGTTCCGCGTGAAGACACCCGCCGAGTCCAGGGGGCCGTGGGATTACTACACTAAAGTGGCCACCGTTCCCGCGACGGAAGCCTTCCAGCCGCTGTCGAAATCGACCTGCTCGCTCGTGAAGACGAGCACGGCGGCGAAGTAACGATGACCGGTGCAATCGACCGGCATTCGACCGGCGTTACCCGTATTCCTTTGCCTTTGTCTTTGTCCTGAACTGGAGAGCGTGTCATGTCCCTTCCCACCATTCCGCTGCTCATCGACGGCAAGCGTGTCGAGTCGAAAACGTCGCAGTGGCGCGATGTCGTGAACCCCGCCACGCAGGAAGTCGTTGCGCGCGTGCCGTTTGCCACGCCCGATGAGCTCAACGCGGCCGTGGCCTCCGCCAAGGCGGCGTACAAGAGCTGGCGCAATACGTCGCAAGCCAACCGCATGCGCGTGATGCTGCGTTTCCAGCAGCTGCTGCGCGATCACACGGGCGAGCTTGCCGAACTGATCACCCGTGAGCACGGCAAGACGCTGCCCGATGCCGAAGGCGAGGTCGGGCGCGGCCTCGAAGTCGTGGAGCATGCGTGCTCGATTGCATCGCTGCAACTCGGCGAGTACGCCCAGAACGCGGCCGGTGGCGTCGACGTCTATACCCTCATCGAGCCGCTGGGCGTCTGCGCGGGCATTACCGCCTTCAACTTCCCGGTGATGCTGCCGTGCTTCATGTTCCCGCTGGCGGTGGCCACCGGCAACACGTTCGTGCTCAAACCCTCGGAGCAGGACCCGAGCGCATCGCTGCGTCTGGCCGAACTCGCGCTGGAAGCCGGCCTGCCGCCGGGCGTGCTCAACGTCGTGCACGGCGGTCCCGACACGGCGAACGGCATTTGCGATCACCCGGACATCAAGGCGGTGTCGTTCATCGGCTCGACGCATGTCGGCACGCACATCTACCGTCGTGCGTCGGAAGCGGGCAAGCGCTGCCAGGCCATGATGGGCGCGAAGAATCACTGCGTGATCCTGCCCGATGCCGACCGTGAACAGGCGATGAACCACCTGCTCGGCGCCGCGTTCGGCGCGGCGGGGCAACGTTGCATGGCGACCTCGGTGGCCGTGCTCGTGGGCGAGGCCCGCGAGTGGGTGCCCGAACTGGTCGAGCGCGCCCGCGCGCTCAAGGTCGGTCCCGGCACCGACCGCAAGGCGGACCTCGGGCCGGTGGTGTCGAAGCAGGCCCGCGCCCGCATCGAGAAGCTCATCGGCGCCGGTGTGGAAGAGGGCGCGAAACTGCTGCTCGACGGTCGCGGCCACGCGGTCAAGGAAGCCCCCGAGGGCAACTTCGTCGGCCCGACGATCTTCGACGGCGTGAGGGCGGACATGTCGATCTATCGGGAAGAGATTTTCGGGCCGGTGCTGTGCATGACCGGCGTGGACACGCTCGACGAGGCGATCGCGTTCGTCAACGCGAACCCGAACGGCAACGGCGTGGCCCTCTTCACGCAGGACGGCGGCGCGGCGCGTCAGTTCCAGAACGAGATCGACGTCGGCCAGGTCGGGATCAACCTGCCGATTCCGGTGCCGGTGGCGTGGTTCAGCTTCACCGGCTCGCGTGCCTCGAAGCTCGGCGATCTGGGCCCGAATGGCAAGCAGGCCATTCTCTTCTGGACGCAGACCAAGACGGTCACCGCCCGCTGGCAGGCGCGCGGCACCGGCCCTGCGGGCGTGAACACCACCATCACGCTGAAGTAAGGCGGCCTTTCGACATTTCGGAGACAGACGATGGCTACGGAAACGCAACAAGGGTCGCTGCGCGTCGCGTTCATCGGACTCGGCAACATGGGCGGGCCGATGGCGGCCAATCTGGTGACGGCCGGGCATGCGGTGCGCGGTTTCGATTTGTCCGCGGCCGCCATGGACCGACTGGCCGCCGCCGGCGGCCGGGCGGCCGCCTCGATCGCCGACGCCGTGCGCGACGCGCAGGTCGTCATCACGATGCTGCCGGCCGGGGAGCACGTGCTGGCTGCCTATGACGGCCAGCAGGGAGTGCTCGCCAATGCCGCGCCGGACGCAGTGCTGATCGATAGCAGCACGGTGCCGCCGGAGATCCCGCGGCAACTGGCCAGGCTCGCGCGGCCCGGTACGCTGCTGCTCGACGCGCCGGTCTCGGGCGGCACAGCCGGCGCGGCGGCCGGCACGCTCACGTTCATGGTCGGGGGCGACGCGGCGCTCGTCGAGCGCATGCGCCCGCTGCTGGGCAACATGGGGCGCGCGATCCACCATGGCGGGCCGCTCGGCGCAGGCCAGACGCTCAAGCTGTGCAACAACATGCTGCTGGGCATTCTGATGGCGGGCACGAGCGAGGCGTTGCGCCTTGGCATCGCTAACGGACTCGATCCGAAGGTACTCTCGGCGGTGATGCAACAGAGTTCGGGCCGCAACTGGACGCTGGAGGTGTACAACCCCTGCCCGGGGGTGATGGAGAACGCGGCGTCGTCGCGTGGCTACACGGGCGGATTCGCGACGGATCTCATGGCCAAGGACCTGCGTCTGGCCCATGGGGCCGCGCTGGCGAGCGACGTGGCCACGCCACTGGGGGATCTTGCACGGCGCATTTTCGAAGTGCATCGCGCCAATGGTCATGGCGGACTCGACTTCTCGAGCATCTTCCAGGATCCGGTGACGCTCGCGCAGGCGCTCGATGTGAAGTAGCCGCGGCGCCGCACGCGCTGGCCGGCGGGCAAGCCGGAGAATGAAAGACGCCCGTCGGTATTCGCCGGCGGGCGTGCTTTTTTGCTCGGGAAGCGCCTTGGCTGGCGTCAGCCGGCAATCATGCGCTGCAGTTGGTCGAGCTCCTGGTTCAGGGCGCGCTGCTCGTCCGCCGAGAGCCCGCCGCCGTGCTGCGCGGCCATGTCGCGCATTTCCTGCGCAATGGCGTCGAGGCGTCGGTGCAGCTCAAAGCCGCGCGGAGGCGGGTAGTAGCCCCGGTTCACGTGATTGTCGATACTGTGCGACTCCCCGCCGATGCGACGCTCGATTTGCTCCCGGCGCTGGACGGCGACGGCGTGCGGGTCCTGTTCCACGATGACGCGGGTGGCGGGCGCCGGGCGCGGCGGCTCGACCACGCAGCCCGTGAGGCTGGCGGCACCGGCCAGGCCGGCGAGCAGCGCGAGCACGGCCAGCGGACGGGCCTGAGTGGATGCGCCGGCAGGGCGCTTGCGGGAAGTGCGGCTTGGGACGTTCATGATCGTTATTGACCCTTGTCGATGCCTCGGCGGCAGAATATATGCCTGATGTCGGCGCGGCATCCACGACCTGTGCGTGACGCATGGGTGTGATGTGCGCGTAAGGGCATTCTCGCGAGGCCCGCGTGCGGCGAACAGAGATGTTGCAATCCGTTGCAACCATTTCAAACCCGCCAATATCGGCGTATCATCGCGCCGCAACGGTTCCCCCTCGGCCTGCCTTTCCGCGCTTGCGAGCGCCGCTTCCCGCCATGATCGTCCGACCCAATCTGCACTGGCTGCGCATGCTTTTCGTCGTGCGCGGCTCGATCTTGCCCAAGATCGCACCGCAGCTCATTTTCACCACGATCATCTCGATAGGCGTCACCGTGGCGCACGGGCGCGTCTTCGAATGGAAGATTCCGCTCACGTTCATTCCGTTCTCCCTGATCGGCATCACACTGGCGATCTTCCTGGGCTTTCGCAACACCACGAGCTACGCCCGCTATTGGGAAGCCCGCATGCTTTGGGGCAGTGTGCTCAACGAGACGCGCGCGCTGGCCCGACAGTCCATGACGCTCGTCTCGGATACGTCGGATTCTCCGCGCTTCGTCGGCTATCTCATTGCATTCGTGCATGGCATGCGCCATCAGTTGCGAGGCACGGACCCGAGCGCGGATTTCCAACGCCTGCTCGACGAGAAGGAAGTCGCGTGCCTCGCACGCAAGCAGTTCCGGCCGATCGCGTTGCTGCTCATGGCGGGCGAATGGCTGCGCGAGCGTCGTCGGCTGGGGCAGATCGAAGCCCCCCTTGCGCAGGTCATGGAGATGCACCTCGACCGCCTGGGCGAGGCCATCGGCGGCTGCGAACGGATCGCCACAACGCCCATCCCGTTCACCTACGGCGTGATCCTGCATCGCGTGACCTATCTCTACAGCCTGCTGCTGCCGTTCGGGCTGGTGGATTCGATCGGCCCGATGACGCCGGTGATCGTCGCCTTCATTTCGTACACCTTCTTCGCGCTCGAAGCCGTGAGCGCCGAAATCGAGGAGCCGTTCGGTCTGGAGCCCAACGACCTGGCGCTCGACGCCATGTCGGAGACCATCGAGCAGTCGCTTCGCGAAATCCTCCACCGTCAGCACACCGCGCGTCTGCCCGCCCGCGATCACCACATCATCACCTGATGCGTCTCGCAGGAATTTGATACTAAAGTTCTTGCTTTACTTTCTTGTATGACTATACTCAAGCACATGCTTGACCATGACAATGCCCTCGATCTGACTTTTCAGGCACTGGCCGATACGTCCCGCCGCGCGATGCTCGTGCGTCTGGCGCAAGGGCCGGCGTCGGTGAGCGCGCTCGCGCAGCCGTTGGCGATGTCGTTGCAGGCGGTCATGCAACACCTTGCCGTGCTCGAGAGCGCAGGGCTGGTGCGTACGGAAAAGGCCGGACGTGTTCGCACATGCCGGATCGAACCCCAGGCGCTGAGCCTTGCAGAGCGATGGATCCACCAGCGCCGTCACGAGTGGGAGGGTCATCTCGACCGATTGGGCGAGTATCTGGCCAGCCTGCCGCCCGAAGGAGAGGTTCATGAGGACAGCAAGTGAAGCAACGCCCACTGCGCAGCCGCGCCCGTTGAACGTCGGCCGCACGTATGCCGTCAAGCGCGAGGTTGTGTTCGGCGCGTGGACGAGTGTCGACGCCGTCAAACGCTGGTTCTGCCCGACCGGCTATACGGTGCCGGAGGCAACGGTCGACGCCCGCGTGGGCGGCCCTTTCGAACTGCGCATGCAGTCGCCCGAAGGCGAGTCGCACTGGATTCGCGGGCGCTTCGTCGAGATCGACGCGCCGGCGCGACTCGTGATCGACATGGAGGTGACCGACGCTGGCGGCATGGCGCTGTTCGGCGCGCGCACGACTGCCGCGTTCACCGACGTTGCCGAAGGCACGCGGCTTGATGTCGAGCAGCGCTACACGGTGCACGATGCGGCGTTCGCGTGGATGCCCGAGGGCGCCGGCGAGGGTTGGAAACAGACGCTCGACAAGCTGGGCCGCGAGGTGCTGCGCGATCTGGACGCGCCGGCGCGACGCAGCGTCGTGCACGCAACCTTTCGCCTGGAACGTCAATATCCGGCTTCGCCCGCGCGCGTATTCCGGGCGCTGTCCGATCGAGAGGCCAAGGACCGATGGTTCGGCGGCGGGGCGGGCTACACGATGCTCGAGCGCACGATGGACGTGCGCCCCGGCGGGCGCGAACGCGCCCGGGGGCGATGGGCGAGCGGGATGGTGTCGACCTTCGATGCCGTCTACTTCGATGTGGTGCCCGACACGCGCCTTGTCTACGCGTACGAAATGCACCTGGATACGCGCAAGATCTCCGTATCGGTCGCGACCATCGAATTGCGCGCGAAGGACGGGGGCACGCATCTCGTCATGACCGAGCAGGGCGCTTATCTGGACGGTTATGACGATGCGGGCTCTCGCGAACGC
The DNA here is from genome assembly GCF_000681415.1 of Pandoraea sp. E26. NCBI lineage: Bacteria > Pseudomonadati > Pseudomonadota > Betaproteobacteria > Burkholderiales > Burkholderiaceae > Pandoraea > Pandoraea sp. E26. Next base: position 155,332 of record NZ_AYXJ01000019.1, read on the forward strand.
GGCACGCAGCATTTGCTCGATGCCCTCGGTGCATCGCTCGCCGACTGAGGATTCGCCCGCGGTTCGGGGCGGTCTGACGCCGCCAACCCTGGCCGGCTGTCGCTGCCTGTAGCCACGCGCGGCTACTCGCGGCTACTCGCCAACTTTCCGCCGCTCGAAAACACGCCACCGCCCCGTGAGACGGGTACGGTGGCGTCGTGCTTTTCGCGATCGCACCGAATTGGTGCGCGGATTCTCCGTAAAAGGCGCAATAGTTCCTCGACAAATTTCGCGTTTTTCATCGCAAGGCGGAGTTCTAGACTTCTTTCCATCGACGGCGCAATGCAAAAACAAAGTCGTCGCAACCAAGACAGGAGTTATGAAAATGAACCGCAAGAACATCGCTATCGCCCTTATCGCCGCCGTCGCTTCGCTGGGTGCCGCTGCCACCCAGGCCGCCGAGAACGGTAACAACTACCCCGAAATCGCCTCGCAAGGTAAGCCGCTCACACGTGCCGCCGTGCTGGCCGATCTGGCGCAAGCGCGCTCGCAGGGCCTGATCCCCCATGGCGACGCCGACTATCCGGTGTACGTGGCTTCGGGCCCGGCCAAGAGCCGTGCCGACGTGAAGAGCGAACTGGCGCAAGCCCGTGCCGAAGGCCTGATGGCGCAGAACGACGTCGACTATCCGATCGTCGCCACGCAGGGTGCGAGCGTATCGCGTGCCGATGTGAAGCAGGAACTGGCCCGCGCCCGCGCCGCCGGCGAACTGAACGTCAGCCAGGGCAGCTAAGCATTCGCCCCGCGACGTTGCCAACGTCGAAAGCCGTCCTCCGGGACGGCTTTTTGCTTTTTTGGCGCCGGATGAGGGATGCGGCGTCCGAAGTCGATCAGCCCTTGAGCAGACGCAGTGCGAAACGGGCCAGTCGCGGCACGAAGGTCGGGCGCAACAAGCGACTGTCGTAGCCGTCCATGCGCCGGGCGTCCTCTTCCAGGCACAGGGCGATGAGTTCGCGCGGTTTGAGCGACTCGCCGATGTCGGCGGTGCCGGTGGCGAGAAAGTTGGCATCGCGGGCCACACCATCGGTGTCGATGCCCTTGGCGATGGCCACCCGGTCCCAGATCAGCGCGACCCAGACCGCCGCCACGCGCGCATGGAACCACGGACGCTTCCAGAAGGGCAGATTCCGGCGATGCCACGCGAACCAGTTCACGAAGAAGAGGATGTGCCGCGCTTCCTCCTGCACGACGGGTTCGAACGTTTCGACCAGCGCTTCGGGAAAATAACCGGACCGTTGGGCCGAGCGAAACAGCCCGAACGCCATGAAGCTGTCGATGCACTCGCTGAACCCGGTCTTCAACCAGGCCCATTCGGCGTCCCGGGGTGCCGGATAGGCCGGCTCGGGCGCAAGCTCGATGCCGTACACCTGCACCAGCCGTGAGAGCACGACCTTGTGACGCGCTTCCTCCTCGCCGTCCATGACGAGGGCTGCGCGCAGCAGCGGGTCTCGGACCGTCGACGCGTACGTGGCCACGCGGATCGACGCGCGGCCCTCGGTCTGCACGGCGATATCCCAGATAGGCAGCGAAGTGAGACGAGCCAGCGCGTCGGGCGCGAGCGTCGGCCAGTCGATGACGGCAGGCTTGTACGGGTTGTGGGACTCCAGCAGCATGCGGCAGAACATGCGCTTGTGGGAGTCCGAACCGATTTCCACGGGACCGTCGACGTCGTATTGCCAGTGGCGCATGACGTGATCGGCCTGCGCGACGGCAACCGCTTGCGTGTCGGAGATCTCGTCGGGATATCGCATGAAGGATGAGTCTTGTCGGCGTCGTCAAAAATCATAACATCATGCCTGTCCCGCGCGCCGTGCAGACCGGCCTGCCGCCAGCGCCCGACGTGCGTCCCGCCGGCTCAGAACAGATACATCCCGCCGATGAAGATCACGCCGGAGAACAGCAGCGCCGTCACACAGTAGCCCATGATGTCGCGCACCCCGAGTCCGGCGATGGCGAGCGCGGGCAAGGCCCAGAACGGCTGCGCCATGTTGGTCCACGCCTCGCCATAGGCGATTGCCATGGCCGCCTTGCCCATGTCCGCGCCGAGCGCCTGCGCCGCGGGCATCACGAACGGTCCCTGCACCACCCAGTGACCGCCTCCGGAGGGGACTGCGAAGTTGATCACGGCCGAACTCAGGAAGGCGAGCAGCGGGAAGGTATGCACGTTGGCGATTTCGATGAACCAGTTCGTGATGACACCCGCCAGTCCCGAATGATCCATGGTGGCCTGAATGCCCGCATAGAAGGGGAACTGAATCATGATGCCGCTCGCCCCGCGCGCGGCGTTCGCCACTGCGCGCGCGTAGGCCATCGGGGTTCGGTGCAGCAGGATGCCGATGCCGAGGAACGCAATGTTGACGGTGTCGATGTCGAGTGTGAAGCCCTTCGTGACGGTCCGCAGTACGAGATATGCCGCGATGAGCAGGAACACGAGCAACGACAGCAGGCGGCTCTCCTCCAGCTTCTCCGCGAGGGTGGCGTCGGGGCCGAGTACGCGTTCATGCGTCGGCTCGTCGACCAGCAGCTTCGGATCGACCGACACCACTTCGTTGGGGCGGGGCATCATGGCGCGCGCGAGCAGCGGCAGCATGACGATCAGGCCGATGGTGATGAACGCGTTATACCCGGTGAACAGCGTCTGCGACACCGGGATGAGGCCGACGACCTTCTCCATCGGATTGCCGTGCGTGGCCGCCACGAGCGGCACCGAACCGGACAGGCCGCCGTGCCACGTCAAAAAGCCCATGTAGGCGCACGCCACGAGCAGGCGGTAGTCGGTACCCTTGACGCGTCGCGCGACTTCGCGCGCGAACATCGCGCCGAGCACCAGGCCGAAGCCCCAGTTGATCGCGCAGGCCACGCCGGCGAGCAGCGCGACCATCATCGTCGCCTGTGCCGGCGTGCGCGCCGACCCGGCAAGGGCCGACATCGCACGCTTCATCGGCGCTGAGCTGGCCAGTGCGTGGCCGGTCACCAGGATCATCGCCATCTGCATCGAGAACGCGAGCAGGTTCCAGAAGCCGGCGCCCCACAACTGCACGAGATCGCCCGGCGTCTTGGGCGTGAAGCCCAGCGCCAGCGCGAATGTGATGACGGTGAGGAAGATTGCGAAGATGAGCGGATCGGGCAAAAAGCGATGCACGACCTGCGTGAAGAAACGGGAAATACTCTTGACCACGACTGCCTCGTCCTTATTGTTAACATGTTAATCGGCGCATTGTCGCATGCACTTGGCGCGGAGGCATGACGTAGAACTGCTTAATAGACATTGACGGCGGGACATTGACGGCGGGACATCGACGGCAAGACATTGACGGCAGGACATCGACGGCAAATGACTGGCGAAAGGTCCCTGAATCGCCGGCGCGACGCGTGCGCAGGCAGTCACCACCATGCGGTGCGCGCCACGAAGGACTACGAAGCGGCGCAAGAGGCGGGCGGCACGCGAAGCGGGGCGAGACGGTGCGAAGCGGTGATAAAGACGCACGAAACGGTGCGAAACGGCGCGAATCGTTGCGTTGAGAGCGCTTCAGCGAAGCGTGCGATGCGAGACGAAATATTTGGTAATTGTTGCGGGGCGTGCAACGCAGGTCGTCGGCCGGCGACGTTTATCCGACGCGGGTGGGTGCATAGACTGTGGAGTCCGCTGTCGCAGTTTCACAGCTTTCTTGCAATGGAAACCACATGACACCGACCCTCGAGCAACTCTTTCCCCAGCATCGTCCCGAAGGTGACGCCGTGGCCACGGCGCTCGACAGTCACGCTGTCGTTCAGGCGCTCTCGCTGGCTGTCGCGCATCATCCGGTGGCGTTGCTGCGCATGATGTATCCGGCCACCGATGCGACCACGCACCGCAGCCGGGACGAACTCACGGAAGTGCTGCACCGCCACGGCCTGCACCAGGTCGCGGGACTGATCGAGGAGGAGGCGCCGTATCTGCTGTTCAGTTCGGCCGAGCACGCGCATCTCACGCTCGTCGAGATTCGTCGCTATTCGGCGGCGATTGCCGTGCACCTCTACTATCGCGGGCTGGCGGGCGCGGCGGCGGAAGCGCGATTGCGCGCCGACGCCACGGCACCGGCCGACGGCCATTTCCGCCCGTTCGACGGCTTCGCGCGTGCCATGTGATCGCGAACCGCGGGAGGGCGTCGCGAGCGATGCCTGGCGTAGCACTCCCGCGAGCCTTGGCCGCCCGGTGTTCAGGCGCGCGAGTCGTCCGATGCGCGTGCGCCCGCGCTCGCGGACGGTGCTGGGTTCGGTGACGTGGGCGGTGTCGGCGTCATGTCGTCCGGCGAGCGCTCGCCGTCCCACCCGAACGTGACGTGCCGCTGCGCGCGACGCTGCTCGCGCTCGCGCGCCATTTGCTCCTCGAACTGACGTCGGCCTTCCTTCGCGGCGGCGATCATCTTGTTGCGGTCCTGGTAGGCCGGGTACATCTCGTCGGTCAGTTGCAGGTTCGCGCGGCGAAACGCCAGGGTCGCCTCGCGCGCCTCTGCCGGCGGCCACCCCAGTTCCTCGAGCACCGAACGCGCGCTGCGCAACGAAGACTCGAAGACCTCGCGTTCGATGTGCTTCACGCCGCGATCGCGAAGCTGGAACAGATGGCCGACATTACGGGCGCGCGCGACGACCGGCACGTCCGGAAAGTTCTCGCGCATCAGATCGACGATTTCCAGCGACTGGTCGATATCGTCTACCGCCACGACCACCGCGCGCGCATGCGCCACGCCGGCGATGCGCAGCAGGTCGAGTCGCGTGGCGTCGCCGTAGAACACGCGAAAGCCGATCTGGCGCAGGCTCTCGATGGTGTCCGGATCGTGATCGAGCACGGTGACCGACACGCCCTGCGGTACCAGCGCACGCCCCACGATCTGTCCGTAGCGTCCGAAACCGCAGATCACCACATTGGCGGACTGCGGCTCCTCGATTTCCTTCATGCGTGGCGATCCCTTGACGCTGTAGCGCGGCAGCAGCCACTTGTCGATGGCGACGAGCAGCAGCGGCGAGATCAGCATCGAAAGCGCGACCGCCCCGATCAGGAACGACGAGACCGCCGGGGGCAGCACTTGCGGGCCGGCGGACTGAAACACCACGAACGCGAATTCGCCGCCCTGGGCGAGCAGGAGCGTAAAGATCGGACGCTCCTGGTAGGGCAGTTGCATCATGCGCGATACGCCATAGATGGCCAGGCCCTTGAGCGCCATGAATCCGATGACCACGGCGATCATGCGCAACGGCTGGGCGAGGAGCACGCCGAAATCGATGCTCATGCCCACGGCGATGAAGAACAGGCCGAGCAGCAGTCCCTTGAACGGCTCGATGTCGGTTTCCAGCTCGCGCCGATACTCGCTTTCCGCGAGCAGCACGCCGGCGAGGAACGCGCCAAGCGCCATCGACAGACCGACGAGTTGCATCAGCGTGGCGATCGCGACGACCAGCAGCAGCGACGTGGCCGTGAAGATCTCGGGGGTGCGGCTGTTGGCGATCCACCGCAGGAGCGGCCGCAGCAGCAGGCGGCCGCCCAGAACGATGGCGGCGATCACGCCGACGATCTTCAGGCCTTCGAGTGCACGTTGCGCACCGGTCAGCGCATGACTGTCGACTTCGTTCGCGAGCAGCGGCAACAGCGCCAGAATCGGAATGGCGGCCACGTCCTGAAACAGCAGAATGGAGAAGCCCGCCTGTCCGCTTTGCGTGGCGAGCAGGTTACGCTCGGCCATCACCTGCAGCGCGATGGCCGTCGAGGACAGCGCGAGCCCCAGCGCGGCCACGAGCGCGATGCGCCAGGGCGCACCGAGCGCCACGCCGGCCGCGAACAGCACGACGGCACATCCGGCGACCTGTGCCGACCCCCATCCGAAGATCGGCCGCCGCAAATTCCACAAACGACGCGGTTCCAGTTCCAGGCCCACGAGAAACAACATGAGCACGACACCGAATTCGGCGAAGTGCAGCACGTCCTCCACGCGCGACACGAGGCCGAGTCCCCACGGTCCGATGGCGATGCCCGCGGCGAGATAGCCGATGATGGCACCAAGGCCGAGCGCACGGGACAGCGGCACGACGATCACCGCCGCCGCAAGGTAGATCAGGCTGGCGAGCAGCCAGGCCGGGACGTGTTCCATCAGGCGGCCCTCCCGGTGTCGGAGTCCGCCGCGTGGTGAAGCGACGCCGCCTGCGCGTCGAGGTCGGCACAGGCGGTGTCGTTCGCGTCGTCGGCGGCGCGCGGCCGGTCCGACGCGGGAATGTCGCAGCACTCGGGTGCGTCGGCCATCGATATCAGCTCCGGCCACTGCGGATAGGTGGCCAGACGTCCGGCGAAGTCGCTCACGTGGGCGTCGAGCATGGCATCGTCGCTGCGCCGCGCGCCGTGGAACACGTGCGGCGGCAGGAAGCGCATGCCGCACAGTCGCGCAGTCTGCTCGTAGGCGGGCAGGAATGCCGAGAAGTCATGCTGGTTGTAGCCCTCGGGGCGATAGCTTTCCCGAGGTCCGCCGGTGCTGGCCACCAGCCAGAGATCCTTGTTGGCGAGCGCGTGGCCGTCGTGACCATAGGCCCAGCCCCAGGAGAGCACTTCGTCGAGCCAGAGCTTCTGCAACGGCGGCATGCTGTACCAGTAGATCGGATGCACGAGCACGATCAGGTCGGCGCGCGCCACGCGTTGCTGTTCGGTGGCCACGTCGATGCTGAAATCGGGATATGTCGAGTAGAGATCGTTGACGTCGACGCCGGCGATGCTGCGTGCAGCATCCAGCAGACGACGATTTACACGTGAGTCGCGCCAGCGCGGGTGTGCCACGATGACGTAGGCGCCGCGTCCGGACGGGGCGGCACCGGTGTTCCGGGCGCTCTCGGAAATGGCGGCGAGGCGGGAGGATGCGGGGGCTGTCATGCCGGGGAGCATACCGCATTCACTTGACGCGGGACATCGCGGCGTTGCAGCTTCGGGGCGACGGCCACCCCAGTCATGACAATCATTAAAGACTGCGGTGGCAAAAGCCGTAAAGACTGATTAAGCTCTGGCTGCTATCGAGCGCGCGGGACCGCAACCCGAGTCGCCATGGGACGGCCGAAGGCCGGCGAGCGCTCGAGCGCGGACCGATAACTATAATTTTTCGTGCCGGCGCGGCCTGGCCGTTGCCGCGCACGCTGACCCGACATGTCGCCGCAAGCCTTTCGTACTACCGTCAATCTGATCTATCACGGCCGCAATGTGGCGTTGGTGCTGCTGCTCGTCGCGTTGCTCTACAACCAGACGTTCTGGGTGTTCGCGAGCGCGGCGGCGGCGGCGTTGTGCACCGGTGCCCTGCATGAGGCGGGGCGCATGCCCGAAGATGAGGATCTGCCGCCGCGTCCGCTCGTGATCCAGGTGCTGCGCATTTCGGTGCCGCTGCTGCTCACGATGTTCGCGCTCGGCTACGGCGCCGTGTGGCTCAACCGGCATCTCGGCTGAGCCATTTTCCTCGGGCATGGGCGCTGACGGAAGTCAGGTCCGCGCGCCGCTTTCCTGCTGGCTCGTGTGGAGCACGGCGTTACGACGGGCGTAGGTGAAATAGATCACCATGCCGATCACGAGCCACACGCCGAAAGCGATCCACGTGGTGGCCTGCAGATGCGCCATGAGGAACAGGCACAGGCCCGCCGAAATGAGCGGCACGACGGGCGCGCCGGGCACGCGAAATGCGCGCGGCAAGTCCGGGCGTGTGCGGCGCAATACCAGCACGGCGACCGACACCAGCGTGAAAGCCGACAAGGTGCCGATATTGATCAGCTCGGCAAGCACGCCCAGCGGCACGAAGCCGGCAATGACGGCAAAAATCACGCCAATGATCCAAGTGCCGGCGAACGGGGTCTTGTGCGTCGGATGGATACTCGAGAGCATCGGCGGCAGCAGGCCGTCGCGCGACATGGCGTAGGTGATGCGCGTCTGGCCGTAAGTCATCACGAGAATCACGGTCGTCATGCCGAGAATCGCGCCCAGGTCGACGAAGCCGGCGACCCAGTTCTGTCCGGCGTATTGCAGCGCCAGAGAAACCGGATGATCGACGCCCGCGAAATGCGCGAACGGCACGATGCCGGTCATGATGGCGGCAACCGCCACGTACAGCACCGTGCAGACGATAAGCGAGCCGATGATGCCGACGGGCAGGTCGCGAGCGGGATTGCGAACCTCCTCGGCAGCCGACGTGACGGCGTCGAAGCCGATGAAGGCGAAGAACACGAGCGCGGCGGCGTTGAACATGCCGCTGGTGCCGAACGGCATGAACGGCGTCCAGTTGGCGGGCTTCACGTGCCACACGCCCACGGCGATGAACAGCAGCACGACGCCGATCTTGATCGCCACCATCAGGTTGTTGATGCGTGCGGATTCGCGCACGCCATACGACAACACCCACGTGATGAGCAGCATGATGACGACGGCCGGCAGGTTGATGAAGGTCGTCACGCCCGGCACGCTGCCCGGCGCCGCCGTAATGGCGGCGGGCAGATGCAGGCCGAACCCGGCGGCCAGCGACTGGAAGTAGCCCGACCAGCCGACTGAAACGGCCGACGACGCCAGTCCGTACTCGAGCATCAGATCCCAACCGATGATCCACGCCACGATTTCGCCGAGCGTGGCGTAGCTGTACGTGTAAATCGATCCGGAGACGGGGATCGTCGACGCGAACTCGGCGTAGCACAGGGCGGCGAAGCCACACGCCATGGCCGCGATGATGAACGAGAGGGTGAGGGCGGGGCCGGCCGTGAGGGCACCGGTGCCCGTCAGAACGAAAATGCCGGTGCCGATGATGGCGCCGATGCCCATCAGGACCAGATCGACGGGGCCCAGCACTTTCTTGAGACTGCCGGTGCGGCCGGCGACCAGCATGTTCTCGATGTTTTTGGTTCGAAAAAGACTCATGACCTGCTGAAGGTTCCTGCAACGTATGCCCTGGCGCTCGCGCGGCGCGCGCCATCGGGAATTCCACGGGAGACATGTCCCGCGACCTGGCTGCAAGGGCACCCGGGCTTGTGGCCGTTCGTTCCCATGCCTGGCGGATCGCCGCAGGGCTTCACGAACCACGTCGTTGCGTACGCGCCGCCGTGCATGCGCACAGCCTCCGGCCGTGGTCGACGTGCGCGGGGACGCGGCCGGCGACGGCATGGCGTTGGGCAATGGACGGCCGCGACGTGCGGCAAGCACGCCGGGGCGGGACGAACACGATGGAGACTGACGGAGGATCCTGCCGGACTGCCGTGGCCGTTGCGACGGTCGCCATGGCAGACCGGAGAACGGTCGGCTGAAGGCCCTGTCCGATGCCGAAGCCGGAATCGGGAGCAGGCGCCTGGTCTTCAATGTGAGAAGCCCGCACACGCGTCGGGCGTGGTGCGGGCATGGGCTCGCTGTCCTGCGGTCCGGCCATCGACGCCTGATCGGCGCCACCGCCTGGCCGGAATTGCTAACATTTTAAGCGTTTTTTGCGGACCGCGTTCAGGAGCTGCTGAATTCGGGGTCATAAGCATACCCAGGGCGTCGGGGGCATGAGGGGGCCCCGGGGACACCAAGTCCGCTGACGCCCTCGCGGCGGCCGGTCGGCGCGAATGCCCGAAAGCGATCAGCGGTCGCCGCCACCGCCCGGCGGGCGTCCCCCGCCATGCCCACCGCCATGTCCGCCACCACCGGGCGGGCGGGAACCGGGCCCGTGGTTACCGCCTCCCGGCGGGCGCGGGCCGGGGCCCGCCCCATGACCGGGTGGGCGAGGGCCGGGGCCTGCGCCGTGTCCGGGAGGCCGCGAACCCGGGCCCGCGCCGTGCCCGGGGGGGCGATTGCCCGAACCATTCCAATGCGGCGGCCGCGGTCCCGGGCCCGGATAGTGTCCGCCTGGCGGCCGGGGTGCCGGGCCGGGATAGTGGCCCGGCGGGCGTGGCCCGGGTCCGCCCCAGTGCGGCGGACGCGGTCCCGGCGGTGGCCGGTTCCAGTAGCGCCGGTCGTGGTACCACGGCCGATTGCGGTAATAGTTGCCCCAGTACGAGCCGATGGAGAACGTGATGATGGGCAGGCCGATCATCGGGCCGTAGTTGAGGATGGGCACCGGATTGCCCTGATACGGATAGCTGAGCAGCGCGGCATAAATCCAGCCGCGCGCGCCGGGCAGGCCGATGTCGCACCACGAATAGTCGGACAGGCAGCCGTAGACGGTGACCGGCATGCCCGGTGCGGCCTGCGCGACGATCGGATAGTCGCTGGCCGGGCCCGCGCGCACGTTGGCCGACGAATTGATCACCGCCTGTCCAGACTGCGCCAGCGCGGTGCCGGGAACTGCCAGCGCAGCGAGCGAGGCGACGCCCGCGAGCGCGAGCGGTAAGGTCCATCGCTTCATTGTCGTCTCCCTTGTTCGAACCACGGCCAGACCATGGCCGAATCATGGGCGCCGGCCGCGACCGGCCGGCATCCACCGCATGTCGGTTCGACCGGTCGCCTCGCGCTTTGGTTTGCGGTAATGCGTAACGAAACCGGACGGAATTGTTTTATTTCGTTACGCCATGGCGACATCGGGTCGATGCGACCGCCGTCGCGATCAGTACAGCACGACCGAGCGGATCGATTCGCCGCGCTTCATCAGATCGAAGCCTTCGTTGATCTGGTCCAGTCGCAGCGTGTGGGTAATGAGATCGTCGATGTTGATCTTGCCTTCCATGTACCAGTCGACGATCTTCGGCACGTCCGTGCGCCCTCGGGCGCCGCCGAAGGCCGAGCCCTTCCACTCGCGGCCCGTAACCAGTTGGAACGGGCGCGTGCTGATCTCCTGCCCGGCGGCGGCCACGCCGATGATGAACGACTGGCCCCAGCCCTTGTGGCAGCACTCGAGCGCCTGGCGCATGGTCGTCACGTTGCCGATGCACTCGAACGAATAGTCTGCGCCGCCGTCGGTCAGTTGCACGATGGTGTCGACCACGTTCTCGACGTCGTTCGGGTTGAGGAAGTGCGTCATGCCGAACTTCTTCGCGAGTTCCACGCGGCCCGGATTGATGTCGACGCCGATGATCTTGTCGGCGCCGACCATCTTCGCGCCCTGGATCACGTTCAGGCCAATGCCGCCCAGCCCGAACACCACGACGTTGGCGCCCGCCTCGACCTTCGCCGAATAGACGACGGCGCCCACGCCGGTCGTCACGCCGCAGCCGATGTAGCAGACCTTGTCGAACGGTGCGTCCGAGCGCACTTTCGCCACGGCGATCTCGGGCACGACGATGTAGTTCGAGAACGTGGAGGTGCCCATGTAGTGGAAGATGGGCTTGCCGTCGAGCGAGAAGCGCGACGTGGCGTCGGGCATCAGGCCGCGACCCTGCGTGCTGCGGATCGCCTGGCAGAGGTTGGTCTTGCGCGACAGGCAGAACTTGCACTGGCGGCATTCGGGCGTGTACAGGGGAATGACGTGATCGTCCTTCTTGAGCGTGGTGACGCCGGGACCGACGTCGACGATCACGCCCGCGCCTTCATGGCCGAGAATGGCGGGGAAAATCCCCTCGGGATCGGCGCCCGAGAGTGTGTAGTAGTCCGTATGGCAGATGCCGGTGGCCTTGACCTCGATCAGCACCTCGCCGGCGCGCGGCCCTTCCAGATCGACTTCCTCGATGGTCAGGGGTTTGCCCGCTTCCCAGGCAATGGCGGCTTTGGTTTTCATGGCGATATTCCTCGTTGCAACGACGTTCGGGGGAGTCCCTTCGCGACGTACCATACCGCGTTCTCAGGGCGCGCGCGAGTCTTGACAGGCCATGCCGTCGGAAATAGCGGGGCCGGGCGCAGGAATCGCGGGGCGCGGCGGGTTATCGCCGGGCTCCGCTGCCCAGCGGCGCGACGATGTGATAGAACCCCTGCATCTCGACCGGGCGGGCGAACCAGAAGCCCTGTGCCTCGTCGCAGCCCAGCTCGGTGAGACGCTGCGCCTGCGCCTGGGTCTCCACGCCTTCGGCGGTAACGCGAAGGCCGAGCGAGTGCGCCATGGCGATGACCGCGTTCACGATGGCGTGACTCGGCGCGTGCGTGAGCATGTCGCGCACGAACGTGCGGTCGATCTTCAGGCGGTCGACAGGGAAGCGGGTCAGATAGGCGAGGCTCGCGTAGCCCGTGCCGAAGTCGTCGACGGCGATCTCCACGCCCATGTCGTGCAACGAGCGCAGTCCGCCCAGCGCGGCGCTCGAATCGCCGAGCAGCACCGTTTCCGTGATCTCGATTTCCAGGTGGCGCGGCTCCAGTGCGTGGGCCTTGAGCGCACGTTCGACCATGCCTACCACATCCTGCCGGGCGAACTGCTGCGCCGACACGTTCACGGAAATGCGCGGCAACCGGCCACATCGGCGCAGCAGCCGGCTGGCCTCGCGACAGGCGGTTTGCATCACCCACTCGCCCAACGTCAGGATCAGACCGGATGTCTCGGCAATCGGTACGAACTCGGCCGGCCCGATGGCGCCCAGCGTCGGGTGGCGCCAGCGAAGCAACGTTTCGGCGTGACGGATCTCGCCGTCCGAGAGGCTGACCTGTGGCTGGTAGACGAGATGCAGTTGCGAATGCGTGCGCTCGTGAACCGCCGCCCGCAGCAGGCCTTCCAGCGCGTTGCGCCGCCTCGCCTGCGCGTCCATCTCGCTGCTGAAGAAGCGCAGTCCGCCGCCCGCGGCGCTGGCGATGCCCAGTGCCACGTGGGCGCGCCGCAACAGCGCCTCGGGGGTGTGGCCGTGTTCGGGATAGCTCACGGCGCCGATACTCGCGTCGAGCGCCACCGCACTTTGCTCGACGTCGACCCACTGGGCGAGCCGGGACTGGATGCGCGAGGCGAGCAGACGCGCGCCGTCACCCGTTTCATTCGTGACGATGACGAACTGGCTGCCGCCCAGGCAGGCGAGGGCGTCCTCCGGGCCGGTGGCTTCGCGCAGACGCTCCGCGGCGATGCGCAACGCCAGCTCGGCGGCCGGGGCGCCGAAGGTGCTGTGCAGCTTGCGCAGATGGTCGAGTTCGAGGAGCAGCACCGTAAGCCCCACCTGCTGTCGCGCACAACGGTGAATCGCCAGTTCGAGCCGTTCGTTGAGCAATGTCTGGTTGGGCAGGCGCGTGACCGGGTCGTGGTGCGTGACGTACCAGAGGCGCGACGCGACCTGAACCTGTTGCGACAGGTCGAGCACGATGCCCACCCAGCGCCGCTCGCCGGGGGCATGTTCGACGCAGGACAGGGCCAGACGAATGGGCAGCCAGCTGCGCACGTGCGTGAGCAAGTGCCATTCGTCGTCGTACGGCACTGTTTCGTTGGCCGAAAGGCTGGCGAGCGCAGGCAGGCGGCGGCGCGCCAGTTCGGTGGGGTCGAGTAGCGAGAGGAAGCTGCGCCTGCCCACCAGTTCGCGGCTTCCATAGCCCGTCAGGCGCGTGAACGCGGCGTTCATGCGCTCGAGCATGCCGTCGTCGGTGCAGACGAACATGGCATAGGGCGCACTGTCGAGCGCCGCGCGGCTCAACTCGGCTTGTACGTCGGGTACCCGACGAGGCACGGGATCGTTCATGCCCGCACCTCCCGAATGCCGGTCTGGCCGGCGTTCAGGAACGTCATGCAACACCTCCCTGGCGTCGCGATTATTATCTCGAAAATCGAGCGATCGACTCGCCAGATTTCTTTTGATTTTCAAGCGGTTATGATGGTTATTCTGCCACGTTGCGAACGTGTGCGTGCAAGGGAAAACGCGGGGTCGAAAGCGCTTTCGAAAACGCGCCTTCTCGCGCATGCTGCAAGGGAAGTCAGTAACGAGGAACCGCGGTGCCGAGCCGCACGATGCATCGATTGCCGGTGGCCTGAGTCGAAGCCCTTCGGTATGATTCGCCCTGACCCGGGCGGGATGCGGTGAGATCCGTCGCGCGGGACACTTACGGTACCTCAGGACCAAAGACGTTTCAGGAAAAGGAAGACGGCGTTGCATTGCGTGCGGACATCGACGAGCGGTATGGCAACAGGCCTCTGGCGAGCGCGCCGGATGCCTCGTCATCGGCACGCGCTGGCGCTCTGCCTGTGGCTCGCGTGCTGCGTCTGGTATGGCATCGCCCATGCGCAGACGCCGGAGGTCGGTGCCCCTGGCGACAAGGGCAGTGCGGCCGGGGACGTGCGCGAGGCCAACGTGCGTCAGGTGGTGCTGGGCATCATCAGTTTCACCCGGTGGCCGACGCCGCCCGCCAAGGTGCGCCTGTGCGTGAGCGGCAACACCGAATATGCGCGCGATCTGCTTGCCGGACCGCTGCCCGCGAGCGGGCTGCCGGTCGAGGCGCGCCGTCTGTCCGCCGCCGAGCCCGCGATTGGTTCGTTGTGCGACGCGTTGTATCTCGGCACGATCGGCGACAGCGAGCGCCGGCAGTTGCTGGTCAACATCGCGGGCCATCCCGTGTTGACGATCAGCGAACGCAATGACTCATGCACCTCCGGGACGATGTTCTGTCTGAACGTCGATGCCGACCGGGTGACCTTCGACATCAACCTCGACACCGTCGCGCGCAGCGGCGTACGTGTCCACCCCAACGTGCTGAAGCTGGCACGAAAGCCGGGGACACCATGACGACCCAACTCCCCCCAACCCACCCGCCACCGCCCGGCGCCGGTAGTGCCGTGGCCGGATTACTTTCACCCCAGACCACGGCGCCGGACCAGTATTCGACCGGTACCGGGGCTCCGGCACCCTCGGCGCCCACGACGCACTCGCTTCCGTCCGCTTCCCAGCCCGCGGCGCCGCCACGCCACCCGGCGGGGCTGCCCGCCACGACGGGCACGATGGGCCGGCGTCGCCGACGCCCGTCGTTGCAAGGCTTGCTGCGACGCACGCACCTGCGCCTGGCAGTCTCGGCGGTCGTGCTGGCAGCCGTTTCGCTCTCGCTCGTGGCATGGCTTGCCCTGCGCAGTTACGCCGAGAACAACCTTCAGCTCATCGGCAGGTCGCTTGCCTACACGGCGGAAGCCGCCGTGGTGTTCGGCGACCGTGTGGCGGCGCAGGAGGCGATCGCGCTGATCGCGAACGACGAGGATGTGGTGCAGGTACGGGTGCTCGACGCCCAAGACAACCAGTTTGCACTGTGGCGTCGCGCGGACGGTGGTACTCTCGCCCGGGTCGAGCGTGTCGTGGCCGACATCGCGCTGCCCGGTCCGGTGACGTCGCCGATTCGTCATGACGGCAAGGACGTGGGCCGTATCGAGGTGCAGGGACAGGGCCATCAGTTCTTCCTGTTCCTGATCAGCGGCATTGGCGGCGTGCTCGCCTGCCTGCTGGTCACCTTCGCCGTGGCGAACCTGCTGGCCAAGCGAATGCACCACGACATCGTCAAGCCGCTGCGGGCGCTGGCCGAAGTGGCCCACGCGGTGCGCCGGGAGCGTGCCTTCCACCAGCGCGTGGCGGCCACGCCGCTCGCGGAACTGAAGGAACTGGGCGACGACTTCAACGCGTTGCTCGACGAATTCGAAGGCTGGCAGAGCCACCTGCGCGCGCAGAACGCGACACTCGCCCATCAGGCGAACCATGATCCGCTCACGGGACTGCCGAACCGGGCGTACTTCGAATCGCGGCTGTCGCAGGCGCTGGTGGACGCCAGTGAGCTCGGCACGCATGTCGCGCTGTTGTACCTCGACAGCGACCGCTTCAAGGAAATCAACGACCAGTTGGGCCATGACGCGGGCGATGCCGTGCTTGTGGCGATCGCCGAAAGGCTGCGCCAGCCGTTGCGCGAAGGCGATCTGGTGGCGCGCCTGGGCGGCGATGAGTTCGCCGTGATGCTGCCGGGCGTGCGTCAGACATCCAATGCCGTGCGTCTGGCGCAGAGTCTGCTGGCCGCGATGGAAAAACCGATTGCGCTGCCCGGTGGCGGCGAAGTCGTCACGTCGATGAGTATCGGCGTGGCGCTGTACCCGACGCACGCGAGCGACGCCTCCGCGTTGCTGCGCGCGGCGGATGCGGCGATGTACCAGGCCAAGCGTGCCGGTGTGGGCACCTGGCATGTTGCGGAAAGCCCCAAGGAATAAGGCGGCGCGCAACACCTTAGCTGCAACGACAAAACCAGAAATGACGACCGGACCATCTACTGCCATGGGGATTCGCTTTGGACTTCGCTGTTGATACAAACAGTCTGCGCGCTCTTGCGCCAACGCCGGCTTCGGCAACGCCGCGCCACGTCGTGTCGGCTCGCCTCACGCGCGCCATTCGCCGCCTGCTTTCCCTCGTCTTCCTGCTGACGTTCGGTGCGCTCGCCGGCTGCCAGACGACGCCCGTTCACGGACTGACGGCCGAGCAGATCGCCGCGCTCAAGTCCGAGGGGTTTGTCCAGACCGACGAAGGCTGGGAATTCGGGCTGTCCGACACAGTGCTCTTCGATACCGACAAATTCGTGTTGCGCGACGCCGCTCGCCAGACGGTGCTGCGCATCGGCGGCACGCTCGTGAAGGTGGGGCTCGACGCGGTTCGCGTCTACGGCTACACCGACTCGGTCGGCAGCGATACGTATAACGAGCAGTTGTCGGCGCGCCGGGCAGACGCGGTGGCTGACGTGCTCGTCGACGCGGGCCTGAAGCGCAACGGCATCCAGTCGATCGGCGTCGGCAAGCGCAATCCGGTGGCCGACAACAGCACCCCGGCCGGCCGCGCACAGAACCGCCGCGTGGCCATCGTGATCTCGACGCGCTGACGGTCACGACTTGCTGCGCGGTCGTGACAAGACGCTCGCGTTACGCCGACGCCGCCCGTGGGGAACGTCTCGCGCGGCGCGCGATCACAATCAGGCAAAATGACGGCAATTTCGGGGCATGCCCGCAAGCGGCTAGCCCCCTCACCGGCTAGTGCCCGGTTGCCTCAACGTTTCCGATCCACTGCGCTTCCTCAGCTGACGGCTCACCCCGAATGCATCGTGCATTACGTGTTTTCCTGAACCTCGCGTGGCTCGCTTTCCTGACGGGCGGCGCGTTGTCGTCTGCGCTCGCGCAGCCTGCGCGCGTCGGCACCTGGGCGACGGCGCCCCAGGCAGTCGCGCAACATCCCGCGGCGCCTTCGTTCAATCGGGCGCCGGCCGCCGGTGGCCGAACCGTGCGCCAGATCGTTCATCCGACGCTGTCGGGCAACGAGGTACGCGTGCGATTTTCGAACACGTTCGGCGCGCAACCGCTGGAGATCGGGGCGGCAAGTCTCGCGGTGGCCATGCGCGGTGCGGACGTCGATGCCGCGAGCCTGCGCGCGCTGACCTTCGGCGGCAGACCGGACGCCACGATCGCGCCGGGGGCGTCGGTCGAAAGCGACCCGTTGGCGTTCACCGTCCGCGCCGGCACACCGCTGGCGGTCAGCCTGTTCACGCGGGAGGCGCGCGCACCGACAACGTGGCACAAGATCGCGCAACAGACAGCGTTCCTGAGCGGCACCGGCAATTACGTCGATGCCGCGCAGGGCTCGGCGTTTCCGACGCGCTTTACCAATACCGTGTGGCTGTCGGGACTCAGCGTGGTGCCCGACGTACCGGCGCATGCCATCGTTGCCATCGGCGATTCGATCACTGACGGCATGCGCAGCACGCTCGATGCCAACCGGCGCTGGCCGGACGTCCTGGCGCGGCGTCTGGAAGCAGCGGGGCGCCGCGATGTCGCGGTGCTCAATCTCGGCATCAGCGGCAATCGCCTGCTGCACGACTCGGCGTGTTACGGCGAGCGGCTGCTGACGCGCTTTCGCCGCGATGCGCTGGAGCAACCGGGCGTGCGCACGGTCGTGGTGCAGATCGGTATCAACGACATCAACTTCGGCTACGTGCCGCCGCACGCCGGACTCGACTGCGACGTACCGCACGTCATCGTGACCGCCCCGGAAATGATCGCCGGCTATCAGGCGCTGATCGCCGCCGCGCACGCGAAGCACGTACGTATCCTCGGCACCACCATCCCGCCGGGAAAATTGCCGCCCGAGCGCGAAGCGGTTCGGGAAGCCGTCAATCAGTGGGTACGCACGAGCGGCGCCTTTGATGGCGTGATCGATTTCGACGCGGCGCTGCGCGACCCGGCGCAGCCCACGCGCATGCAGCCGCGTCTGGACAGCGGCGACGGCACGCATCCGAGCGATGCCGGATATGCCGCGATGGCGGACGCCGTGCCGCTGCCGCTGGTGCTCGGCCCCCAGAAGTAGCGTCGGTCGGGGTGGGCGGGGGAGGGCGTCAGCGCTCGCGCCGCACGCCGACCGTGATCTCCTGCAGGCGTGCAACCTCGGGCGATCGCAGCCACTCCGGATGTTCGAGGCAGTGGCGGAACATTTCGGTCGCATCGTCTCCCCAATACAGCGCGCCGTCGCAGGCAAATGTGGGTACGCCGAACACGCCCGCCGCGATGGCGCTTTCGGTGTTCTCGCGCAAGGCCGTTTTCACGGCCAGGGCGTCTGCCTTCTCGATGGCCTCGTCGGGAGAGAGCCCGAGGCGTTCGCTGAGGACTTGCCACGCCTGCACATCGGTGACGTCGCGCCCTTCCGCCCAGATGAACCGGAAAATCGTTTGCACGACCTCGTGCGTCGCGCCGAGCGCCACGGCCAGGCGCAGCACACGGATCGGATGGAACGGATGTACCGGGGGCATGCGAAACGCAATGCCGTCCTGCTCGGCCCGGAATTGCGCCATGCGATAAGTGAAGATGCGCTTGGCGGGAATCTCCGCCGGCCCCTGCGTCTGCACGTGCGCGAGTATCGCGCCAAGCACGATCGGTTTGTATTCGATCGTCAGCGTGGCGGGTAGCGTGCCGAAGCGCTGGAGCTGCAAGTATGCGAAGGGCGAGGCGAAATCGAAATACCACTGTGCCCGGCGGGCGGGAGCAGCTTGCGACATGAGGACGGTCTCCGATAAGGCGATGTTTGAACGCGTCCGCTTAGGCGACAGCCTTGCCGCCTCTCGTGACGCTGAAGGGGGCACCTCCAGGGATGCTTCTCGATGATCTGCAACAGTGTAGCGGGCGGGCAGGCACGGCCCTCGTGCGGCCTGCGCGGTCGCAAAGCAAAAAATGGCGTGAATTCAAATATTTACGTGAGGGTCGTGTAAATATCGGATTTTTTGATGTTTCTTATCCGATATAACGATTTTTATTATTGAAGCGGAGTTTTTAGACTTGCAGTCATTCCACAGGAGTGCCTGCAATGACAACAAAAACCCACACCGAACGCTCTGCCACGGCCAGCCGTCCCGATACACTGGTGCCGGATCGGCACAACCCGTGGGCCGGTTTGATTCTCTCGACGGTCATCGCTTTCGTGGCGTTGTTGCTCGGTCGCCAGATGCCGCTCGTCGGCGGTCCGGTGTTCGGCATCCTGCTGGGCATTCTCGTGCGCAACCTGTTTGCGCCGGGGGCCCGATACGAGGCGGGCATCAAGTTTGCGTCGAAGTACGTGCTTCAGTGGTCCATCATCGCGCTCGGCTTTGGCCTGAGCCTCTCGCAGGTCGCGCACACGGGGCTCGAGTCGCTCGCCGTCACGGCGGTGACGATCACCGCCGCGGGGTTGTCGGCCTGGGGGCTGGGACGTTTGCTCGGCGTGGGCGACAAGCTCAAGTTGCTCATCGGCGTGGGTACGGCCATCTGCGGTGGATCGGCGATCGCGGCCGTCACGCCGATCGTCAAGCCGGACGATCACGAGACCGCGTTCGCCATCTCGACCATCTTCCTGTTCAATATCGCGGCCGTGTTGCTGTTCCCGGTGCTCGGTCACGTGTTGCATCTGTCCGACCTGGGTTTCGGCATGTGGGCGGGCACGGCAATCAACGATACGTCGTCGGTGGTGGCGGCCGGGTACAGTTACAGCAAGGCGGCCGGCGACTACGCAACGATCGTCAAGCTCACCCGTGCCACGCTGATCATCCCGATCTGCCTGACGCTCGCCGCGATCGTGGCCTATCGCGCCAAGCGCTCCGGCGCCGGCAACTTCAGCCTCGCCCGCATCTTTCCGTGGTTCATCCTCGGCTTCCTGATCGCCTCGGGTGTCCGTACGGCTGGGCTGGTACCGAGCGCGCTGCAACCGTGGATTCACGACGCCGCGGAGTTCCTGATCATCGTTGCGCTCACGGCCATCGGTCTGTCGTCGAACCTGCGTCGCATGGCTTCCACCGGGGTGCGTCCCATCCTCCTGGGACTCGGCGTGTGGGCTGCCGTGTCGGTGAGCAGCCTGGCCGTGCAACTGGTGATGGGACAGCTCTGAGACGCACCCATCCGGTGCCAGCACTAAGGGCAGACCCGGCGGGCAAGCCGGGTTTCGTCACCTAGAATGCAATCACGGACGGCCATCGGTCGTCCGTGAAGTCCTTTTGGGACGGCAATTTCAGGCGGCAACTTTAGGCGGCAATTCGGGAGGCGTCATGGGAACGTCATTCGGTGATATCTGGTACACCATCGGCGCGCTGGTGTTGATCGCGGTGCTGGCCGGGATGGTGTGGGAGCTGGGGGTGTGGTGGACGCGTCACCCGAATCACAGCGCGGTGCAGCGGCTCGAGCACGCCTGGACGAGGATTCGCCACCCGCGGCAATGAGCGCGGGCGCTCCGCGCGCCGGCGACGTCATCGGGAGGGGACGTGCGGCTGACGGTCGTCAGCCGTGAGGGAAGTATGTGCCGCGCGGCTCAGTCGAGCTTGAGGTGGCGCGGTACGTTGCCGTCCCAGCGCTGCAGGTCTTCGAGGGGATACGGCTTGCTGCCGTGAAGCGCGCGCTTGATGCGGCTCTTGCCGCTCGGCTGCGGCACGTTCGGTAACGCGGCGCCCGCGGGCGTACCCGCCAGATCGAGATAGTCGCGCTTGAACTCCGCCTGCGTCATGCCCCACTTCATCAGAAATTCGCGGCTGCCCCGATTCTTCACCACGCGACCGGTGGAGCGGCACCCGAAGTGATAAACGACGCTTTTGCCGACAATGCGGAACGTACGACAGCCGACGAGCCACAGTTTCATGAGGAAGTCGTCGTCGCTGCTCATACCGGGCCCGAACTCGATGCTGTAACCGCCGACGAGATGCCACAGACTACGGCTCACCAAAGTGGGCTGGGTGGGCACGCCATTGACGTCGTCGCGACCCAGCGACGCGGCGAAAGCGAGCAGTGCCGACTCGTCGAACGTCTCCGGCGTCGTGCCGAAATCCTTCGATACCACCTGTTTGCTTACCCCTGCGTTGGGTTCGATCATCACCGATGACAGGTAATAGACCGGCGTGTCGAGGGTACGGGCCGCCTCGATGAGCGCCGTGTCCCAGCCGGGCGTGACGAACATGTCGTCGTTCAGGAACAGCAACTGGTCATGCGAGGCCAGCGGCGCGAGCTGGTTGAGCGCCAGACAGACGCCCACGTTGCCGCTGCTGTGGGTGTATCGCAGTCCCTGTGCCTGCACCCATGCCAACGTACCGTCGCTGCCGTCGTTCACGTGGACGAGAATCTCGTGCGCCTCGCCGGAATGTCGGCGCACGCTATCGATGCACAGCTTGAGGAACGGCAGGTTGTTCCAGGTCGGGATCAGGATGCTTAGCATGGAAGGAACGGCGTGGATTACCGGGCAGCCGGCGTCTTATGGTCGGAATCGCCGTCAGGATATGCGAAGGCCGCAAACACCGCCAGCATCGTTGCGTAGAAGGCGACCGTGACCTTCAGATTGAAGGTCTCGACGGTCAGGCCGAAGACCGCGAACGCGACTGCGGTCATCAGCCCCATGAGCGCGGCGCGGTGTTCTTCAGGGCGCTCGCGAATGCGTGACATGCGCAGATAGAAAAACGCCGGGCCCGCATAGACCCCCAAAATCGAAAGCAACCCGAGGATCAGGCCGTAGTCGACCGTGTAGGCCAGAATCTGGTTGTGGACTTCGCCCTTTCCATAATCGGCGGCCATCGGCGTCAACACACCCGATGCCGCCATTTCCGGCATCGCGTTGCGATACCCGTGCGCGCCCAACCCGAGCAAAGGACGCTCGGCGATGAGTTTCGCGGCAGCCTTCCACAGTTCCAGGCGGATGCCGGTGGAGGTGTCCGGTTGCCCGGCCGTCAGGCTGGTAAGGTCGGTGTGGATGGCCTCGAAGCGACTGCGCACCATAGGCGAGGCAAACGTGCTTGCCAGCAATATCGCGGCGACACCCGCGATCGTCACCCGGCGAGCCATGCTCACGCGATGCTTGTGCCAGAAGACCCACACCAGCAGCAGGCATGGCAATGCGATCCAGCCGCCCCGGGACTGACTGGCCCATGACGCATAGCAACCGGCAACGCCGCCCAGCAGCTTGAAGGCGATTGCCCAAGGCCCGTCATGCGACAGCCAGTGAATCGATACTACGGACAGTATGCCCAGCAGCAGGGCGAGGTCGCCGAAGTGAATCGGATTCAGGAATGTACTCCCCGCCCGGAGGGCGAGGAGGTCCGCCTTGGAATAGAGGGCCATGAGCCCCGCGCAGAGCGCGCCGAGAGCGAACGTCAGATCCACCCATTTCGGCACGAATCGGACAACCATGCGTAATCCGAGGAATACGACGACGGCCAGCAGAAAGCGCAGCGGGGAGTCGAGCGTGTTGGCGACGACATGGCCGTGCAGGAGCTCGACGGTCAGAAAGGCGAAAAATGGAAGACAAAGCGAGGCGACGAACACGCGTGTGGGCATGCTCGCGTCCGGCGACGAACGCGGGATGACCGACCGGCGGTGCTTGACCAGCACCACGGCGCCCAGCGCGACCGTAAGAAACATGATCGTGTTCCCGCCGCGGGGAACGACCAGTGCGGCTGCTGGAAACAATAGGAGCAGCGCGCAGAAAAAATTGGCCAAAAGGGGCCGGCTCGTATCGCTTTCCGGCACAGCGGACTTGCTCATTGGATGACTGGCAGACTTCAGGTTTCCTCAGCACGAAGTATGCCAGAAATGCCCTGCCAGCCACGGCTTCGTCTTCCGTGCGCAACGTCCGCCCGCCAGGCGCCCGCGAACAGGCGAATTTACAGGTTCATCGCGCCGAGCACGCCGCACAGGTGCAGGGCCACATGCGTCCAGGCGGCCTCGTCGTAGGCGTCGCCCTCGCGCGCGAGTTGTTGCGCCTCGTGAAACGCGCGCCACAAGGCGGCGGCGCTCGACGGCGTGCCGCCCGCCAACTGATATTGGCGCTGCAAGGCTTCGGCCAGCCAGGGCTGCTCGTGCGCGCAGGCTTCGGCATAGGCTTCGACGGCAACGCGTGCATAGGGGTCGCCGGCCGGATCGAGCACGACCGGCTGGCGGGCCGCGGGCTGTGCGACGGCCGCGAAAACGTGGCGCTCGGCGGCGCTGTGGCGTGTGGAGAGATGCTTCATGTCGGTCTCGTCTCGTTGGCCGCGCCAGGGCGGCTGGCGCGGAATCACTTACGTGGACTCAGTCGTTTTCCAGATTTCGAATAAACACCATCGCGGCTTGCTTGGCCTGGTCGATGCTCGTGAATGTCCGACCATCCATGGGCCAAATGTCGACCAGCACCGCAAAATTGCCGGGCCGCTCGCCCTGCATGATGCGAATGTAGTGCTGTCGGAATACGCAGCGCGCGAGTTCCACGGTCGGATGCGGTCGGCGAAAGTGGGCGGTTGCCATGACAGTCTCCAGAAAATCGGCCCTCCGGCCTCGACGGGCCGTTGCCAGAGGGGCAGCAATTCCCATGCCAGTGCTCTCGCGACGATTAACTGCTTGATTTGTAAGGGGTGGCCGCACATGGTCCGCGTCGGGGCGACGGAAAACGTTACGAAACCGAAACATGGCGGGAACACCGGACCGTAACAACGCCGGGGGGAGTGGCGCGCCAGTCGCGCGCGAGTGCCGAGTGGCGGGCGTGGGCCGATTCTCGCGGATCGCGCATGCGTTCCCGCTAAAATGGGCGCATGAATCTGCGTTTTCTCGAAACCTTCGTCTGGCTCGCCAAGCTGCGCAATTTCCGACTCACCGCGGAGCGCCTGCATACGACGCAGGCGGGGGTGTCGAGTCGGATCGCGTCACTCGAGCAGAGTTTCGGTGTGCGTCTGTTCGATCGCAGCGCGCGTGAGGTCACGCTCACCGCCGCCGGGCAGAAGGCACTGGCCTATGCCGAGCGCATCGTCATGCTCGGTCAGGAGATGAAGCGCGAGCTGAGCGATCCCGACATGCCGCCGGGCGTGCTCAAGATCGGCGTGGTCGAATCGATCGTGCACAGTTGGTTTCCGGACCTGGCCGCGCGCATCCATCGCGAGTATCCGCAACTCGAGATCGAGGTCACCAGCGAGACGACGATCAATCTGTGCAAGCAGCTCGAAGCCGGCACGCTCGATCTCGTGCTGCAGACCGATGTCCAGCATGGCACGGGCATCGAGAACCTCGCGCTGGCGGAATTCCGGATGCGCTGGGTGGCCAGCCCGAAGCTCGGGCTCGAAGGCGAGACGCTGGACGTGTCGGATCTCGCGGCATATCCGCTGGTGAGCTTTTCCCGCAATTCCGGCCCGCACAAGACGCTCGAGCGCATGTTCTCGGTGGCGGCCGAACGTCCGGTGCGCGTGAACTGCATGACCTCCGTGGCGGCCATCATCCGGCTCGTGGCAGACGGCTTCGGGGTGGCGATGCTGCCTCCGGCCATCATTCAGCGCGAGCTGGGCGAACACAGCCTGCACCTGCTGCGCGTGAACGCCAATTTCCCCAGCCTGTCGCTCGTGGGCTCGTTCCGTACCGGGGCGCTGCTCGCGGAGAACGTGGCACGCCTCGCGCAGCGCACTGCCAGCGAGTTCGCGCTGAACATGGGGCCGGACATCGCGATTCCGCCCGCCGCCGCCATGACGGCGCCTACCTGGGGCGCGGGCGAGGCCTGACCTCCGCCAGGCACCGCGCCGCCGACGGCGGGCGCGGGTCATAAGAATTTGCTGTCGCGGCGAATTTGATTTCTTGTTGGACGCCATTTCCCTCGTTTTGCACACTCGGCAAGACGGTCGGCCCCTGCGCATCGCCGCTTGCCACGCGGCGCGCGCCGGGGTCGATCTCCCCCGATTGTCGAAACGATGGATTGCCTCATGACTGTGACTGCACCGCGCGCCCAACTCTGCATCTGGACGAATATCGACCCGGCCTTCGAAGCCGACTTCAACCGCTGGTACGACCGCGAGCACATGCAGGAGCGCGTGGCGATTCCGGGCTTCCGCTTCGCCCGTCGCTTCAAGGCCGTGCATGAAACCGCCCGCCCGTATCTGGCGCTCTACTGCACGCAGGACGCCTCCGTGTTCACCAGCGAGGCCTATGCCCGGGCATTCCAGAACCAGACGGAATGGTCGCTGCGCAACTTTGCACGCATGCAGGGCACGCAGCGCCGTGTCGGTACGCTCGATGTCGAGGCAGGCGAAGGGCAGGGCGGCATGCTGGCCGCCTTTGTCCTGACCCAGGCCGTCGTGGCGCAGGCCCGGCCGCGACTGGATGCCCAGCTCGCCGAACTGGCGCAAGCCGACGGCATCGTGCGGGCCACCTTGCAGGTCACCGTGCCGGCGTTGTCCGTCTCCCTCACGGCCAAGGACGCGCCGCCGCCCCCGGCCGACGCCGTGGTGCTGATCGAAGGCACCGACCCCGACACCGTGCGAACCGTCGCCGAGACGCTGGCCGCCGCCCATGGCGTGCCGGCTGGCGAGGTGACCCGGTTTGCCATGCTCTGGCGCCTTGGCGCCAACGACGACTGACGCCCCGCCGCCTTTCCGCGAGCGATCCCGCGGACCCACTGGAGACATCCATGACGACTTATTCGAATACCCGCGAAGCCGCGCAAGCGTCGGCCGGGACACACGACGCCGCGCGCGCCGGCCGCGCCAACAAGGGGCGCCTGGCGACGGCCAGCATGGTGGGCACCACGCTGGAATGGTACGACTTCACCGTCTACAACACGCTCGCCGCGCTCGTGTTCAACCATCTTTTCTTCCCGTCGGTCGATCCGCTCGCCGGTACGATCCTGGCACTGTCGACGTACGCCGTGGGCTATGTTTCGCGTCCGCTCGGCGGGTTCGTGTTCGGCAACCTCGGGGACAAGATCGGCCGCCGTGCCGTCCTGGTGCTCACGCTTGTGGTGATGGGCCTGACCACGGGGCTCATGGGGTTGTTGCCCACGTACGCCTCGATCGGCATCTGGAGCCCGGTGCTCCTCGTGGCGCTGCGCTTCGTGCAAGGGGTCGCGCTCGGTGGCGAATGGGCGGGGGCGGTGCTGCTTTCGGTCGAGCACGGCGATCAGCGCAAGCGGGGATTGAACGCCTCGTGGACGCAGGTCGGACCGTCGTTCGGCACGTTGCTTGCGACGGGCCTCATCGCGCTGATCACGCTCGCGATTTCGCCCGACGACTTCCTCTCGTGGGGATGGCGCGTGCCGTTCCTGCTGAGCCTGGTGCTGGTGGGGTTCGGTTTGTGGGTGCGTCGCGGCGTGGAAGAAACGCCGATGTTCGAACAGATCCAGCATTCGGAGCGCAAGGCCGAAATGCCGATCGCCGACGTTTTCCGCTCGCACTGGCGCAATCTGCTCGTGGCCGGTGGCTCGCGCATCGGCTCGGACGTGCTTTACGCGCTGATGGTCGTCTTCACGCTCACTTACGTGACCGGCACGCTGCATCTGTCGCGCCCGCTCGCGCTCACGGCCGTGCTCGTCGGCACCGCGTGCAACGCGCTCACGGTGCCACTGTTCGGTGCGCTCTCGGACAAGCTCGGCCGCCGTCCGGTATACGGCTTCGGCGTGTTGTGCGCGATGATCTGGGCCTACGGCTTCTTCGTATTGCTCGATACGTCCCATCCGGCGCTCATCGTGCTGTCGGTCGTCATCGGCCTGGTGATCCACGCGATCATGTACGGTCCTCAGGCAGCGTTCGTTACCGAGCAGTTTCCGACCCGCGTGCGCTACGCGGGCGCTTCGCTGGCCTATACGCTGGCGGGGATTCTGGGCGGCGGGTTCGCGCCGCTCATCATCGTGAGCCTGTACAAGGAATACGGCACCACGGTTTCGGTATCGTTGTATGTCACGGCGGCGCTCGCCGTCACGGCCGTGGCGCTGTTCGCGGCGCGCGAGACCGCGCACAAGCCCCTCAGGGACTGACGGACACCGACGTCCCGGCATGACGCGACGGCACGCCCACGGGCGTGCCGTTGTCGTTTGCCGTGCGCGAAGCGGTGCCGGGCAGTGTCGAATGGTGTCGGACGACGCCGGGTTAGCCGGCGGGTGTTTCGCACAATGCGGCGAGCCCGGCCAGATCGCCGCGTTGCGCGAGTTGGTGGACGTGCCGGGCGAAGGCGTCGAACTGGGGCGCCTGATCGCTAAGCTCGCGCGCCCAGTCCATCAGATCGGTGATCGCACCCATCGCAATCAGTTGCCGCGCCTGCGTCAGATGTTCCCGGGACGGCAGTATGCGCGGCAGGTCGCCCGGGGCGTCGGCGTTCGACGCGCTCGGCGATTCGTCGCGCTGCAGATCGAGCAGCCGCGCGAGCGTATTGCGCAGATCGGCCAGCTCGATGGGCTTGAGCAGGCACGCGTCGTAGCCGCTCGCTTCCACTGCCTGGGGCGAGGCCGAGACGGCGAGTACCGGCACGCCGGGCCAGCGACGCCGGGTGGCACGGGCGACGGCGAGTCCGTCGGCGTTGGGCATCATGTGGTCGGTAAGCACGAGATCCGGCGCCGACGCTTTCGGGTCGCCCAGCGCCGCGATGAGCGCGACGCCGTCGCCGAACGTGCGAACGGTGAAGCCCAGGCTCGCCAGTTCATCGTGCAGGAACTGCCGGATGTCCGGCGAGTCCTCCGCGAGCCAGATGCGATAGCCGCTGCCGTCGAGCGCGGGCAGCGCATGGGGCATGCCCGGGAACGAATACGACACGAGATCCGTTTCGCGCGCGATGCGCAACGCCAGTGTGAACGCCACGCGCGTGCCCTCGTCGGGCGCGCTGTCGATGGAGATCGTGCCGTCCATGCGCTCGACCCATTGCTGCACGATGGCCAGGCCGAGACCCACGCCCGGCACGCGTCTTGCCCGGTCGAGCCGCGCGAATGGCTCGAATACGCGAGGCAGATCGTCGCTCGCAATACCGCAGCCGGAGTCCTCCACCGCGAAGCGCACGTGCACGAGGTCTGCTCGCGATGCGTCCGCAGTGGCGTGCAGCGAAAGCGTGATCGTGCCGTTCGACGTGTACTTCGCGGCATTGTCGAGCAAATTGCCAAGGACCTGGCGCACCCGCTTGGCGTCGAATTCGAGCAGTGGCGGCAGCGGTGCGCGCACGTCGAGCACGAACGTGTTGTCATGCTTGCGCGCCAGGCTCATGCCTTCGTGCGCCATGGCGTCGACGAAGGCATGCGTGTAGACGGGGGCGACGTGCAGCGCGTCGGCCGCGCCGCCGCCGGCGTATTCGATCAGGTCGTTGACCATGGCGAGCATGTGATGCGCGCTGCGTCGGATGATGCGGCCCCGGTCGGCGTCTTCGCGGCCGCCGGCCTGCACCAGATCGGCGAAGCCGATGATGGAGGTCAGCGGTGTGCGCAGGTCGTGGCTGATGCGCGCGAGGAAGTCGCTCTTCGCGCTGTTCGCTTCATCGGCCGCGATGAGCGCGGCCTGCAATTCGCGCGTGCGCATGTCGACGGCGTTGGCCAGCCTGACTTGCTCCTCGCGGCGCGTTTGCAGCACTTCATGCTGCGCGGCACGCTGCTCGCGCACGAGCTCGCGCGAGCGGCCGGCCACGATGATCGTGAGCATGAGCAGCACGGAGACATTCGTGCTCCAGGCCATTGCGGTATTGGCCAACCAATCCTCGGGCAGCACGCCGTAGATGATGGCCAGTCGCCAGAACAGCACGGCGCATCCCGGCGAGAATGAGAGCAGCGACAACCGCGCGTTGGCGTTGCCGCGCCGCCAGCCGTCGATGAGCGACACCACCCAGATGGCATTGAATGCGGTGAGCAGACGCAGGTGCGTGAGTGCAGCCGCGCGGTGATCGCCGAAAGCGACCCAGAGCGCCATGACGGCCATGCACGCGATCATCGCGCGGTAGGTCCAGCGCCAGATCGCGATGCGTCGCAGGCCGGCGAAGATCATGAGCATCGCGCTGAAGAAGCCCGCGGTGAGCGTGGAGAAGAAGCTCGGCGCCCGCACCACGAATTCCCCACCCTGCGTGAGCAGGTACCGGTAAAGAAAGCCCTGAAACGCCATGTCCTGCGCGACCTGGGTGACGGTGATGAGCGCGAGCAGCACGAACACCGTGTCGCGACGCGCCACGCCGAGCACCATGGCGTACAACGCGATCGAGAGCATCGACCCGGCAAGCAGCATGGCGACCATCGCGTTGTGCGACTCCTCCAGGCGGAAGTCGTCGGGACGCCAGAGCTCGGGCACGATGCTGACCGACGACCGGGACTGCACGCGCACGAGGAAGGTCATGCGCTCGCCGGGCGCCAGCGTGATCGGGAAAACCGAGGTTTCCGAGGTGACCGGATGCCGGTCGAGCGGGACGGTGTGACCGGCACGCCACGTCACGGTCGGCTGCGTGCTGCCGAACGGCATCGCGTAGAAGCGCACGTCTTCGAGGCGCACGATGCCCACGCTCAGCCAGCGGGTGACGGGCGCCTTGCCGAGGTTCTCGAAGTGACCCGCGAGCCAGAACGCGGCGCTGCTGTAGCCGGGATTGAGCATGCGCGGCGCAACGTCACGCCATCCGGGGGCGACGAGCGCTTGCGACGGCGTGAGACGCGCGGACGTGTCCTCGAGAATGCGCAGCCGCGTGTCGAGCCTGAGCGGCGACGGCGCGCCGTCGATGTCGATGAACGACGCCGTCGCCGCATTCGCGGATGCTGCGGATGCGGCGGATGCAGCGGACGCCGCGGGGGCGATGCCCGCGCCGGCGAGCAGCACGACCAGCAGGATCCAGCCCGTGATGTTCGCCATGCCGTGGATCACGGGCTGGATGAGCCGTACGAGCCGTACGAGCGGTACGAGCGGTACGAGCGGTAAGGCGGCGCTCCGTCGTCGTGCGCCGACGCGTACGCGCGATGACGCCGCCGTCATGGCGTGGTGGACGTTCCCGGTACGTCCGTTACCGGGGGATTCTGCGGCATGCCCCTAAGTGCGCCCGACGCCCCGAGCTCGCGAAAACCGCTCGGCGGCATGCCGAAGCGTTCGCGAAACGCCGTGGCGAAGTTTGCGGCGCTGGCGAAGCCGACGGCGCCGGCGATGTCCTGGACGTCGAGCGACGTCTCGGAGAGCAGGCGTCGCGCTTCCTTCATGCGTTCCTCTCGCAGAAAGTCGAATACCGTCACGCCGACACACCGGCGAAACGCCAGGTTCAGGCGACGCGTGTTAGTGCCTACGGCGCTCGCGAGCCCGGCCAGTTCGGGCGTGAGTTCGAGCCTGTCGAGCAGCAGCGCTCGCGTGGCGCGAAAGAGCACGGCGTCGAGCGTGTGCGCCTGTACGGGCAGCGGCGGCGCCTTGCCCGCCTCTGTGGTCGAGCCGGGCAAGGGCGCGGGTGCACCCGCCTTCAGATGGATCGAAAGACGCAGCCGGACTTCTTCGAAATCGTACGGTTTGGTCACATAGTCGACGGCGCCGGCCGAGAGCCCGGCCACGCGCTCGCCGGGCAGGGCCGCCGCCGTCAGGAAGATCAGCGGGATGTGACGCGTGCCCGGGTCGGCCTTGAGCAGACGGCACGCCCCCAGGCCATCGCAGACGGGCATGCGGATGTCCATCAGGATCAGGTCGGGTTGCACCGTGCGTGCCTTCGTGTAGCCGTCGCGGCCATCCTGCGCAATGTAGACGCGGCATCCCTGCTGGCTGAGAAAGTCCATGAGGAGCATGCGGTCGTCCTGATTGTCGTCGACGACGAGCACCCGCACGCCCGAGAGCTGACGGGCGTGCGGCGAGGCGGGCCAGGCGTCGCCCGCCTGACGTGCGGCGGGTCTGACAGGCGGCTGCGGAGGCTGGGGACGATCGCTCATGATGGTCGCCATTCTTTCACATTCGCCGCGTTGCGCCGCGGCGGTTGCGCGCGAAATCCGACCCGCGAGAAATATTTTTCCGTCGCGCAAACGACACGTGCCGTCGGGCAAAGGTACGGGGATTTCAGGCGGGAAGCGCTCGGGTATTGTCGGGCGTCGGGTTCGTCGGAGCGAGGACCGGCGTGCGGGCGATCGGGGGGTTGTCCGCCGGCGGCAAAGCCTACGCGGCGGGCCCGGCCCCCCCGCGGGGGAGGCCGGTGGGCCCGGCGCTCATTCCGTGGGTGTCCACACGACGTCGGCGCCGACGGAGCAAAGGTTTTCCACGAAGCGCGGATGCGCACGGCGGATCGGATCGGCGTTCTTGATCGTCGAATGCCCGTCGATGCTTGCCGCGACCATCAGCAACGCAATCGCCACGCGGATGATGTACGGGCTCTCCACCACGGCGGGCGAAAGCGGTACCCCGCCGAAAGTGATCAGGCGATGCGGGTCCGACTGGAACACGTGCGCGCCGAACTTCGAGAGTTCCGTCGACCAGCCCATCGCACCGTCGTACACCTTGTTCCAGAACATGGCGCTGCCTTCGGCCTTGACGCCCAGCGCGATGAAGATAGGCAACAGGTCGACCGGGAAATACGGCCAGGGCGCGGCTTCGACCTTTGTCAGAATGTTCTGCGTGAACGGCGTTTGTACCTTCAGCTTGCCCTGGGCGGTTGCCGTGGACCAGCCGTCGCGATGTTCGACCTTGATGCCGAACTTCGCAAACGTACGGTCGATGAGCGGAAACTGTTCGGGCGCCGTGTTCTTGACCGTGATCTCGCCGCCGGTGATGGCGCCGAGCGCCAGGAACGTGGTGATCTCGTGGAAGTCCTCGGCGAAACGGAATTCGCCGCCGCCGAAGCGCTCCACGCCTTCGATGGCGAGTTGGGACGTTCCCACGCCTTCGATGGGCACGCCCAGCATCTGCATGAAACGGCAGAATTCCTGTACGTGCGGCTCGGACGCCGCGTTGTTCAACTGCGAGCGGCCGTTGGCGGTGGCCGCGCACAGCACGAAGTTCTCGGTGGTGGTCACCGACGCATAGTCGAGCCAGTGATGGATGGCCGGGCGCGCCTCGTCCGCATGGATGAGCAGCGAGCCTTCGGTGCGCTCCACGCGGCCGCCGAAGTGGCGCAGCACTTCGATATGCGGATCGATCTCGCGCACGCCGAGCGTGCAGCCCTTGATGTTGTCCTCGATGCGCGCCACGCCGAAGCGCGCGAGCAGCGGCGGCACGAGCATGATCGACGAGCGCATCTCTTCCGGCAGATGGTCGGTGCGCGGGTCGAACCGGGTGTGCTTGTGGTGGACGTCGAGCGTGCCCGCGTCGAAATCGACATTCACGTCGCTGCCCAGCTGACGAAAGATGTCGAGGATCTTGCGCACGTCGGTGATCTCCGGCACGCCGATGAGGCGAACCGGCTGATCGGTGAGCAGGGTGGCGCAAAGTACCGGGAGAACGGCGTTCTTGTTGGCTGAGGGGGTAATGCGGCCGCGTAGCGGCTGGCCGCCGTGGACTACCAGATGGGACATGGGCTTCCTTCGGGCTTCTTGCCTTCGTGCATCGTGCGGGGGGAGGAAATGGCGGGCCTGAGGCCTGTCGCAAACAGGCGCAATATACCCCCATTGAAGGGTGTGCGCCACGCGAACCCCCTCGTCCGTGGTGGGATTGCCGCGCGGCTTGACGCGCGACGGACGATGCCATCTCGTCCAGATTCCCCCAGTTCGGCCAGTTCGCCCGATTGGGCGGATTGGGACGATTGGGCCGATCCCGGCGATCCGGCCCGACGCTGCCGGCTTGGCAGGTCCCGGTGGACCGCCGTCGGCCTCAGCGGGCCGCGTCGGCGAAGGCTTCGGCGAAAATCGCGCGGAAGTCGGGCGTCTCCGCCGCTGCCGCGCGCGTGAGCACGCGGGCCTCGAGCTCGTCGAGGTGAGCGGTCGCGAGGGCGATCGCGGCCTCGGTCTCGCCATTGCGCAACTGGTCCACCAGTTGTGCGTGCTCCGTGGGCGCGCAGTGGATGAACTCCGCCGGGTCGTACAGCGCCTTGTAAAGCTCCGTTTTCGCCACGAGCTGGCGCGCGAAGACATCGAGTTCGGCGCTGTCGGCCATACCGATCAACTTCAGATGAAACTCGCCCGCAAGGCGTATCGAGCGCTCGTGCGTGCCGTCGGCATGCGAGCGGGCCTCGGTGGCCACATGCGCGTCGAGTTCGGCCAGCTGGCCGGCGCTCAGTCGCGTGCAGATACTCGCGATCACGCCGGTTTCGAGCACGCGGCGGGCGCGATAGGTCTGGCGGATGTCGTCGAGCGACGGCTGCGGAACGAACGCACCGCGATTGGGTTCGAGCACCAGCTTGCCCTCGAAGCCGAGCCGCGCGAGCACCTTGCGCACCGCGCCGCGCGTGCAATCGAAAGCCTGTGCCAGGTTGCGCTCGCGCAGCGGCATGCCGGGCCGCAGCTTGCCGGAGAGCAAGGCCTGCGAGATGGCCTGATAGACGCGCGCCTCGATGGGCTGCCCCGTACCCGCCGACGCGCCTTCGAGCTTCGATGCGGGATCGTCGGCAGCAGCGGGCGGCGCATCGACGTGCGATGCACCTCGGGACTCACCAGGGGACGCGTCGCGTGGCGACGCCGGTGCTGCATTGCGGCTCAAGCCTCTTCTCCTTCATCCGCGAGGGCATGGGGACGACGCGCTTCGCGTCGGTGTCGGCGAATTGTACCTGTCCCCACGCTCGCGCCACCGCCCCAGGACGGCGATCCCGTGCCGACGCCCCCGTGACGGGGCGCCAACCGGTGCCGACACCGCCCGCGTACGGTTGTCGCGCGCGCCGCCGCGCCCCTGCCATGCGCCTTCGGCCCCCTATCGCAAACCCGCACTCCAACACCGCGACCTTGCATTTCGGCAATTCGTTGCCGATAATGGTCAACAAAAATGGTTAACCATTTTGTGGTGTTTGGTTGATGATGTGGCAATCCGTCGTCACTCGCCAGCCACGAAGCGGGCAAGCCATCGG
This sequence comes from Pandoraea sp. E26, assembly GCF_000681415.1. Taxonomy (NCBI): domain Bacteria; kingdom Pseudomonadati; phylum Pseudomonadota; class Betaproteobacteria; order Burkholderiales; family Burkholderiaceae; genus Pandoraea; species Pandoraea sp. E26. The sequence goes on from NZ_AYXJ01000019.1 coordinate 189,342, forward strand.
GACACGCCATTGCGGCGGTCGTTCGATTCCTGTTGGGTCTGGAGACGTCATGAAACCTGTACATTGCCTGGCCGCGCTTCCCATCGCGGCCTTCTATAGCGGCGGTTGGCTCGCCGAGCATCTGGGCACCCGGCTCGCCGGGCTGCCGTTCCTGATGACGTGGAACATCGTCTGGCTGCTGCTCACCTCGGCCGTCATGGTCGTGATGTTCCGCTTCGACGGATCGCGCGATGCCGGGCGGAATCCGGGGGTGGGCGACGGTGTGGCGCCCGACGCTTGTGCCAGGCGCGACGGAGCGACGTCATGAACGCCGCGCTGGCCGTCATTGCGGCGTTTCTTGCCTTCGCCCTGTTCGTGGGCATTCGTGCGCGGCGCGGGCGCACCATGAGTCTGGAGCAGTGGGCCGTCGGTGGCCGGGGCTTCGGAACGCTGCTCGTGTTCCTGTTGATGGCGGGCGAGGCGTTCTCGACGTTCACGTTCCTCGGCGCGAGCGGATGGGCCTACAGCAAGGGGCCGCCCGCGTTCTACATCCTGGCCTACGGCGCGCTGGCCTATCTGCTGGGGTACTGGATGCTGCCGGCGGCGTGGCGTCATGCCACGCGACACCATTGCGTGTCGTTCTCCGACTTCTTCGCCACGGCGTACCGCTCGCGTGCGCTCGGTGTGGTTGTCTCGGTGGTGGCCGTGCTGGGCATGAGTGCGTTGCTGATCATTCAACTGCGTGGCCTGGGCATCATCGTGTCCGAGGCGTCGTATGGCAGCATCTCACCTGCCGTGGCGATCTGGTGTGGTGCGATCGCGATGGTGCTCTACATCACCGTCTCGGGCATTCACGGCTCCGCGAGCATTGCCATTTACAAGGACGTTCTGATTCTCGCGATCGCGGTGTTCCTCGGCATTTATCTGCCGCTGCACTACTTCGGAGGATTCGGCGAGATGTTCGACCGCATCGAGGCCGCGCGACCTGGCTTCCTGCAACTGCCCACGAGTGGCCTCACGCTGTCCTGGTACAACTCGACGATTCTGCTGACGTCGCTCGGCTACTACCTGTATCCGTACGTGTTCACCTCGGTGTATGCGGCCAAGACGGAAAATGCGGTGCGCAAGAACACGATCTTGATGCCGCTCTACCAGATGGTCATTGCGTTCATGTTCTTCGTCGGGTTTGCCGCGATTCTGCAAGTGCCGGGGCTCACCGGCGCGGACTCGGATCTGGCGCTGCTGCGTATCGTCAAGCAGACGTTCTCGCCGTGGTTCGTGGGTGTGATCGGCGGCGTGGGGGTGTTGACCGCGCTCGTGCCGGGTTCGATGATCCTGCTCAACGCCTCGACGCTGATCGCCAAGAACATCTATCGCGACGGCTTCGCTCCCGACGCGAGCGAAGCTGCGGTCGGCAAGCTTGCCAAGCGCGTGCTGCCGGTGTTCGGGCTGGTTGCGGTGTTCTTCGTGCTGCGCGGCGGCGCGACCTTCGTGGCGCTGGCGCTGTTCGCGTCGAGCCTGCTCACGCAGCTGTTCCCGTCATTCGTGGCAAGCCTGCTGCCGCGTCCGTTCGGCAACAAGTACGGCGCATTCGCCGGCATTGGCGCCGGGGCTGTCGTGCTGGCCGCGGCGGTCGGCTTCGACGTCAACCTGCACACGCTGATGCCGAACGCTTCGGCGACGGTCGCATCGATCAACATGGGGCTGGTGGCGCTGGCGGTGAACGGGGTGACGTTCGTGGCGGTGAGTCTGCTCACGCGTTCGCGCAACGTCGCCGGGGAAATCAACCTGAGGAAGGCATGACAATACTGGACATTCGCAACGCACGCGCGCTCGACGGGACGCCGGTGGACGTGCGCGTCGAGGACGGACGGATCGCGGCCATCGGGGCATCGCTACCCCCGGTGTCGCCTCCGTCGGCTCCGTCGGCTTCGCCTCTGGCGGCAGATGGCGTCACGCGCATCGATGCGCGCGGCGCGTTGTTGCTGCCGGGGCTCGTGGAGTCGCACACGCATCTGGACAAGACCGTGTGGGGGATGCCCTGGTACGTCAATGAATGCGGCTCGCGGCTCATCGACCGGATCGACAACGAGCGTCGCTGGCGTGCCGAGAGTGGCCACGACGCGGGCGCGGCATCGCTGGCGCTCGGTCGCGCGTTTCTCGCCGCCGGCACCACGCGCCTGCGCACGCACGTCGACATCGACACCGATGCCGGTCTGCGCCATCTCGAAGGGGTGCTCGCCACGCGCGAGACACTGGCCGACACGCTCGACATGCAGATCGTGGCGTTTCCGCAGTCGGGCGTGCTCGATCGCGAGGGCACCGTGGCCTTGCTCGACGCGGCGCTTGCACGTGGCGCCGACGTGCTCGGCTGGCTCGATCCGTGCGCCATCGACCGCGATCCGAAAGCCTCGCTCGACGCCATGTTCGCGCTCGCGGACAAACACGGATGTCCCATCGACATGCACCTGCATGAACCGGGCGAGATGGGCGTCTTCACATTCGAACTGATGCTCGAGCGCATTGCGGCGCTTGGCATGCAGGGCAGGGTGGTGGTCTCGCATGCGTTTTGTCTGGGGGAACTGGATATGGCGCGGGCCGATGCCATGCTGGCCCGGCTGGCGGATGCCGGTGTGGCACTGATCACCACGGCGCCACCGTCGCGCGTCGTGCCGCCGCTCATGGCGTGCCGTCGCGCCGGGGTGCCGCTCGCGGGCGGCAACGACGGCATTCGCGACACCTGGACACCGTATGGCGTGCCCGACATGCTCGAGCGCGCCATGATGATCGGATTGCGTTACAACCTGCGACGCGACGACGAGCTCGAGATGGCGCTCGATTGCGTGACGCACCAGGGCGCGCGCACCTGCTGGTTCGACGACTACGGTCTGCACGTGGGCGCGCGAGCCGATCTGGTACTCGTCGACGCCGTCAATGCGGCGCAAGCCATCGTCACGCGCGCGCCGCGTCGCTGGGTAGTGGCCAACGGACGCGTCGTCGTCAGCGAGGGCGTTGCGGTATGACCCTCTGGCTGGCCATCGTCGCGGTGGGCCTCACGCTGCGCCCGACGCTCACGTCCATCAGTCCCTTGTTGCCGCAGATTCGCTCCGCCACGGGCATGACCTATCCGGTGGCGGCGTTGCTGACGTCGCTGCCCGTGCTGGCCATGGGCGCGGGGGCGTTCGCGGCCGGCGGGCTGACGCGGCGTTTCGGCGAGCGTCGCGGCGTGCTGCTCGGCCTGGCGGCGCTGGCGCTTGCCTGTGGCGTGCGCTTCGTCGCCGACGATACCGTGACCATGATCGCCACCGCGCTTGCGTCGGGCATTGGCATTGCCATCGTCCAGGCATTGCTGCCCGGCGTGGTCAAGGCGAACTATGGTGCCGCGCGCATGAGCGCGATGATGGGCTTGTATTCCGCCGCGCTCATGGGGGGCGGGGGACTCGGGGCGGCGCTCAGTCCCTGGGCGGCCTCCGGGGCCGGCGACTGGCGCATCGGACTCGGCATGTGGCTGCCGGTCGTGCTGGCGGCGGCGCTCGCGTGGTCGCGCGCGCCGTTGGCTGCGTCGATGGCCACCGGCGGCGCGCAGACCGCCACTGCCGTGGAATCGCGCCCCGCGAATGAAGCGGTCGGCGAGCGCGCGACGTCGTTTGCGGATGAAGCGCCGTCCATGTTGCACCTGTTGGGCAACCACCGGGCGTGGACGCTCGCCGTCTACTTCGGCCTCATCAACTGCACCTACACGACCATGGTGGCCTGGCTGCCGCCGTTCTACCAGCAGCATGGCATGAGCGCGACGCGAAGCGGCGCCCTGCTCGCGGGCCTGACCGCGTGCCAGGTCGTGGCCGCCCTCATGCTGCCGTGGCTCGCGCGCCGCAACGTCGACCGCCGCCGCTGGCTCACTCTGGCATTGGCGGCCACCCTGGCCGGACTCGCCGGTCTGGCCTGTGCGCCCGACCTCGCCCCGTGGGCATGGGTCGGCGGCATTGGCTTCGGCCTGGGGGGGACCTTCTCGCTGGGACTCGTGCTGGCCCTCGATCATCACACACAGCCGCGTCACGCCGCCGCGCTTGCGGCCTTCATGCAGGGCGTGGGTTTTTGCATCGCGGCAATTGCGCCGTTCGCGGCCGGTGCCGTGCTCGCCGCGACGGGCAGCTTCCTGCCGTCGTGGGCCGGACTCATCGTCGTCAACATGACGCTGATCGCGCTGACCTGGCGCTTCGATCCGGCCGGCTACGCGGCGGCCCTCCGCCTGGCGCGTGATCGACGACAGGCGCGTCATCAGCGCGCGTGACGTGCGCGCCGGAGGGCTCATGCGTTGCGCACGCGAGACACGATTCGCCAATGCAAAATTCATGCGAATCCCTTCGCAATCCGCGCTAAGATGGCTCATCGTGTGATGTCGCAGCGGGACTTCGGCGCGAGACCGTCGTTGCCGGTCCGGTCGGTGCTCTCGGTCCGCAGGGCCCGATTGGCTGCGTATCTTCAGAGACCAGGCCAAAGGGAGAACGGATGCTCGGAATGTCGCGCGGGACCGTGGGACGATCGTTCGGGACGACACTCGTCACGGTCGGTGCCCGCAGCGTCGGCGCGGCCGCATTGATGCTTGGACTCGGCACGTTCTCCCCCCTCGTTCCGGCTGCCGACACCCTCTTGCCCGGGCGACCGGGCAATCCTGTCGTGCGACCCGCCGCGGCTTCCGCGCCTTCGGCGCCCGTTGCCGCCAGCGCGGCGCCGGCGGCCAAAGCATCCCCTTCCACCGGCGTCGACCAGCGCGTGTTGCGCAGCGATGGCGCCTATGCCGAACTCCACGTCTTCCGTCCGCCGGCGGCCTGCAGCGGCGTGGCCGTGCTGAGCCCGGGGGCGGGTGACGACCGCGACGCGCTCGCGTGGCTCGGCCGGGCCCTGTCGCAATACGGGTGGCTCGCCGTGACCATGGCACACAAGGAAAGCGGGCGCGACTCCTTGCGCGAGCGGGTGCGAAACGGTGGATTGCGCGATGGCCTGCTCGCACTCACTACGGACCCCGAAGCGTATGACGACCGGTTCGAAGATACCGGGGCAGCACTGCATTGGGCGCGAACGCAATGCCGTGCGGGGCCCTCCGTGCTGGTGGGGCATTCCATGGGGGCCGTCACTGTCATGATCGAGGCGGGGGCGAAGACCAAGCTCGGGCTCGACAGCGACGACCGCTTCGACGGCTACATCGCGTTGTCGCCCCAGGGCAGCGGGCCGATCTTTCCGGCGGGGGCCTGGCACGACGTCCACAAACCCGTGCTGCTCGTCACCGGCACGCGCGACGCGCCGCTCGACGGCAAATGGCAGACGCGCACCGAGCCCTTCGCCGATCTTCCTCCGGGGTGCCATTGGCAGGCTGTCGTCGACAACGCCACGCATTTCAACTTCGCCGGGTTCGGATACGGTCATGGCGACATCGAGGCCAAGGTGCTGCCTATCATCCAGCGCTTTCTCGACAATGTGCGCGCGCACCGATGCGCCGTGCCCACGCCGGCATCCGGCGTGAAATTCGACGCCAAATAGCGCACCATGGCCGAAAGGGATCTGACGCGCGGCCCCATCGGCAAGACGCTGTTCTGGTTCTCGCTGCCCGTGCTCGGCAGCAATGTCCTGCAGTCGCTCAACGCGTCGATCAACGCCATGTGGATCGGGCATTACCTGGGCGAGTCCGCGCTGACCGCGGCGTCGAACGCCAACATCCTGCTGTTCTTCCTGCTGGGCGTGGTGTTCGGCATCAGCATGGCCAATACCATCCTCATCGGCCAGTCCATCGGCGCCAAGAATCGCGAGCTCACCCAGCGAATCGTCGGCACCAGCGCCACCTTCTTCGTACTGGTCTCCGTGGCTGTGGCCCTGATCGGCTACTGCTTTACGCCCGAACTGCTGCACATGCTCGGCACGCCGGGCGACGCGCGCGACTTCGCCGTCGCTTACCTGCGCATCATCTTCGTGGCCTTGCCGGTCATGTACTTCTACAACTTCGTCATGATGGCGTTACGGGGGGCGGGCGATGCGCGCACGCCGTTCCGGTTCATGCTGCTTTCGGCCGGCCTCGACGTCGCGCTCAATCCGTTGTTCATCTTCGGGTGGGGACCGGTCCCGCCATTCGGCATCGCGGGCTCGGCGGGCGCGACCCTCGTGGCGCAGAGCGTGAGTCTCGCGGCGCTCCTGTACACCCTCTATCGCCGGCGCGATCCCTTGTGGCTGCAGCGCAAGGACTGGAAATACCTTCGCATCGATCCGGGGTTGCTCAGGCTCATCGTCGTCAAGGGCTTGCCGATGGGGTTGCAGATGGTTGTGATCTCGTCGTCGGCCATGGTCATGATGGGATTCGTCAATGGGTACGGATCGCAGACCACGGCAGCGTACGGTGTTGCTTCCCAGTTGTGGACCTACGTGCAGATGCCGGCGCTGGCCATCGGTGCGGGTGTGTCATCCATGACCGCGCAGAACGTGGGGGCGGGGTTGTGGGATTGCGTCTCGCGCATCGGCCGGGTCGGCGTGGGTCTCAACTTCGTCATGACCGGCGCGCTCGTCATTGCCATCCTCCTGTTCAATCGCCAGTTCATCAACGCCTTTCTGCCGGGCGACGGCTATGCCATCTCCGTTGCGCAGCACATCAACACCGTAGTGGCGTGGTCGTTCGTGCTGTTCGGCGTGACCATCGTGCTTTTCGGTGTCGTGCGTGCGACGGGCGCGGTGGCGGCGCCGCTCGTCATCCTGTTCGTCTCGCAGTGGATCATCCGGTTGCCGTTTGCGTGGCAGATGCAGAAACACTGGGGGGCGGAGGCGATCTGGTGGAGTTTCCCGCTGGGCTTCGCGGTCTCGCTCGTCATGGCGCTCGCTTACTACAAGTGGGGCCGGTGGCGGGGCATGCGGATGCTGCCCGGTGGCGCGAGGCCGGCCGTGGCGCCGGTCAAGGATGCCGTGAGTGCCCCGGCGGGGCCATCGCCGGCGCCCGTCGCGTCGCCTTCGCCGGACGAGTCGCTGACTGGCGATCCTCGCCGTCCCTTCGATTCAAGCGAAGCGCCGGGCGAATCCACCGAAACGCGTCCCTGACAGGAGGGGCATCAGCGAGCGTTGGCAGTCCATCGGGCGGCTGACGCGGCCAATTCCGTGCGTAGCCATTCCACCAGCGCGGCGCTTGCCGGGTGGGATGCCGGGGGCGTACGCGACAGGGCGACATAGGCCGAACCATCACGAACGAAGCCGTGGGGGGCGACGAGGCGCCCGGCTTCCAGTTCATCGCACACCATGTACACCGAGCCGATCGCTGCGCCGAGACCGGCGCCGGCGGCTTGCAAACTCAGATAAAAGTGTTCGAACGGTGGAGCGCCGGGTTGGCTGGGTGGGGCGGGTCGATTGGCGTTGCGCATGGCGCGGTGCCAGTCTTGCCAGGCGAGGGGGCGGGTGCGGGTATTGAGTTGTGGTGGATGAGGTGACGCGAACGAGGCGGGCAGGCCGACTGGGCCGATCCATTCCTCGGCCAGGGGTTCGGCGACCAGCGCGTGACTCCAGAAAAAGTCATTGCGGCGGATGGCGATGTCCACGCCGGCGGTGGCGAGGTTGAGTGGTCCGCCGGCGGAATGCAGGTGGAGGGCGATGTCCGGGTGGAGTTGGGAGAAGGCGCCGAGGCGGGGGATGAGCCAGCGCATGGCGAGGGTGGGTTCGCAGGAGACGACGAGAGTGTGAGAGGTGGGGGAGGGTTGGAGGTTGGAGAGGGTGGTGGCGAGTTGATCGAACATTTGCCGGGTGGTGGCGTGGAGGCGTTCGCCGGCGGGGGTGAGGAAGACGGCGCGGTTGCGTCGTTCGAAGAGGGGGATGCCGAGGGCGACTTCGAGGGAACGGATTTGGCGGCTGACTGCGCCGTGGGTGACGAAGAGGCGTTCGGCGGCGCGGGCGAA
>NZ_AYXJ01000020.1:0-51584 GCF_000681415.1 Pandoraea sp. E26
GGGGGAGAGGATCCCACCGGTACGGCGAATGCAACAAGCGTTGGCTGAAAAGCCGGGTCAGAAAGCGGCGCTGTAGATGGCGAGAGCGTCTGCTTCGGTGACTTCGCGGGGGTTATTGACGAGCAGGCGGGTTTGGCGCATGGCGTCGGAGGCCATGCGGGGGATGTCGTCCTGCTTGACGCCGACTTCGCGAAGTGAGCGGGGGATGGCGGTGTCGACGATCATCGATTCGATGTGTTGGATGAGGGCATTGGTTTTTGCCTCGTCGCTGCCGGTGAAATGCGTGGGCAGGATGACGTCGGCGAGTTCGGCGTAGCGTTCGCTGGCGGCGGGCGCGTTGAATCGCATGACGTGGGAGAGCACGAGTGCGTTCGACAGGCCGTGCGCCACGTGAAAAATACCGCCGATCGGATAGGCGAGTGCGTGCACGGCGGCCACGGGTGAGTTGGCGAACGATTGACCTGCGAACATTGCGCCGAGGAGCATCGCTTCGCGTGCGTGGCGATCGGCGCCGTCGCGGCAGGCGGGCAGCAGATTGCGCGAGAGCAGTTCGAGCGCCTTGACCGCGAGCATGTCGGAGATCGGGTTCTTCAGGTGTGCGGAAGTATAAGCCTCGATCGCGTGGACCATTGCGTCGATGCCTGTTGCCGCGGTGGCGGCGCGGGGCAGGCCGAGCGTGAGTTCCGCGTCGAGGATGGCCAGATCGGCGAAGAGTTGGGGGGCGACCACGCCCATCTTCGTCGTCTCGCCCGTCGTCACGATCGACACCGCGGTGACTTCCGATCCGGTGCCGGCTGTCGTGGGCATCTGCACCAGGGGCAGGCGCGAGCCAGTCACCTTCTTCACGCCGTACATTTCCTGGATGGACTGCGTGCCTGGCAGCAGCACGGCGAGCAGCTTCGCCACGTCCATCGACGAACCGCCGCCCAGGCCCAGGACGATTTCCGCGTCGGCCGCGCGTGCGCGTTCGGCGGCTTCGAGCACCACATGTTCGGGCGGATCGGCGACCACGTCATCGATCACCGAGACCTGCCAGTCGTGCTTTGCCAGGTCGGCGAGTGCGGGGGCCAGCAAACCGCTCTTGTGCAGAAATCCGTCCGTGACCACGCACAGACGCTTGCCTGCCGGAAACTGCTCGCGCAGCAGCGCGCCCAGGCGCCGGGCCGCACCGAACTCCACCACGACGGTGGGGACCGTCTGGAAACGAAATGCATTCATGATCGATTTCCTCTTGAAACCTGTGTGTTGAAAGCTACGCGACCATCTGGCCGCGATCGATCCGGTAGACGTCATCGAGCACCGCGCCCGCATGCTGCAGATCCGCGCCCGACAGAATCACCGCGAGGCCTTCGCCGCGCATCTGGCCGATCACTTCGGCAATGCGCTTCGACAGCGCTGGCGCCACGCCTTCGAACGGTTCGTCGAGCATCAGCAGGCGCGAACTCGTCATCAGTGCGCGCCCGACGGCCACCAGTTTCTGCTGGCCTCCCGACAATTGCAAGGCGCGGCGCGGCGCCCATTCGCGGGCTTCGGGGATGATGCGGTACACCTTGTCCAGACGCGCCTGCACGTCCCTGGCCTTCAGGGCCCAGGCCGGCACGCACAGATTCTCTTCCACCGTCATGTCCGGAATCAGCCGGCGGTCCTCCGGCGCGTAGCCGATGCCGAGCGACGTGCGCTCGTGCGAAGGCGCCTTCGCCAGATTCACGCCGTCGAACGTCAGCGTGCCACCGTTCGCCTTCACCAGTCCCATGATCGCGCGCAGCGTCGTCGTCTTGCCCGCGCCGTTGCGGCCAATCAGACCGACGATCGCGCCCTTCGGCACCGAAAACTGCACGCCGCGAAGAATGTCCGTCGCGCCGAAGCGCACATTCAGATTTCCGACTTCAAGCATGGGCCACCTCGCTCGCCACCCCGGCGGTGCCCGGCACCGCGGCCACCGTCTCGCCAATGATCAACTCACGCACCTGCGCGTCGGACAGCACCACATCCGGCGTGCCGTCGGCCAGAATGCGCCCGTCGCAAAACGCCAGCACGCGGTCGCTGTAGCGGCGCACGATCTCCATGTCGTGCTCCACGAACAACACCGTAATGCCCAGTCCGCGCGCTGCATCGAGCACGCGGTTCATCACGTCGAACTTCTCCTCCGCCGCCACGCCCGACGTCGGTTCGTCGAGCAACAGCACCTCCGGCTTGCAAACCATCGCGAGCGCGATGTCCAACAGCTTGCGCACCCCCTCCGGCAACGTGCCCGAGACCATGTCCGCAAACTCCAGCACGCCCAGCCGGGCCAGACTGTCGTTGGCCAGATCCGCCGACAGCCCCGAGATTGCCAACGCGATCTCGATGTTCTCGCGCGCCGTCTGCGAACCGAACAATTGCGGAATCTGGAACGAACGGGCGATCCCCAGACCCGTGATCTTGCGCGGTGCCAGACCCGTGATGCGCTTGCCGCGGAATACGATCTCGCCGCGATCCGGCTTGATGTATCCGGTGAGCATGTTCACGAACGTCGTCTTGCCGGCACCGTTCGTGCCGATCAGCCCGACCACGCTCTGCGCGTCGATATTGACTGTGATGTCCCTGGCCGGCGTCACGCTGCCGAACGTCTTGTACAGGCCCGTGGCCTCAATGATGTGATTCGATGCCATCTCCTGCCCCTTATGCGGCGTCGCCCGAAGCGGCAGCCGTCTTCGTCTGTGCCGTGCGCGTCACCGGATGCCCGGCCGCCATCTTGCGACGGCCCAGCCCCAGGCTCGTCAGGCCGCCCGGCAGGAACGCGATGATCGCCAGCATGATCGCGCCCATCACGATTTGCCACGTGTTCGGCGCATAACGGTAAGCCATCGCGCGGGCCACCTCCAGCAGCAGCGCGCCGATGAACGGCGAGAACGCAAAGCGTGTACCGGAGAGCACCGCAATGAAGACGAACTCGCCCGAGGTCGTCCAGAACGCCATGTCCGGATCGATGTGCCCGATATTGAACGCCTGCAAGGCGCCACCAAGACCGGCCAGCGCCCCCGCGATCACATACGTCAGATGAATGTTCGCGCGTGCCGACGTGCCCAGGTATTCCACGCGGATCTCGTTGTCCTTGATCGCGGGACCGAGCCGGCCCGGCGTCGAGCGCATGTAGACGGCAACCGCCATCACGCACACGATCGCGGCGATGAAGCCCACGGCGAACAGGTTCGTGCCCGTGAGCTGCCACGGCTCGGCACTGCTGCCCAGCGTGGGCGCGTTCACGTTGAAACCGTCGCTGCCGCCCAGCTCCACGTTATTGAGCAGCAGCCCGTAGCAGATCATCGACAGCGCCAGCGTGAGCATCGCGAAGAAAATGTCGCGATAGCGCGCGAGCAGGAAGCCCAGCACCAGGGCGAGCAATGCCGAGACGATCATCGAGATCGCGAGCAGCGCGAACAACTCCGTGAGGCCGTAATAATTCATGCCAAGGCCAACGCAGTACGCCCCGACCGCGAAGAAAAGCGCCTGCCCGAACGACGCCAGGCCCGTGCGCAGCAACAGCGCGAGACCCAGCGCCACGATGCCCTTGGACAAGGCCACCGACACCAGGAACTGCCATTGTGGCAGCGCAATGCCCGCCGCACCGATCACGACGAAGCCGATCAGCGCGAGCCACGTGCCGGGCGCGCGCAGTTGGGAACAGATTGCGGAACTCATATCTTGCGGGCCTCCAGCGGAGCGAAGATGCCTTTCGGGCGCACAGCCAGCACCAGCGCCATGACGATGTAAATGGAGAACAGCTCGCCTTGCGGCCAATAATGCACCGCGCTCGCGCGCACCAACCCCACGAGCAGCGCGCCGAACGCCGCGCCGGGCAGCGAGCCCAGACCGCCGATGACGACCACGGCAAACGTCAGCACCACGATCTCGACCCCCATGCCGGGCGCCACCGACACCGTCGGCGCCGTCAGCGCGCCGCCGATGGCCGCGAGCACCGCCCCGGCCATGAACGTGACCACGAAATAGCGGCTCACGCGAATGCCCATCGCCTGGCTGACCTCGCGATCGTGAATCACGGCGCGCAGCAGGCGACCGCTGCGTGTGAACTTCAGGAAGGCCGTGAGCCCCACGCCTGCCACGAGCGCCACGCCCACGATCAGGAAGTTGTAGTTGGGGTACGAAAGATCGCCCAGATCGAAGTTGCCGAGGAAGCTGTACGGTTCCGAGACCGTGTACGGGTCCACGCCCCACACGAGCTTGATCGCGTCTTCCATGATCAGGAAGAGCGCGTAAGTGACGAGCAGCAGTACCACGGGGTCCTGCCCGTAGAAGCGCTTGAGGATGCCGCGCTCCATGATGAAACCGATGGCCCCGCCCGCGACAATGGCCGCCAGCACGAGCAACAGGTAGCTCACGTACAGATTGCCGCCACGGGCAACCCACGGGCCGATCAGCGTCACGCCGGCGTAAGCGCCGAGCGCATACAGGCTGCCGTGCGCCATGTTCAAGATTTTGAGCACGCCGTAGACGAGGGTCAGTCCCAGGGCAACCAGGAACAGCCACGCGGCGTACATCACCCCGTCCACCAGGACGGCGTAGATCTGCGACATCTCGCATTCTCCTTGGAACGCAAAGCGGCGGGCGGACCCCCGTCCGCCACACCGGCTTTGCGGATTCGACGCAAGGTCGATGACAGCTTTCTTGCATGGAGGACACGCGGTCCTCCCAAACTCGCCACCCTCGCCGTGGCACGCCGGGTGCTCATGGCGAAGGTCATGTGCCCGCGGCTCAGTGCTTCAGGCCGCCCTTGATCCAGTCGGCCGACTTCACGCCTTCGGGTGGGGTCACTTCCGCGATCGAGTACTGCTTCACGTCCGTCACGGTGACCTTGCCGTTCACGTTCTTCACCACGCCGAACGCGGTGCCCTGAGCGGCCTGGTGCCCCTTGCCCAGCGTGAGGCCGATCTTGCCGGCCGGTGCGTCGAAGCTGAGGTGCTCGAACGACGCGATGACCTGCTCCGGCGTGGGCTGCTTGCCGCCATTCGCGGCCTGCGCCTTCTCATAGGCCGCCTTGAGCGCGAGAAGGCTCTGGTTCATCTTGTAGGAGGGGTAGCTGGGCGTGTCGTTGAACTTCGCGCTGTAGGCGGCGCGCAGCCAGCGGTTCAGGGCGTTGTCCGGTGCGAACATGCCGTACATGCCGCGTGCGCCGATGATCACGCCGTCGGGCAGGCGCGTCTTGCCGTGCGTGGCCGTCTCGCCGGCGGTCAGCACCGTGAGCGACTTCTTGAACAGGTCGCGCGGGCCGGCCTGCACCACCAGACCTTCCAGATCGCCGCCCCAGAAGCTCGAGTGCAGCACGTCCGGGTGGGCGGCCAGCAGGCTCGAGATACCGGCGTTGTATTGACCGGCGCCGAGTTGCGGCATTTGCGAGCTCACGGCCTTCGCGTTCGGCTTGAGGACCTTCAGCGTGCCCTCGAAGTCGGCCCAGGCGTCCTGGCCCCAGGCGTAGTTCTGGTTGATGCCGGCGTACGTTTGCAGATCCGGCTTGCGCTCGGCCACGTAACGCGCCGCACCCACGTTATCCATCGTCGCGGTGGCGACCGGGCGGAACACATACTTGAAGCTCGCGTCTTCGAACACGCGCGGCGTGCCGCAATCGAAGAACAGCGTGACCTTCTTCATTTCCTCGGCGACCGGGGCAATCGCCAGGCAGTTGCCCGACGACGTGTAGCCGACCACATAGTCCACGCCCTGATTCAGCAGGTTGCGATATTCGCTCACCTGCTTGCTCGTGCTGCCCGCCTCGTCGATGTAGACGAGCTCGATCGGCGCACCGCCGAACCCCTTCGTTGCGTAAGGCGCGGGCACCTTGCCGGCATTGAGCTCGGCGGCGGTGACTTCGGCGGCATTCTTGGCCGGCACGCCGAACGGGCCCGCGGCCGCGCCCGACATGAACGTGACGATACCGATCTTGATCGGCTTGGCGTCGGCGTGCGCCGTGGTGGCAACCGAGGCGATGGCGGCGCCGGCCGCCAGTGCGAGGGCGAGCGGCTTCATGCCGCGCTGGATTACGCGCTTCATACGGGTTTCCTTTGGTGGTGTTGCGACTTGTCAGTCGATTTTTGGATTGACGGAGTTCTGGTGCCCCGGTGCGATGTCGGGGCCCGGCGTGCAAACGCTCAGGCCCGCGCACATCACACTTGCAGGCACAGGTACTTCAGTTCGAGGTATTCCTCGATGCCGTAGTGCGAGCCTTCGCGGCCCACCCCGGATTGCTTGATGCCGCCGAACGGCGCGACTTCATTCGAGATCAGGCCCGTGTTCAGGCCGACCATGCCGTACTCGAGCGCCTCGGCCGTGCGCCAGGCGCGCGCGATGTCACGGGTGTACAGATACGCGGCGAGGCCGAATTCGGTGTCGTTCGCGAGTGCGATCGCATCGACGTCGCGCGTAAAGCGGAACAGCGGTGCGACCGGCCCGAAAATCTCCTCGCGCGCCACGCGCATTTGCGAGGTGGCGTCGGCGATCACGGTCGGCGCGTAGTACGTGCCGCCCAGCGCATGCGCGTTGCCGCCCACGAGTACGCGGGCACCGCGCGACTTGGCGTCTTCGACCAGCGTCACGACCTTCTCCACTGCCTTGCCTTCGATGAGCGGACCGATGACCACGCCGCCTTCGAGACCATTGCCGACCTTCATCTCCGCCACGCGCGCGGCAAACTTCGCGGCGAAGGCGTCATAGATGCCGTCCTGGATATAGAAGCGGTTCGCGCACACGCAGGTCTGCCCGCCGTTGCGGTACTTGGCGGCGATTGCGCCCTCGACGGCCGCATCGAGATCGGCGTCGTCGAACACGATGAACGGCGCGTTGCCGCCCAGCTCGAGCGACAGCCGTTTCACCGTCGGCGCGCATTGCGCCATGAGCAGGCGGCCCACGCCCGTGGAACCGGTGAATGACAGCTTGCGCACCGTGGGGTGCGAGGTGAGCACACCGCCCACGGCACGCGCGTCGCCCGTGACGACCTGGAAAACGCCCGCCGGAATACCGGCGCGCTGCGCCAGCTCGGCCAGCGCAAAGGCCGACAGCGGTGTGAGCTCCGAGGGCTTCACTACGATGGCGCAGCCGGCGGCCAGCGCCGGCGCCACCTTGCGCGTAATCATCGCCGCCGGGAAATTCCACGGCGTGATGGCCGCGCATACGCCGACCGGTTGCTTGAGCGTGACCAGGCGCTTGTCGGCAGCGGGCGTGGCGAGCACATCGCCGTCGACACGCTTGGCCTCTTCCGCAAACCACTCGATGAAGCTCGCGGCGTAGCCGATTTCTCCCCGCGCTTCGGCAAGCGGCTTGCCCTGTTCGCGGGTCATCAGATACGCCAGGTCCTCGGTGTTTGCCATCATCAGGTCGAACCAGCGGCGCAGCACGGTGGCGCGTTCCTTGCCGGTGCGTGCCGCCCAAGCCTTCTGGGCGGCTTCGGCGGCCACCACGGCCCGCGTGGTTTCTTCCGCGCCGAGCTCCGGCACCTTGGCCAGCACTTCGCCCGTGGCCGGGTCGATCACGTCGAACGTCCTGCCGCTGTCGGCGGCAATCCATTGGCCGTCGACCCAGGCAAGGGTCTTGAACAGAGTGGGGTCTTTGAGTTGCATGGCTGGAATCGTGTGTTGGCGGAACGGCGCGCAGCAGTGTCTCGGATTGTTGCTTGCCGTTCTATCTATTGAACGGTATTCTATGTATTGAATGTGATTCTACGTATTGAACGTTTTAGGTGCAACTAAGGGGTTTTCCTAGGGCGGGATGAGAATCACTTGCCCGTACCATGCTGGCGGCGTGGCCCGTCGTCGGGAGCGCCGAACCCATTCCTGAAATTTCCCAAGCCGATTCCCGATTCATGCCCAAGCGCAAACTCGACGTCCCTGCCAACGCCTCCTCGTCCGCCACTGAAGCGGAACCGCTCAAGACCACGGCGCCTGCCGTGGTGCGCGCCGTGCACATCCTCGATGTGATTGCCGCGTCGTCCGAGCCGGTGGCGCTGGCCGACCTGGCGCGCGAGACGGGCGTGCCCAAGAGCACGCTGCACGGGTTGTGCGACACCCTGGTCAAGCTGCGGCTGGTCAAGCGCCATGCCAACGGGGGCATGACGATGGGGTCGTATGTGATGGGGTGGGCGAACGCCTTTCTCTCGCAGACCAATATCACCGAGGAGTTCCGCGCTGTCTGGGAAGCGTCGCGGGCGTTCGCGCAGGAAACCGTGACGCTGTCCGTGCTCGACGGCGCCGAGGTGATCTACCTGGCCTGTCACAACGGCAATCGCCCGCTGGGTGTGACGTTTCGCATCGGCATGCGATTGCCGGCGCCGTACACGGCCACCGGAAAGGCCATGCTCTCGACGTTGCCGCCCGGCGAGGCGGCCGATCTGCTCGCCGGCGCCTGGCCCGCACCGCTCACGCGTGCGAGCGTGGCGACATATCCGGCGTTGGCCGAAGAGATGGCGCAGGTGCGCCGCGACGGGTACTCGATCGACAACGGCCAGATGCGTGAAGGCATGATCTGCTTCGGCGCCCCGGTGTTCGACGCCAGCGGCGAGCGTGCCGTGGCGGGCCTCGCCGTGAGTTTCCTGACCAACGAGATCGACGCCGAGACCGGGCGCCGCATCGGGCGCCAGATGCGCGAACTTGCCGATCAGCTTTCGGTCCGGCTGGGCGCTCCAGCCCGCCGATAAGGCATGTCAGCGTGGCGCCAGCCGCGCGTCAGGCGGGCGTTGGCTGGCCGACAGCGTGGTGCGGCCACTGGATTGTTATCTTTAGCGGAACAGTCATGTTCAGTTATGCGGGCTATTCCCTAGGGGTTATCACTGGCATCATCTGGCCTTGACCGATGTCCAGACAAGCCAGAGGAAGCGTAGGGAAGCGCGATCCCGGCGGTGCCATGGGGCGGACATCCACTAGGGAAGCACTACGCCATGTCCAATATCGCAATCGTTTATTACTCGCAGGGCGGCGCAACCGCCATGATTGCCCATTCGGTGGCCCAAGGTGTGAACGACGCCGGCGCGCACGCGCAGTTGATCAGCATCGAGCCGCATCAACTCGTTGACGGCCAGTGGCGCGACGACGCCACGCTCGCGCGCCTGGCCAATGCCGACGCCATTATCTTCGGCGCACCGGCGTTTCAGGGCGGTATCGCCGCACCGTTCAAGGCGTTCGCCGACGCCACGACCCGGTGGCGCGCACGCAGTTGGCGCAACAAGGTCGCGGGTGGTTTCTCGTTCAGCTATCGACCTGGTGACGAAAAGCGCAACACGCTCGACTATTTCGCGGCGCTTGCCGGCCATCACGGCATGGTCTGGGCCGATACGCAGATGTCCGATGAGCCTGGACCGACCGCCAGCGAATTGCGCGAGCCTGGCGATTTCCCCGTCGCCACCGCACCGGGCGTGGACGTCGACGCGGCTTATGCGCTCGATCCGGCCGATGTGATCGCCGGCAAGCAGTATGGCCGCAACGTGGCGGCGCTCGTGGCACGTCTGGCGGGAGAGGTTCTGGAATCGCCGGCTGTGCTGGCGCGTCGGGCGCTGAAGGAAGCCGAACGGCGTCTTTGAGCCATGTGGGCGGGCGCCGGGCCGGGCACGAAGTGCGTGCGTTGAATGTCGGAAAACGACGAGAAACGACGAGAAACGACGAAAGGGCGCGTCACGGCGCGGCATAAGGGAGGGCGTAAGGGCGGGCAGACATGCCGGCCCTTGCGCCCTTTTTCATGGGGCGCGCCGATTCAGTTGGCGGGAGCGTCGCCCGACGGCTCGGCGTGGATCTGCAACACGGCATCACGCTTGGCCAGCAGGTGCTTGCGCAGGATTTCGCCCAATCGCTTGCCGTCGTGCTTTTCCAGAGCGTCGATCATCTGCTCATGCTCGGCAATGGCGCGATCCCATTTGTCGGCATGGAAGTTCGACCGAAAGCGCAACGCCATGAGACGACGGTTGATGGACACGTAAGTCTGGCGTAACGCCCCGTTGCGCGCGGCTTCGTTGATGCGGTCGTGAATGGCCTGATTGCGCGCGTAGTAGCCCGGCAGGTCCTGTTGGGCACGGCACGCGAGCATCGCGTAGTGCAGCGCCTTGATCTCGGCGAGCTCGACGGGTGTCATGCGCTCGGCCGCCAGCTCGCCGGAAAACGCCTCGAGCGCGCTCATCAGCTCGAACATCTCCCGAATCTCCTTCTCGGTCATGCGCGCCACGCTTGCCCCGCGATTCGGCGCGATCTCGATGAGTCCCTCGGCGGCGAGCACCTTGAACGCTTCGCGCAGCGGCGTGCGTGAAATGCCGAGGGTCTCGCACAGCTCGCGCTCATTGAGCTTCACCCCCGGCGAGAGCACCCCCTCGATGATGAGGCGGCGCAAGTGCTCGACGACCGTGTCGTGCAGGCGCAAACGCTCCACACGCGGGATCTCGGGCGCGGCAATCGTCGACGTGTTTTCCATATTTTGCATTCAAAATCATCGAGCCTTCATGGTCGCGATTGTAACGCACGGTGTCCGGATGCCGTATCGCTAGGGTAAACGACTGTATTAAAAGCGCTTCTCGGCCCTTGCGAAAGCCATGGTCTCTGCTAAAGTATTTTGCATGCAAAATTCAAAAGCGGATTTTTCAAGAGGAGAGAGACGTTCATGCTGAAGCTCGATTTCCACCCCTCGGGTCGCCATTTCCTGCAGATTCCGGGGCCGAGTCCGGTGCCCGATCGTATTCTGCGCGCCATGAGCTATCCGACCATCGATCACCGGGGGCCGGAATTCGGTGCTCTGGGGCGCAAGGTGCTCACTGACATCAAGAAGATCTTCAAGACCGAACAACCGGTGGTGATCTACCCGGCATCGGGCACGGGGGCATGGGAGGCCGCGCTGTCGAACACGCTTTCGCCGGGGGACCACGTGCTCATGTTCGAGACGGGGCACTTTGCCACGCTGTGGAAGAAGATGGCCGAGAACCTCGGCCTGAAGCCGGAGTTCATCGGTCTGCCGGGCACCGACGGATGGCGCCGCGGCGTGCAGCCGGACATGATCGAGGCGCGCCTGCGCGCCGACACGGCCCATGACATCAAGGCCGTGTGCGTGGTGCACAACGAAACCTCGACCGGGGTGACCTCGGACATCGCGGCGGTACGGCGCGCCATCGACGCCGCCGGCCACCCGGCGCTGCTGCTGGTCGACACGATCTCGGGGCTCGGCTCGGCGGACTACCGTCACGACGAGTGGGGCGTGGACGTGACCGTCTCGGGGTCGCAAAAGGGGCTGATGCTGCCGCCGGGCATCAGCTTCAACGCGGTCTCGGCCAAGGCGCTCGAGGCCGGCAAGCATGCAAGGCTGCCGCGCGCGTTCTGGGGCTGGCAGGAAATCATCGAGGCGAACAAGAACGGCTACTGGCCTTACACGCCGAACACGAATCTGCTGTACGGCCTGTCCGAGGCGCTCGACATGATTCTGGAGGAGGGGCTGGACAACGTGTTCGCACGTCACCAGCGTCTGGCCGAAGCCACGCGCCGTGCGGTGCGTGCGTGGGGGCTCGAGATCCAGTGCCAGGACCCGGCCGTCTACAGTCCGGTGCTCACCGGCGTGGTCATGCCGCAGGGCGTGGACGCCGACGACGTGCGCAAGCGCATCTATGAGCGCTTCGACATGTCGCTCGGCCAGGCCCTGGGCAAGATTCGCGGCACGATGTTCCGCATCGGGCATCTGGGCGACTGCAACGATCTCACGCTCATGGCCACGCTGGCCGGTTGCGAAATGGGTTTGCAGATTTCCGGCGTGAAGCTCGCCGGTTCCGGCGTGGTGGCCGCGATGGACTATCTCGCGCAGGCCAAGGCCGCGCCGTCGCTCAAGGCCGCCGCCTGACGTGCCGTAGTCCTAAGCATCAAGGGACACGAGAGGAAGCGAGGGCCGCCGGTTCCAGGCGGCCCCCTTGCAGTGAATGCTTGACCTGTCATTCGGGTGATACAGGACCTCACGACAGAAAGGTCCGTGCCCGGCAACACCTCTTGCGTTGCCCGCATGCCGCGGGCGCGCTTCACAGGATGTTTCAGGAGACAATGCAATGAAGCTTTTCAGAGCGACAAGGGTCGTGCTGGTGATGCTATGCGTCATGTATTTCATCACCTACCTCGATCGCGTCAACGTCAGCACGGCCGCGGCCGGCTTCGGCAAGGAATTCAACCTCAACAAGACCGAAATCGGTCTCGTATTCTCCGCATTCGCCTATCCCTATCTCGTCTTCCAGATCATCGGCGGCTGGGTGAGCGATCGCTTCGGCGCGAAGCGCACGCTGCTCATATGCGGCGGTCTGTGGGCCGTCGCGACCATTCTCACCGGCATGGCCGGCGGTCTGGTCACGCTGTTGCTCGCGCGCTTGCTGCTCGGTCTGGGCGAGGGGGCCACGTTCCCGGCCGCCACGTCGGCCATGTCGCGCTGGGTCTCCAAGGACAAGCGCGGCTTTGCGCAAGGCATCACCCACGCGGCCTCGCGTATCGGCAATGCCGTGGCGCCGGCCGTGGTGGTATTCATCATGACCACGCACGGCTGGCGCGAATCGTTCTACCTGTGCGGGATCGTGAGCCTGGTCTGGGTCGCGGTGTGGGGCTTCACCTTTACCGAGCGTCCGCAGGATCATCCGCGCATCACGCCCGAGGAACTGGCCGTGCTGCCGGCGCTCAAGGCCAAGAGCCAATCGGTGCCCTGGGGCCCGCTCTTCAAGCGCATGATGCCCGTGACGATCGTTTATTTCTGCTACGGCTGGACGCTGTGGCTGTTTCTGTCGTGGATTCCGCAGTACTTCCTGCACAGCTATGACCTCGATCTGAAGAAGTCGGCGCTGTTCGCCTCGAGCGTGTTCTTCGCCGGTGTGGTGGGGGACACCCTCGGCGGTATCGTGACCGACAAGCTGTACGAGCGCACTGGCAGTCTCAAGCGCGCCCGAAGCTGGATGGTCTCGGTGTGCATGCTGCTTACGCTGATCTCGCTCGTGCCGATGATGTTCACCCACCATCTGTACGTGTCGATGGCCTGCCTCGCCTGCGGCTTCTTCTTCGCCGAAATGACGATCGGACCGATGTGGGCGATTCCGATGGACGTCGCACCGGAATACTCGGGCACGGCCAGCGGCATGATGAACACGGGCTCGGCCCTGGCCGCCATCCTCTCGCCGGTGCTCTCGGGCTACCTCATCGATCGCACCGGGAACTGGGAACTGCCGTTCGTGGGCAGCATGGTCCTGATGGCCGTGGGCGTGGTCCTCGCCTTCCGCATGCAGCCGGAGAGCAAGTTCTCGATGGCGGGCGACGCCGCCGCGAGCAACGTGCGCCAGCCCGCCTGACGTGTCGCTCAGGTGTGTCTCACGTGCGTCTGGCCTGCGCCAGACGCACGTCGGAGCGCAGGATGACCGGTCGACCTTCCGATTCGCCTTGTCGCCAGGCGAGCGCGGCACCGGGTCGCATCCTGCCGGGCAGCGCCTGCCGGCGGCGATCCTCGTGAGCGCCCGGCAGGCCCGCCGCATCCCGATGGCCGCGCCGCTGGGGCGGCCAGTTCAATGCCTGCAAATTTGCGCAATCTCATGAATTCCCAATCGAACGCCAACGCCGGCCTCGTGGGCCAGCCCGTGCATCTGATGCCGATGCGGCGCGGCGGTGTCGCCATCACGCCGCTTCAGGATCGTCTGCGCCGCGAGTTGCGCGGCGACGTGCTTTTCGATCGCGCGAGCCGTGGCCGCTATGCCACGGACGCGTCGATCTACCAGATATTCCCCGTCGGGGTGGTCGTGCCGCGCGATCAGGACGATCTGCTTCGCGCCCTGGACATCGCCCGCGACGAGAAGGTGCCGGTGCTCGCGCGCGGCGCGGGCACGAGCCAGTGCGGCCAGACGATCGGCGAAGCGCTCGTCATTGACAACAGCAAGTGGCTCAATCGCGTGGTGGCGTTCGATGCCGAAGCCCGCACCGTGACCGTCGAGCCGGGCATCGTGCTCGATCATCTCAATGCGTGGCTCAGGCCGCATGGGTTGTGGTTTCCGGTGGATGTGTCGACGGCCGCGCAATGCACCATCGGCGGCATGGCGGGCAACAACTCATGCGGCTCGCGTTCCATCGAATACGGCAACATGGTGCACAACGTGTTGTCCATCGACGCGGTACTCGCCGACGGCGCGCAATTGCATTTCGGGTCGCTGCATGCGCCGCCGGCCGACGCGCGCACGAAGGCGCTGCTCACCGCCGTGCGCGAGATCGCGATGCGCGAGCGCGACGAGCTACGTGAGCGCGTGCCGCGCGTGCTGCGCCGCGTGGCGGGCTACAACCTCGACCTGTTCGACTGCCTCAACCCTCGCGCCTACACCGACGACGGGGTGGCGAATCTCTCGCATCTGCTGGTCGGCTCGGAAGGCACGCTGGCGTACAGCCGCCAGATCACGCTCAGGCTTGCTCCGTTGCCGACGCACAAGACGCTCGGGGTGGTGAACTTCCCGACGTTCTACCAGGCGATGGATCTCACGCAGCACATCGTCCGGCTGGGGCCGGTGGCGGTGGAGCTGGTCGATCGCACGATGATCGACCTGGCGATGGACAACGCGGCGTTTCGCCCGGTGATCGAGAAGGCGCTCGTAGGCGATCCGCAGGCAATCCTGCTGGTGGAATTCGCCGGGGACGACGCCACCGCGCTGCGCACCCGGCTCGACGATCTCGCCACTCTCATGGCCGATCTCGGCTTGCCCGACAGTGTGGTGAAGATGCCCGACGCGGGGCCGCAGAAGGCGCTCTGGGAAGTGCGCAAGGCAGGGCTGAACATCATGATGAGCATGAAGGGCGACGGCAAACCGGTGTCCTTCATCGAGGATTGCGCGGTGCCGCTCGAACATCTGGCGGAGTACACGCGGCGCCTGACCGAAGTGTTTCATCGCAACGGCACCGAGGGCACCTGGTACGCCCACGCGAGCGTGGGCACGCTGCATGTGCGACCCATCCTCGACATGCGCCGCGACGGCGCGGTGAAGATGCGCGCGATCGCCGAGGAGGCGGCGGCGCTCGTGCGCGAGTACAAGGGCGCCTACTCGGGCGAGCACGGCGATGGCCTGTGTCGCGGCGAATGGGTGGCCTGGCAGTACGGGCCGCGCATCAACGCGGCGTTCGGCGAGATCAAGCAACTGTTCGATCCCGACAATCGCTTCAATCCGGACAAGATAGTGCGTCCGCCGAAGATGGATACGCGCGAACTCTTCCGCTTCGCGCCCGGCTATGCCGCGATGCCGGTGACGCCCGCGCTCGACTGGACCGCCTGGAACGTGAAGCGCGACGCGCTGAGCGGCGAGCAGTCCGCGTCCGATACCGGCGCCGATGCCACGCACGGCCTGGCATCGGCTGTCGAGATGTGCAACAACAACGGGCATTGCCGCAAGTTCGACGCCGGCACGATGTGTCCGAGCTATCGTGTCACGCGCGACGAACAGCACGTCACGCGCGGTCGGGCGAACACGCTGCGGCTGGCGATCTCGGGGCAGTTGGGCGACGACGGACTGGCCGGCGACGACGTCCAGGCGGCACTCGATCTGTGCGTGTCCTGCAAGGGGTGCAAGCGCGATTGCCCGACCGGCATCGACATGGCGCGCTTCAAGATCGAGGCACGTCATGCGCGCGCGAAACGCCATGGTGTTTCGTTCCGCGACAAGCTCATCGCCTATCTGCCGCGTTATGCCCCGTGGGCCAGCCGCGTGGGCGGGTGGCTCGACGCGGCGCAGCGGCTGCCGGGCAACACCGCGCTCAGGCGCTGGCTTGGCCTTGCGCCCGAACGTTCGGTGCCCGCGCTGAAGCCCTCGTTCCTGTCGACGCAGTCGCCGCTGAACGCGTCCGTCGCATCCACCGCATCGCTCGCCGGTCGGCGCGAGGTGGTCCTCTTCGTCGACACGTTCAACAATTACATGGAGCCGGAGAACGCTCGCGACGCAAAGCGCGTACTCGAAGCGGCCGGCTACGTCGTGCACGTCAACCGGCGCGAGGGCGAGCGCCCGCTGTGCTGCGGCCGCACGTTCCTGGCGGCCGGTCTGGTCGACGAGGCGAAGACCGAGGCGCTGCGTCTGCTCGACGCGGTGATGCCGTTTGTCGAACGCGGTGTGCCGATCGTGGGGCTCGAACCGTCGTGCCTGTTGTCCCTGCGCGACGAGGTACTCGGTTACGGCTTTGGCGAGGCCGCGCGCAAGGTGGCCGACAACGCGTTTCTTTTTGAGGAGTTTCTGGTTCGCGAGAAGGCAGCGGGGCATTTCGACGTGGCGTGGCAGGCGCTGCCCGACGGCGTCGGCGAGGCGTTGGTGCATGGTCACTGCCATCAGAAGGCGTTCGACGCGTATTCGCCCGTGACGGCGGTGCTTGGTTGGGTGCCGGGGCTGAAGGTATCATCGATCGAGTCGTCATGCTGCGGCATGGCGGGCAGCTTCGGCTACGAGGCGGAGCACTACGACACGTCGCGCGCGATGTCCGAACTGACGCTGCTGCCGGCCATCCGGCAGCGGGGCGCGAACACCATCGTCGTGGCGGACGGCACGAGTTGCCGGCATCAAATCCACGACGGGGCGAACGCGCGGGCGATGCATGTGGCGTGTGTGCTCGCCCGGGCGCTGCCTGCTTGATGTCCGCGTGATGTCCGCGTGATGTCCGCGCGATGTCCGCGTTTTCCGCGAACCCCTTGAAAGGATTGTGATGTCCGATTCAGTCAATTCGGTGTCGTCGCCGGCGAGTGTCGCCGGCCCCTTGGCGGTGCCACCGGTCGCTCAGGCGGGGGACTCGCTCGCCGAGGTCGCCACGCCGTCGTTGCTCCTCGATCTCGACGCCTTCGACGCGAACGTGGCGCGCATGGCCAGCGCCGCGTCGGCGCGCGGCGTCGCGGTACGTCCGCACGCCAAGGCGCACAAGTCCGTGACGATTGCGCGCGCCCAGGTCGCCGCGGGCGCCGTTGGCGTTTGCTGCCAGAAACTCACCGAGGCGATTCCGTTCGTCAACGCCGGGATCGGCAGCATTCACATCAGCAACGAATTCGTGGGGCAGGCGCGTGTGGCACTGGCCGTGGCGATGGCCGCGCGTGTCTCGCTTTCCGTCTGCGTCGACGACGTGCGACAGGTGGCGCCGCTTGGCAAGGCGGCGCAGCGCGCGGGGGTGCGCATTGCCGTGTTGCCCGAGGTGGACGTGGGACAGGGGCGGTGCGGCGTCGATTCGACCGAAGCGCTCGGCCGGCTGGTCGACGCCATCGACCATTACGAGGGCCTGCGCTTCGGCGGTCTGCAGGCGTATCACGGCAGCGCACAGCATATTGCCAATTGGGACGAGCGCCGCGATACGGCGCGGCGTGCCGCCGATCAGGCGAGCGCGTATGTGCGGTTTCTGGCCGCGCGCGGGATTGCGTGCCCGGTGGTCACGGGCGGGGGGACGGGCACGGCGGAGTTCGATATCGAGAGCGGTGTGTACACGGAGATCCAACCGGGGTCCTATGTGTTCCTCGACGGTCATTACGGTTCGCTGGAGTGGCGCGACGACTGGCGTTTCCGTCACGCGCTGTTTCTCGCATCCACGGTCATGAGCACGGCGCGCGCGGGCATCATCGTCTGCGATGCCGGGCTCAAGAGCGTGGCAACGGATTCCGGTCTGCCGCGGTTCTGGTCGTCGCAGCAGGCGGGGCAGCCGCAGTACCGCACGGCCTCGGACGAGCATGGCGTGCTGGCCCTGGCGTCGCCGCACGAGGACGGGGCGGGCTGGCTCGGCGAGCCGATTCTGTTGGTGCCGGGGCATTGCGACCCGACGGTCAACCTCTATGACCGGTACGTCGTTGTACGGCATGGGCGGGTCGAGGGCGTTTGGCCGATCGAGGCGCGCGGCCTGAGTCAGTAAGCCGATACGTCGAGGTGCCACGGTGCCACGGTGCCGCGTGGCTTGAGGCGTTGCGCAAGATGTACCGTCTCATGGCAATGCGATGTGGGGAAGTCAGAGACTCACGCGGGCGTATCGCCAGGCCGCTGCAAAATATTTGTGGCGGGGGCTTCCCAAGATCGAAAAAGCAGGCTATAGTCTCACTTCTTCGCCGTACGGGGGTATAGCTCAGCTGGGAGAGCGCTTGCATGGCATGCAAGAGGTCAGCGGTTCGATCCCGCTTACCTCCACCAAAACGGAAGACTTTAGGTCCCCTTCGTCTAGAGGCCTAGGACATCACCCTTTCACGGTGAGTACAGGGGTTCGAATCCCCTAGGGGACGCCAGATTCAGCGGCGTGTGTCTCGGAAAGCTCCGAAACACGACGCAAGATCGGACGTCGACAAACGCGCCTGGTTTCACGACCAGGCGCGTTTTGTTTTTTCAGCGCACCGGCGTGCTGGCTGTCTCGCCGACGACCGTCTTCCATGGCCGCACGCGCCACGATTTCACCAGACCATTCACCACATACGGGTCCGACTTCGCGAAGGCTTCCGCGACGACCGGCGACTCGCCCCTGAACAACAGGGCCGCCGTGTCGACGGGATCTTCCAGGGCGCCCGCAAGCAGCAATTCGCCCCGGTCGGCCGTTTGCCAGGCAAGCGACAGATGCGCCTCGCGGAATTGCCCGCGGCGTTCGAGATAGTCGTCGACCAGGTCGTATATCAGCAGGTAATGCATGTCGATGTCTCCTTGGGAGTCGGTGCCGTACGTCGCCATTATCGGTAAAACGCCGACGGTGGTACGCCAAAATGCCGCTTGAACATCGCGGCGAACGCGCTCTGGCTCGCATAGCCGTGATCGAGCGCCACATTCACGATCTTCTCTCCGCGCGCGAGCGCTTCCAGCGCCTGGAGCAGTCGCGCCTGTTGCCGCCAGCGACCGAACGTCATGCCCGTCTGCGCGGCGAAGCGCCGTTGAAAGGTCTTGCCTGAGAGCCCCGCGTCATTGGCCCACGCGTCGATGATCGTGTCGTCGCCGGGCGTTTGCATCAGTTGCTCGCATACCCGCACGAGACGGGCGTCGCGCGGCCACGGCAAGTAAAGCGGCAGCACCGGCAGCGCGATCAACTCGTCGAGCAACAGTCGCATGAGCCGTGCGTCGCGCGAGTCCGGTGCATAGTCGGGCGCAATGTCGATGGCCGAGAGAATCAGCTCGCGCATGAGCGGCGTGATTTCCACCACGCAACTGGCCTGCGGCAACGGCTGCGTATCCGGTTCGACGAACACGGTGCGCATCTTTACATTGCCGCTCATGCGCACCGTATGCTCGAGCCCCGCCGCCAGCCACACCCCGCGGGTGGGCGGCACGACCCAGCGTCCCGACGCCGACGCAATGATCATCACGCCTTCGATGGCGTACAGCAACTGCGCGCGGCGGTGCGAATGCGACGCAATGAATGCATTGTGCGCGTAATCGACCGCCATGGCCGCCATCGGCATGGGTGTGTTTTCGAAACGCAGATGATCGGTATCCCGCATATGCCGCATATGCCGCATATCCCGAATATCCCGCGATGACGGATGAGCGCTCACACGGATGTCCTTTTTCAGGCAGGTTTGGAGATTTTAGCGTGAGACGCCCAGTGCGACATGGTTGACGATGAGGCTTCCCTCTCACCTTCACGTTCGCGGAAAATCGTCATGGGGTACTACCTGTATCCGCTCGGCGCCATGTTGTTGTGGGCCGGCAATGTCATCGTCTCCAAACTCTCGGCCACGACCATTGCGCCGTCGGCCATCACCTTTTATCGATTGGTGCTCGCATTGGCGGTCATGACGCCATTCGTCATCCAGGCGCTCCTGCGCAACTGGACAAACTTGCGCCCGCATCTGGGCAGGCTCGCATTTCTCGGGTTCCTGAGCATGTCGTTCTACCAGAGCCTGTCGTATCTCGCGGCGCACAGCACCACGGCGACCAACATGGCCATCGTGACGGCGCTCGCACCGTTGCTCACGCTGCTCTGGAGTGTCGTGCTGCTGCGCGAGCCGCCCACTCTCGGCATGCTCGTCGGCGGGCTGCTCTCACTGGTGGGGCTGATCTACCTCATCGCGCAGGGACAGCCGTCGCGCCTGCTCGACGGCGGTGTACACCTCGGCGACATGCTGATGTTGATCGCGTCGGCCTCGTATGGGCTCTACAGCGTGCTGCTGCGACGCTGGCACGTCGATGTGCCGCCCGCACAGTCGACGTATGTGCAGGCCTGGGCGGCGCTCGTGACGATGATCCCGATGCTCGCGTTCGTGCCTGCCGGACAGGCGCAGCTCAACGCCGCGACGGTGCCGCTGGTCCTGTACGCGGGTTTGGGCGCCTCGATCCTGTTGCCGATTCTGTGGATTCGGGGCATCCGCCATCTTGGACCGAACCGTTGCAGCATGTTCATCAACGTGTTGCCTGTCATGACAGCGGGTATCGCGGTCGTGTTGCTGGGTGAGCACTTGCACACGTTCCACGTGATCGGTGGTGGCGTCGCCCTGATCGGCGTCTTCATCGCGCAGCGCTGGCAGCGCACCTTGCCAGGCTTGCGCACGGTGGCTGACGAGGTGGCCGACGATTCGGACGAAGTCCCTGCGTGAGTCCGTACGCCGCGCCCTTGCATCACGTGGTATCTCTCGGGGCGTGTCAGGACAGGGCGCCGACCGGGCTTACGGGTTTCGCACTGCGACCCCGTAAGTGCTCACTATGCGACGGTCCTGTTCTTCGGCCGAGAAGGCTTCCCAGAGCAGGCCATTGCAGTCGGTGCTGCTCGAATACTCAGGCGCGTCGTCGTCCTCGAAGCCCACGTGTCGCAATTCTCCGGCGCGGGCGGGCGATTGATTGATCGAGAAGTTCAGCAGATCGGTGCGCCACATGGCGTAGGCGCCGGGCACCACGGCGGCGGGAGACATGCCGAGACGTACGGAGTAATCCTTGATGGACTCGTCGAGATCGCGCACGGCGAGAGCGATGTGAAAGCGTTTCATGGGGGTCCTTTGACGATGGGCAGAGGGAAGCATCGGCGCGGTGTGAGTGCCCGCTAGCGGGCGCGCCGTGCATCGATGTAGCCCATCATAGGGACGGTTGCGAAACGCAGCCAGACGGTGGCTTATCCCGGTATCCGGAGTGACGGGATGGCCGGATATCGCCCGGGCGGGCCGTCGTTCCCCGTGGCGGTGTATCTCGTGACGCAGTCGCCGTCCGACCCGGACGCCGTCGTCGGGTGCTGATCCGGGCCAAGGAGGATCGGCGTGCGCGGTGAGCGTGCGCTTACTGGGGGCGCCGGAATTCGTTGTCGACCCACGCCCGCGCGCTGTTGCGCGAGAGCTTGAATGTCGGCGGCACCTTCACCGAGGCGAGGGTCTCGCCGAACCGGTCGACGGCGCTGAGCATGGCATACGGATCGTATTCGTCGGGCACGATGTCGAGCGTGACGTCGATATCGCCATCGGGGCCGTCAACGCTCACGCGCTTGTGCAACTGCGCGTGCAGTTGCTGCTCGTGACGACGCAGCACTTCCGCCGCCGTCTTGACCAACGTGTGGAACGCGCCGGCGTCGAGCGGCTTCGGGTTCTTCTTGTCTCGCCCCATCGTCCAGGGGCCCACGAGTGCGGGCTCCGACTGCCCGTCCCGGTACATGGCGACGGCCCAGCCATCGTCGTCCTCGTTCTTCACGACCTTTGCCGTCCAGCCGTCGTCCCGCCAAAGACGGTCTTCGTGGAGCGTGTCCTGGTTGTCGGAGGCGTCATCGGACAGGGAGGAGCGGTCGTGTGCGTTGGCGGTCACTGTCGGTGAAATCGTGGCTGGGGGATGAGAAGGATACGTCGCGATGAAGTCCGCGCGGGGCGGACGACAGTGCGCATGCGGTAAAGGATGCAATTTTACCGCGTCCGGCCGAGGCGCGGACGCCGCACCGCTACTCGTTGGCGCACGCCAGCGCGACGAGTAGCGCCACTGGCAGGAGCACGCACCAGAAACCGGCGCCGTGATAGGCGAAGCCACCGAACACGGCCCCCACCGCGAACGCGGCCAAGGCCGGCAGCATCTTGCGCAGTCGGGCGCGCGCAGCCTTGTCGTCGCCGCAGTTGCCGCTCGCGAGCTCTACGATGTCGATCACGATCTGCGTGGTGTTGCCGGTCATGATCGTGGTCGGGGCGAGGTCGGCGAGCACGAGTCGCCCGAGGGCGTTCTGGATGGCGAGCGCGGCCACGCCGAACATGCCCGAGAGGATCGCGAGCGGTGCGTCGGCGGAGACGATGGGCTGTGCCGCCATGCCGACGATCATGAAACCGAGCAGCAGCGCCGTCTGCATGCAGAGCAGCAGGCGCAGCGGCCGGCGGTCGGTGCGCGAATACGCCTGCACGATCAGTTTCACGAGGGCGACGAAGATCACGAACACGGGCAGCGCCAGCAGTTTGGCGAACACGCCGACGTGGGTGGCGGCGACGAGTTGCACACCGATCATCACGAAGTTGCCGGTCACGTGTGCGGTAAAAAGGCCGAACAGCGCGATGAAGCCCACGACGTCGATGTAGCCCGCCACGAACGCAAGCGACATGCCGATGGCGGTGGGTTTGGAAAAATGGCCGACCCAGGTGCGCGCTAGCGTGGCGGCCTCGGTCGGCGTGGGGATGTGGCGGGGGGTACCCATGGCGGCTCCTCTGACGACTTCCGTTGCGGATGCAGGCATCGCGCACCCGTCGCGACGCGCGCGGGTGCCGATCAAGCATAGCATCGCGTCGCGGCGTGGGGCGCCGCGCGCGCCTGCCATGGTGCAACGTACCGACGTGCCGCTCCACCGTCAAAAGGTCTTATTGCGCACCGGGGCATTTCCCTCTTTCGCCGGGGCGAGCGCGGACGATGGCGGACGAGGGCGAACGCGCATCGGCGATGCGTCGCAGCGTTCCGGCTGCGCCGCGACCGCCATGCGTCATGCGTCATGCGTCATGCGCGGGGGATGTCGGCGCGTCGTTCGACGGCACGTATCGCGTCGAACGTTTCCCGCGTGCGAACCATTTCGGTGACGATGATCGCGAGGTTCATGGCGTTGCGCCCCGCGCGCGCGGCGGCTTCGTCGTTTGCGCACGTCTCGAAGTACATCTTCTCCACCTGGCGGTCGACCTGATACGCGAAGTCGCCCTCGGCGTCGTTGCGATGCAGTCCGAACCATTCCAGGGCGCGAACCAGTTCCGGCGATCGCACCAGATAAAGCCATTGCGAGTTGAGCACCGAGTCGGCGGTCCTGTCGTGCAGGAGGCCAACGCCGAAATCGTGAAACTCGGCGGCCACCGGCAGATCCTGATACCGCAGCGAAAGCAGCAGGCGGGCGGTGTCGTCGGGCGTCAGCGTCTCGGACGCGGTGAGACCGCGCCAATCGTCCTTCACTTCGATCCGATGATCGGCGACGCGAAACGCGGGCGCCTCGTTTTCCCCGACACAGAAATGAAGCTGGTCGCGATGCGCGGGCGCAACGTACCCGATGAGCTCGAGAAACGCATCGAACTGCGCTTGCGCGTTCGGGGCGTTGGCCAGACGGAAGATTGCCAGCTTGGCGTCTTCCTTGTGGGTGCCGAGGAACCAGTCCTTGATGCGGCCCCAAAGGCTGCGGACTTCGGCCTCGCTGCGCGCCCTGGTGCAGGTGTCGATGGCTTGCGCGCTGAGGGTGCGGGGCGTGCTGCCTGCCAGGGTGATGGGTGCGGCCATATCCTCAAGACTCTCCTGTTGCAGTGGGGGGGGAGGGGGCGGCCCCCCGAGGGGGGGCGGGGGGAATCGAAACCGGGCGTCAATGTCGACGCCGAAGTCGGCGTCGATCCTGGCGTCAATCCCGGCATCAATCCCGGCGTCAATCGCGCTGTCTTACCGCGGAGGTCAGCAGCACGAGCGTCGAGGCGTATTCTGAGAATCGATGAGCGTCGCTGTGCGACGCCCCGCCCGCCAGGAGCGTTTCGCGCACAAAATCGGTGACAAAGGGGTTGATCCTCATTTGTTCACTGTCCCGATGCATGCCGAGCACGTGCATCGCATCGAGGAGCGCGGGCATGCCGAACATGTGCCCGCGCGCCGCCTTGTGGAGCTGAGCGGGCGTCGCATCCGGTCCCAGCAGATCGAGATGGAGGCCTGCATGACTCATGCCCTCGATCACGCGATGATCGTCGTGCGTGAGCGTCATCAGCACCCGGCAGCTGTCTTCGATGCTCAGTGCCGGGCTTTGCTGCAGAAACGCCTCGGCATCGGTCTGCATCATGATGCGGTCGCCGCCGATCTGGAAATCGAGCCCATGGGCGCTCGCGATGTTCCACTTCAGAACCGAGCCGTGCTCTGGGGACACGTAGCGCGTAAGGTCGGCGAACGCCCTGAACTGTGTCTCGGTGTCCTGCGCATTGGCCAGCCTGAAGATGGCCAGCTTGGCGTCTTCCTTGTGCGTGCCCATGAAGAAGTCCTTGATCCTTCCCCACAGGCTGGCGAGTTCCTTCTCGCTCGGCGCGCTCGCGTACCGGCCGATCTTGTCACTGTCGATTGTCCGCTCGAAATGTCCGGCGAGCGCAATGTGGCTTGGGGTCACAGAGGTAGTCATGTGAGGTTGGGTATCCTGGGTCGCAGCGCCGGCGGGCACTTGGGGAAGGTCATCCATGGGCGGACGGCAAACGCCAATGTCCGCCCCGAGGATTGTCGCGAGATCAAACGCCCATGGATTCCAGAAATCGTCCCGTGCACGGCGAGAATTCCGGGGCACTGATAGCATGTGGCTTTGCTCGACGCATCGGTCTCCCACGTTGCGTCGTTGCCATCCACCGAGGAGTCCTGCGATGTCGATTTCCCTTTACCGCGCCACCATCCCCGTCTACCTGCGCGGCCTGACCGTCATGGCCGACTACATCAAGAAGGCGCGCATGCATTGCGAGACCCGGGGGCTCGATCCGGCGACGATCCTTCAGGCAAGACTCGCGCCCGACATGCTCGACTTCGTCGCGCAGGTCCAGCGAGTGAGCGATACGGCAAAGTTCGCTGTGGCGCGTCTGACGGGGCTGGAGTCGCCGAAGTTCGACGACAACGAGACGACGTTCGACCAGTTGCGCGATCGCATCGCGAATACCGAGGCGTTCATTGCGGGCCTGCTCGAAGACCGCTTTGACGGCGCCGATTCGCGGCAGATCACGCTGAAGTTCAAGGAATACCAGACCACCATGGACGCGGTCGATTACCTCCTGAAGTTCGCGTTGCCGAACTTCTATTTCCATGTGACGACCACGCACGACATTCTGCGGGCACAGGGGGTGGAGGTCGGCAAGACCGACTATCTGGGGCCGTTCGAGATGGAGAAGATCCCGGCGTGATGTCGGGGATCGAAGGCAAGCCCCGCCGCCCATGAGGGCGGCGGGTGCCGGGGGGGGCGGGTACGAAGGCGTCTCGACCCGGGTCGCGGGCGCCGCGTGTCAGCGTGTGGCGATCGGCAGGTACATGCGCAGTTCGTCCTGAAAGCGGTTGCCCACGCGCATGGCATCGGGTTCCCGGCCGATCTCGACGAAACCGAAGGACTGGTACAGGGCGATGGCCGCGCGGTTGTCGGCGCTCACCTGCAGCGTGACGTGACGCAAGCCTGGCTGCGAGCGTGCGAGGGCGAGTGCGGCGTCGACCAGTGCACGGCCAATGCCGCGCCCCGTCGCATCGGCCTGCACGTACATGCCCCATAGAAAGCCGACGTGCGCGAACTTCGGGCGCGGCTGCCGCCCGAGGCCAAGCACGCCGACCAGACGGTCGTGCCCGAACGCACCGAAGACACCGCTCTCGGGCCGTGCCGTCAGCCATTCACGCACGCGCGCCAGCGGCCAGTCTTTCTCCTCCTCATAGCTCGAACCGAACGCCTCGGGGTGCGCCTGCAACCCGGCGAGTCGCAGTGCCTGAAAGGCGGGCGCATCGGTCGGCACGAGCCGTCTCACGTCGACGCCGGACGGTGGTGCCGTCATGGCAGGCGCGGCTCCATCATGGCCAGCACCGTGCGTGCGGCCTCCTCGGACGAGGCCGGATTCTGGCCGGTCACCAGCCTGCCGTCGCCGACCACATGCGATTGCCAGTTGCCACCCTTCTCATACAGCCCGCCCAGGCGCGTGAGTTCGTCTTCCACGAGAAACGGCACCACGTCGGTCAAACCGACGGCGTCTTCCTCTTCGTTCGTGAAGCCTGTCACGCGTCGCCCGCGCACGAGCGGCTCGCCGTTTTCGCCGCGAACCTGCCGCAGCACGCCCGGTGCGTGGCAGACGAACCCGATGGGTTTGCCGGCGCGCTCGAAGGCTTCGATCAGGTGGATGGAGTTGGGGTCCTGCGCCAGGTCCCAGAGCGGGCCGTGGCCGCCCGGGTAGAACACGGCATCGTAGTCGTCGGCTTTGACGTCGGCCAGCCGGAGCGTGTTGGCCAGCGCCTTTTGCGCTTCGGGGTCCTCGCGGAAGCGGCGCGTGGCGTCGGTCTGGGCGTCGGGCGCATCGCTCTTCGGGTCGAGCGGCGGCTGACCGCCGGCCGGTGAGGCCAGTGTGACGTTGAGCCCTTCGTCGATGAAGACATAGTAGGGCGCGGCGAATTCTTCCAGCCAGAAGCCGGTTGCCTTGCCGGTGTCGCCGAGGCGGTCGTGCGAGGTCAGAACCATCAGGATGTCCATGAAGCATCTCCCTGTAGAGTCGGCCATGCGGCTCATTTTACCTGTCATGCGCGGGCGTCGCAGGCGACGGCGTGTTGCCGCACAGGTTCCCTTTTCCTGGCCGACGCGATGCTTCGGCGCGGAGGGCGCCGACGGTCGTCTTGTGAGCGGAATTCACACGAAATCGCAATCGAATTCGATTTGCGGCGCCGCGCGGCTCGGCTATGCTGGTGCGGATGCGGGCCCCGCCCGCCGCCGTCCTCTTTTCCGACCCGGCAGAAACTGCCAGTTCCGTGGAGCAAGACATGCAATTGATTGGAATGCTGGATTCCCCGTACGTGCGTCGTGTGGCGATCTGCCTGAAGCTGCTGGGGCTTCCCTACGAACATCGCTCGTTGTCGGTGTTCCGTACGTTCGACGAATTCTCCGCGATCAACCCGGTCGTCAAGGCGCCCACGCTCGTGGCGGATGACGGCACGGTCCTCATGGATTCGACGCTCATCCTTCAGTACCTGGAATCGCTGGTCGACGCCGAACGGCGCCTGGTGCCGATGGCGCCCGAGGCCAGGTTGCGCGCGCTGCGACTCACGGGCCTCGCGCTCGCCGCATGCGAGAAATCGGTGCAACTCGTCTATGAGCGTGAATTGCGCCCGAGCGAGAAGCGCCACTCGCCATGGACCGATCGCGTGCGCACTCAATTGCATGCAGCGTTTCAGGCCCTGGAGCTGGAGTTGGCACAGGTGCCGCTCGTGGCCACGCCGGACCAGATCGGCGAGCACGGTGTGACGGTGGCGGTCGCGTGGCGTTTCCATCAATTGATGCTGCCGGAGATCGATTTCGGCGATCAGTTTCCCGAGTTGGCCAATTTCTCCGCGCAGGCCGAGGCGCTGCCGGCCTTCCGGGAGACGCCGCCGCTGTAACGCGTGCCGTGCGCGGGTGGGCATGCACCGCGATCGACAAAAAAAGCCGGACGGCAAACCGTCCGGCTTTTTGCGTTGCGCGTCGCATTGGGGCGCTGCGCCGCGGCGGATCAGCTCTTGAGTCGGTACCCCGTCTTGAACATCCAGGCGACGACGGCGAGGAAAACGGCGAGGAAAACGAGCGTCATGCCGAGACTCACGCCGACGCTCACGTCGGCCAGCCCGTAGAAGCTCCAGCGAAATCCGCTGATGAGATACACCACCGGATTGAACAGCGTGACGGTACGCCAGAACGGCGGCAGGATGCTCGTCGAGTAGAAGCTGCCCCCGAGGAACGTGAGCGGCGTGATGATGAGCAGCGGCACGAGTTGCAGTTTTTCGAAGCCGTCGGCCCAGATGCCGATGATGAAGCCCAGCAGACTGAAGGTCACCGCGGTGAGCACCAGGAACAGAATCATCCACAGCGGATGCTCGATGCGCAGCGGCACGAAGAGTGCCGCGGTGCCCAGCATGATGACGCCCAGAACGATCGACTTCGTGGCCGCCGCGCCGACATAGGCGCACACGATTTCCATGTACGACACCGGCGCGGAGAGCACCTCGTAGATCGTGCCGGTGAAGCGGGGGAAGTAGATGCCGAACGACGCGTTGGTCACGCTCTGCGTGAGCAGCGAGAGCATGATCAGCCCGGGCACGATGAACGCACCGTACGGCACACCCTCGATCTCGGGAATGCGCGAGCCGATGGCCGCGCCGAATACCACGAAGTACAGCGAAGTCGAGATGACCGGCGAGATGATGCTCTGCATCAGCGTGCGACGCGTGCGCGCCATCTCGAAGTTGTAGATCGCCCTGACGGCGTAGAGATTCATGGCGCGACTCATCCTTCTTTCTTGTGCACGAGCGAGACGAAGATGTCTTCGAGCGAGCTCTGCGTCGTGTGCAGATCCTTGACCGAAATCCCGGCGCGTTCCATGTCGCGCAACAAGGCGGCGATAGACGTCTGTTCGATGTTCGCGTCGTACGAGAAGACCAGTTCGGTGCCGTTATCGTTGAGCACGAGCCCGTAGGCGGCGAGGGCGTCGGGCACGGCGGACAGCGGCTCGGTCAGTTGCAGCGCGAGCTGCTTGCTGCCCATGTGGCGCATGAGTTCCGTCTTCTCCTGCACGAGCGTGATCTGACCGCCGGTAATGATGCCAATCCGGTCGGCCATTTCCTCGGCTTCTTCGATGTAGTGCGTGGTCAGGATCACGGTCACGCCGGTCTCGCGCAGCGACTGCACGAGGCGCCACATGTCGCGCCGCAGCTCGACGTCCACGCCCGCGGTGGGTTCGTCAAGGAAAAGCACACGTGGTTCGTGCGAGAGCGCCTTGGCGATCAGCACGCGCCGCTTCATGCCGCCCGAGAGCTGCATGATGCGGCTGTCCTTCTTTTCCCAGAGCGAGAGCGCGCGCAGCACCTTCTCGATGTAAGCCGGATTCGCGGGCTTGCCGAACAGGCCGCGCGAAAACGAGACGGTGGCCCACACCGACTCGAACGAGTCGGTCGTCAGTTCCTGCGGCACCAGACCGATGGCTTCACGCGCGGCACGATAGTCCGTGATGATGTCGTGGCCGTCGACGGTCACGGTGCCCGAGCTCGGGCGCACGATGCCGCAGATGGTGCTGATGAGGGTCGTCTTGCCGGCGCCGTTCGGGCCGAGCAGGGCGAAGATCTCGCCGCGTTCGATTTCCAGGTTGATGTTCTTCAGCGCCTGGAATCCGCTCGCGTAGGTCTTCGACAGATTCTGGATTGAGATCACGGATGGCATGGCGGCGACGATAGCACAGGCGTGAGAAACACGTGAGGCAGACGTAGGGCAGCCGTGGAGCACGCGCGCAGGGTTGCATTCTGCCCGGGCCCGGGTGCCGGGCGCGGCGTGGGCGAGCGCCGCGGCGACGCACGTGCGCGCCGCCGGGGTTCGCGTTCGGGAGCGAAGCGCGCGCGAATCGGGGGCGCCGTGGTCGCCGCGCGCCCCCGACTCGTGGCTTCAGGCGGTCATGCCTTCAGCCCTTGGGCATCTCCTTCGGCACGATCACCATCCAGTTCATCCCGAACTTGTCCTTGACCATGCCGAACGACGTGGCAAAGAACGTCTCGCCGAGCGGCATGTTGACCTCGCCGCCGTCGGCCAGGGCGTTGAACGCCTTCTCGGCGGCGCTCGCCTCGGTGAAGTCGACCGACAGCGAGAAGCCGTCGAACTTGGGCTTGCCGCTCACCATGCCGTCCGAGGCCATCACCATCGTGTCGCCGATGTGGAACTCGCCGTGCATGATCTTTTCATCGCTGCCCGGCGGCAGCATGCCTTCGGGGCAGCGCTCGGGACTCTCGCCGTAGCGCATCATCATGCCGCGCTTCGCGCCCAGTGACTTCTCGTAAAACGTAATCGCCTCTTCGCAACGACCTTCGAAAAACAGATAGGAATGGACTTGCATGGAGCGCTCCTCGTGATGTCCGGAAAAGCGGGGGCGGACCAGCCGGCGGCTGGTGAACGCCCGCGCAGGGGAATGCAGCAGCGATGCGTGCTACAGGCGGAAATACGACTTCGACGACTTCAATGACTTCGCGTTGTGATGCTCCTCGGGCGGCACCGCGTCGAGCGTCGCGAGCGCCGGGGAGTCATGTCCGGGACGCGTGCCAGCTTTCCCCGTGCGCATTGCATCCAGCCATGCGGTGTGGAATGCACGAATGGCAGCGTTGTCGCCGTGTTGGGAATACGTCTCAACCATAGTGCCTCCGCGTGAAAAGCGTGGATGTCGATGCAATGCAACTTGTCTTTGTGGACAGTGTACACAAACAATAGCAGACATAATGGACACTGTCCACAAGGGGTAGTCATGACAGAACAAGAGACGGTCACGGGGCCAGCACG
This sequence comes from Pandoraea sp. E26, assembly GCF_000681415.1. Lineage (NCBI taxonomy): Bacteria > Pseudomonadati > Pseudomonadota > Betaproteobacteria > Burkholderiales > Burkholderiaceae > Pandoraea > Pandoraea sp. E26. The sequence goes on from NZ_AYXJ01000020.1 coordinate 30,378, forward strand.
CACGACTTACCGCCACGGCGACCTGCGCCGGGCGTTGCTGGATGCCGGTATCGCGCTGGCGCGCGACGGCGGACCGGACGCTGTGATCCTACGCGAGGCGACGCGTCGTGCCGGGGTGGTTCCCAATGCGGCGTACCGGCACTTCGCGAATCGGCAGGCGTTGCTCGATGCGGTGCGCGCGGCGTCGCTCGCGGCGCTGGCCGTGGGCATCGAGCGGGAAATCGCGGCGCTCGACGCGCCGTTGCAAGACACCGTGGCGCATGCGCGGGCGGTGCTGCGTGCGGTCGGCATCGGCTATCTGCATTTCGCGAGGGCGCAACCGGGCCTGTTTCGCACCGCGTTCGCGCCATCGGAGAATGTGCGCTCCGCCGGCGGGCCGGAGAAGGCGGGGGCGAGCGGCCTGAATCCGTTCGAGCTGCTCGGGGCGGCGCTCGACGGCATGGTGGCCGCCGGGATCATCGACGCCGGGCAGCGTCCCGGTGCGGAGTATCTGGCCTGGGCGGCGGTGCACGGACTGGCGGTGCTCGTCATCGACGGCCCACTGCGCGATCTTCCCGACGATCAGGTCGACGGACTGGGCCAACGGCTCGTGGCGATGGTCGAGAAGGGGTTGTAACGATCCGTCGTGGCCCAACTGCGGCTCGCGGCATTGCCGTGACCTCGCCGACAATCCCCGTCAAGGATTGACGAGGGTGTTGCATGGGTGTCGGGAGGGTGTCGGGAGGGCGCGGCGAAGCCGTCGCGAGGAGCGTGATGGGCGGGGGGATCAGGGTGAGGTCAGCCGTGGCGTGAGCAAATCGGCCAGCCAGTTCATGAAGGCCTGCGCGCGGCGAGGCAGATGCCTGCGATTCGCGTACAGCAGGGTCACCGCCAGCGGCTCGGCCTGAAACTCGGGCAATACCTCCTGCAAGGCGCCGTCGGCCAGTAGTGCGCGTACACCGCTTTCCGGCGCCTGGATCAGTCCCAGGCCGGCGAGGCACGCGGCCTGATAGGCGTCGGCATTGTTCACCGTGAGCACGCCTTCCATCGGCCACTGCGCATAACGTTCGCCGTCGAAATACTCCCAGCCGGCCGGGCGCGTGCCCAGCGTGGTCGTGTAGTGAATCAGCCGATGCGCGCCGAGATCGTCGAGCGTGCGCGGCACGCCGAAGCGCTCGAGATACGCGGGACTCGCCACGTTGACCTGGCGCATGCGCCCGAGCGGCCGGGCGATCAACGTGGAATCGGCCACGGCGCCGACACGCAGCACGCAGTCGAACCCCTCGCGCACGAGATCGACGCGGCGGTCGGTGCTCGACAGCTCGATGCGCAGTGCGGGATGTTGCGCCAGAAAAGTCGGCAACTGCGGGATGACGGTCGTGCGTGCCAGCGTCGCCGGCAGGTCCACGCGCAGGCGTCCCGTGAGCGCCTGGCCGCGCGCGACGAACATCGTCTCCCATTCCTCCATGTCGGCGAGCAGGTCCTTGCATCGCTCGACACACGCCTGACCGTCCTGGGTGAGTTGCACGCGACGCGTGGTGCGATGCAGCAGTCGCGTGCCGAGCTTCGTCTCGAGCTGCTTGATCGCATTGGACACGCTCGCACGCGGCAGGCCAAGACTGTCCGCAGCCTGGGTGAAACTGCCCGTTTCCGTGACGCGCACGAAGATGCGCATGGCGTCGAGTTGATGCATGGGAGGCGGTGATTGTTATCCGAATTTGATCAGTGTAATTAAATTCAGCAGGTTTATTGGTGAAATTCGTTGCAATAGCATGTTGAACGTACCGCGGCATCCGAAGCCCATTGCTGCAACGGCGGACGCAAATCTGGCGACAGGTCCGTCGAAGGCAAAGGCATCGGAAAGCGAAGGCCGTCGGCATTGTTCAACCGGGCGTTGCGAGCGTGCAGCGTCCACGTTTTCAGGAGCCTCACCATGACCCGCAAGATTGTTCTCATCACCGGTGGCAGCCGCGGCCTGGGCCGCGCATCGGCGCTCGCCGCCGCGCGTCGCGGCATCGACGTCATCCTGACCTATCGCAGCGCACGTGCCGAAGCCGATGCCGTGGTCGCCGAGATTGCAACGCTGGGTGCGAACGCCGTCGCCCTGCCGCTGGACGTGTCGGACGCGTCGCAGTTCGCCCCGTTTGCCGCGCAGGTCGGGCGTGTGCTGCGCGAGGTCTGGCAGCGCGACACGTTTGATTTCCTGCTCAACAACGCCGGTACGGGTTTGCATCGGGCGTTCAGCGAGACGACCGAAGCGCAGTTCGACGAACTGGTGCGCCTGCATTTGAAGGGGCCGTATTTCCTCACGCAAACGCTACTGCCGCGGATCGCCGACGGTGGGCGGATCCTGAACGTCTCCAGCGGGCTTGCCCGCTTTTCGCTGCCGGGGGCGTCGGCCTACGCGATGATGAAGGGCGGCATTGAAGTGTTCTCGCGTTATCTGGCAAAGGAGTTGGGCGCGCGCGGCATTCGTGCCAACACGATCGCGCCGGGCGCCATTGCCACGGACTTCAACGGCGGTACCGTGCGCGACAATCAGGGCGTCAATCAGATGATCGCGGCCAATACGGCGCTCGGACGCGTGGGGGAAGCCGACGACATCGGCGGCATGGTGGCGGCGTTGCTCGCGGACGAGACCGGCTGGATCAACGCGCAGCGCATCGAGGCGTCGGGCGGCATGTTCGTGTAATGCAAACGATGTCGGCGCTGGCGGCCGCGCGGGTTCACGGATCAGTGTGCGATGCGGCGTGAGCGCATCGATCCGGACCAGGCGACCGCGCCGACAATGCACACGCCGCCCACCGCCATCCTGAGCGTGGGCGACGTGCCGAACAGCACCCATGCGAAAGCGATTGCGTAGACGGGTTCGAGCGCGATGACCACCGCCGCCTGACTGGCCTTGACCGTGCGCAGCGCGTGAATGAACAGCGTATACGCGAGGGCGGTGCACGCCACGCCCAGGCAGGCGAGCCATCCCCATTGCACGGCCGGCAGGACGAGCGCTTCGCGCCACGCAAACGGTCCGAGCACCAGCACGATACCCAGGCATTGCCACCAGCTCGCCTGCAACGGCGAGGCCCGCGCGCCGAGTACACGGTTCGACAGCGCGATGACGGCATAGATGGCGCCGGACAGCACGCCCCATGCGAGCCCCACGGTCGCCCCGGCCCGCCAGTCGAAGGCCGGCGTGACGAGCGCGAGTCCGACGCAGACCAGTGCGATCACGCCTGCGTCGGCCAACGTGGGACGCTCCCGGCGCAATGGCCACTCGAGCAGGATCGCAAATGCCGGGAAACAGGCAAAACCGAGCGTGCCGACGGCCACGCCTGCCGCCTTGATGGCAAGAAAGAAGGCGAGCCAGTGCGCCGCGAGCAGCACGCCGGCCACGATGAGCCTTGCTGCGGCACCCGCCGAGACACCTTGCCAGGGAGCGCCGCCCGCCAATCGCGCGGCGCCACGCATGCCGGCGAGCCCCACGAGAGCGATGGCGCTCAACGCGAGCCAGGAAAAGAGTCCGCGCCCGAAGACGATCAGCGTGCTGCTGGCGGCGATGTGCTCCCCGAACAGTGCGGACGCGCCGAACAGCATGGCGGCGGCATGCAGTGCGACTTGCGGACCGGCCCCGCCACGCGGGTGCGGCGAGGCTTGCGCGGCGTCGAGGGGTTTTGCCGCGCGGCCGCTCTCAGGCATCGCCCGACTTTTCGGATTTGGCGGAAGCGTCGGTGGTATCGGGCACCGGGATGGCCGTCGTGTACATGACCTGCTTGAGCGCGAAGCTGGAGCGAATGTTGCGGATGCCGGGAATGCGCGAGAGACGGTCGGTGATGAGGGTTTCGTAGGCACTCATGTCGCTCACCATGACCCGCAGGAGGTAGTCGGCGTCACCGGACATCAGGTAACACTCCATGACGTTCGGCAAGGCCGTGACGGCGGCCTCGAAGGCGTCGAGGCCATCGCGATTCTGATTCTCGAGGGTGACGTGAATGAACACGTTGATGTGCAGCCCGAGTTTGGACGGATCGAGCAGCGTGACGCGCTGCCGGATGTAGCCCGCCGCTTCGAGGGCCTTCACGCGCGCGAGACAGGGCGAGGGCGAGAGATTGACCCGCGAGGCGAGTTCAACGTTGGTCAGGCGGGCGTCGGCTTGCAGTTCCCGCAGAATCTTCAGATCAATGGCGTCGAGTTCCATACCACTTGTTCCATACCACTTGGCGCGCGCGCCCCGGATGAGGGACGGCGTTCCATTCAATAAGCCGCTCGGTTGGCGACAGTGCCGCAATACTAGCCTATTTGTTCCGGGCCCCGCGCGCGATATCACGCGAGCCCGCATGTCACCCGTGTAAGGATCGGAAATGTTGTATTTCCGTGTTGTTGCCGTCAATGGCTGACAACATTTGTTGACGCGGCGCGGAGGTTTGCTAATATCCCGAAACTTAAATGAGAACGTTAACGATTCTCATTAAAAATAAAGATTTCGACAGTCACACGGGAATTCAAGCATGTCTTTTGTTCACGCCCCTCGGACGTTGCGCGCCGCGCGCAACGCCGCAGCACCGGTTACGCATTGCACGCCATTGGCTCGTCCGGCGCCCCGCAGCGCATTGGCGCCACTGGCACTGGCCACGTTGCTGAGCTTTGCCGTTGTTCCGGCCTTCGGACAGACGCCGGGTACCGTCGGCAATGCCGACGCGAGCTCGGCCGACACCGCCTCGCAGGCGACGCTCAAGGCCACGACGGTGACGAGTTCGGCGCTGCGCGAGACGCCGCAGAATCTCAAACAGCCGGTGCAGGCCGGCGCGCTCGGTTCGCGCAGCCAGCTCGACACGCCGTATTCGACCACCGTCGTGAGCCAGGAGCAGCTCGAACAGCGCCAGCCTGCCAAGCTCGGCGACGTGTTCGTGACCGACGCGTCGGTGACTGACGGCAGCAACGCCTTCGACGCCTGGGCCGGCTACATCTTCGTGCGCGGCATGCCCATCGACTGGCAGTCCGGCTTCAAGCTCGACGGCCTGCCGGTGATGACCTACGGCGTGACCATGCCGTACGAACAGTTCGATCGCGTGGAACTGCTCAAGGGGCTGTCCGGCTTCATGTACGGTTTCGTCGCTCCGGGCGGGGTAGTGAACTACGTGACGAAGAAGCCGACCGACGAGCGTATCGCGAGCGTCGACGTGGGCTTTCATTCCGAAGGCATCTGGCGTGAGCATGTGGATCTCGGCGGCCGCGCGGGACCGAACGACATGTTCGGTGCGCGTTTGAACTACACGCATGAAGAGGGGCGGACGTACACCGACGGCAACCTCAATCGCGACACCGTTTCGGTCGCGCTCGACGCGCGCATCACCCGCGATCTCACGTGGAACTTCGGCGCGATGTATCAGGATCGGCGCGCCACGGGCACGTCCCCCTCGCTCTCGACGTACAACTTCTCCGGCACGCAATTGCCTGGTCCCGTCAATGTGTCCAATGCGAATCTGCAAACGCAGGCCACGCATCTGAACACGATCACGCAGTTCTACACGACCGGTCTCCAATACCAGATCAATCCGGATTGGAAGGTCTCGGCGAACTACGCGTACAACAAGTCGACGCGCGATCGCAACGAAGCCACGCTGTATCTGCTCAATGGCGCGGGCGACTTCAGCGGCCAGAACGATCTGGGCGACGAAAACAATACGTTCCGCGCCTGGCAGGTCACGGCCGAAGGCAAGGTGCGCACCGGCCCGTTCACCCATCAGTTGACGTTCGGCCTCGCCTCGCAGTATCAGACCAACGACTACGCCTATCTCTACAGCCCGAGCTATACGGGCAATCTGTACCAGGGCACGTCATACCAGTATTACGGCGACGGCACGACGCTCAAGGCGCAACGCTCCAGCGCCATCGAGCAGCGCTCGGTGTTCGCGTCGGACACCGTGCAACTGACCGAGCGCTGGTCGGTGCTCGCGGGCGGCCGCTTCACGAATTACAACCAGACGAACGCGCAGGGCGTGTCGACCTACTCGACCAACGGCGTGTTCACGCCGACGCTCGCCGCCATGTACAAGCTCGCGCCGAACACCACCGCGTATGTCAGCTACGTCGAAGCGCTGGAGGCAGGAGAAGTGGTCGGTTCGACCTACGCGAACGCCGGGGCGGTGCTCAACCCATTCAAAAGCCGCCAGTACGAACTCGGCGTGAAGACCGAGCAGTCGACGTGGAGCACGACGGCGTCGATCTTCCGCATCGAGCGCGGCGCCGTCTATACCAACAGCGCCAACGCGCGCGTGGCCGACGGTCAGTCGATCTACCAGGGGATCGAGATCGCGGGCTCGGTGAAGCTCGGACCGCAGTGGACGCTCGGCGCGAGCGCCATGGCACTCGATGCCTGGTACGCGCGCACGGCCAATGGCTTCGACGGCAATCGCGTCGGCGGCGCACCGCGCTTCGTGCTCTCGGGCAACGTCGAGTACAAGATTCCGTACGTGCCTGGCCTGTCGGTCGGTGGCGACATTCGCTACAACGGGCGCACGTCGCTCAATCCGCAGAACTCGCTCACGGTGTCGGGCTACACGCTCATCAACCTCGGTGCGACGTATCGCACACGCGTGGCCGGCAAGGATGTGACGCTGCGCGCCGCGGTGAGCAACCTGACCAATCGCCAGTATTGGGAGTACCAATACGACAATTACATCAAGCCGGCCGACCCGCGCATGATCAGCCTGAACGCGAAGATCGACTTCTGAGGGTGCTGCGTCGCGCCGGTATGGGCGACGCACGACCGACGGAATCTTCCTGGCAACAGCGGCCCGCGGGGCCGCTGTTGCGGATTCGTGGGTGCCGGGCGGACGAAGGCTATGACGACCATCGAAAATTTCAATCGACCCGGCATATCGAAATGCTTGACTATCTACCTATCGATAGATAAAGTTCGTTTCATGAACCGCACGACGACACCGACCGCTGCACCGACCGTGAGAGAGCAATTGCTCGATCACGCGCAGACGTTCCTGATGACGCGAGGCTACAACGGCTTCAGCTACCGGGATCTGGCCGAGCGTGTCGGGGTGAAGACATCGAGCATCCACTATTACTTCCCCACCAAGGAAGATTTGGTACTCGAAGCGGTGAAGGCGTATGACGCGGCGATCGCGCAGGACGTAGCGGGCATCGACGAGGCGTTGCCGGCGCAGCGCAAGCTGAGCCTGTACGCGCAGGGTTTCGGCCGTATCGTGGCCGACGGTCATCGGATCTGCCTGTGCGGCATGTTGGCCGCCGACATCGAAACGTTGCCGGAGACGGTGCGCAACGCGGTCCAGCGCTTCTTCGCATTTCATGAATCATGGCTGGCGCGCGTGTTGGCGGATGGCGTGGCGCAGGGAACAGTGACGCTCACGTCGTCACCCGAAGCGACGGCGCGGGCGTTGTTTGCCGGATTCCAGGGCAGCGTGATGGCCTCCCGGCTGTTTCGGGCGCCGTCGAGGCTGGAGGATGTGGTGGCGTCGGTCTGTGGTGTTGGTTGATGCCACGACACCGTCGGAGCGCGTGACAACGGCGCCGTGAGGCGGGAGTCCATCTCCCCTATTTTTGTGATTTGATATCTATCTACTGATAGATAAATTTGTGTGATCGAAGGAATCGGGACGCGTTTCGGCGACAGGCCGATGGGGCGTCACGATGCGGGTGCCGGAGGTGCATCAGGATCGTCGACGGTGTTTGCGTGCGGCGCGGACGCGGCCAGCGACCGGGCGTGTGCGGCACATCGGTACCGTCGACGCGGGAACACACGCGTGCGAAACGCGTCATGACGTGGGTTCGACGCGCGTTTGTATGTCAGGTTGGATCGTTCGGCCGGCAGAGGTTGCCGCGATGGCACGTCAGGCCGCTGCGATCGAAGTTTGGAAGTGAAATTTTCTACTTACCAGGAGTTCGTCATGTCGATCGAAAAAGTGCTGTACACCGCTCATGCCACCGCTACCGGAGGCCGTGACGGCCGCGCCGTCTCCTCGGACGGCGTGCTCGACGTCAAGCTTGTGGTGCCCAAGGAAATGGGCGGCCCGGGCGTTGGCGGCACCAACCCGGAACAACTTTTCGCCGCGGGCTATTCGGCCTGCTTTCTCGGCGCGCTGAAGTTCGTCGCCGGCAAGGAAAAGATCGCGTTGCCGGCCGAGACCAAGATCGACGGCAGCGTCGGCATCGGCCAGATCCCGACCGGTTTCGGCATCCAGGCGGAGCTCAAGATCAGCGTTCCGGGCGTGGACCGCAAGGTCGTGGAAGACCTCGTGCAGAAGGCGCACATCGTGTGCCCGTACTCGAACGCCACGCGCGGTAACATCGACGTGACGCTGACGGTGGTCTGAGGTTGGCGGCCCACGGGGCCGTCGATTGCGGTAAAGGAAAAAGGGCAGCCGGTTGGCTGCCCTTTTTGCTTTGCGTCTATTGGGTCTTGACTTCGACCTTGATGCCGTCGGGCAGCACCGTGATGGCGCCCGGTTCGACGTCGCGTCCGCCGTAGCGCAATTGCTCCGGCCTGAAGGTATAGATCGGATACTGATCGAGGACCTGCTGCGCGACGGTGCCGCCGATCGCGGTCAATTGCTGGCCGTAGGCGGGTGGCATGCCGTTCACGTCGACCCGCTCGACGCTCGGATGGTCGAGCAGCACGGCGCGTCGGACAGGGTCGTATTTCAGTGCGCTCGAGATCGCCAGCGTGCCCTGGAGCGGCTGGCCTTGCAGCAGGATGTTCTTCAGTTGCGCGTCGACCTGCGTGTTGACGCGGTTGGCCTGCGGATTGAAGCCGATCTGCGGATGCGTCAGCTCGACGGTGAGCAGTTGGCCGTAGTTGAGCGTGGTCGGGAATCGCTTGTCGACGGCGCTCTCGATGTCCTTGCGCGTCATGGTGTATTCGCCGGTCCAGATGTTGTAACCGGCATCGGCTCGTTGCATGCGCGACGCGAGCGCCAGGCCGAGCAGGCCGGCGAGCCCGATGCGCAAGACTTCGCGACGCGACGCCGTGAGTTGTTCGGCCTCGACCGGGGACGTAGCCCGCGCCAACCAGGGCGATGGAAGCGAGCGGGGGAGCGAAGGCGGGCGGCGGGTGGTCATGTGGCGAAGGTCCGGGAGACGGAGACGGAGACGGGGACGGGGACGGGCGGGGCGCGGCGGTGCCTGAGTCGTCGATAGCGATATGACTCGCGCGGCGGCGAATCGTTCGGCCTGCGCGAGCGCGCCGCCTGTCGGGCCGATCAGTAATGCGGTGGGATTTCGTGGCGCGGGTTGCCGTCGTTGCCGCCCGGGCCTTGCGAGAGCATCTGTTGGTAAAGCGCCTTGAACTGCTTCTGCAGCAGGTCGATTTGCTGCTCCTGCCGTGTCACGATGCCGTTGAGCGTTTCGAGCAGGTCTTCCTGAAACGCCGTCTTGATTTCGAGTTCGACGATGCGGGCTTCCAGCGATTCCATGAACTTCTCCGTTGAAGGCGGCATTGTAGGCCATTGTGCGGTGACGCATGGCCAGCGCGCCCGGCATAATCGCGTCATGAAAACCTTTGCGCTGTATGTCGTCACCGCGGTGGCGGAAATCGTGGGCTGCTATCTGCCGTGGCTCTGGCTCCGGCAGGATCGCAGCGCATGGCTGCTGGTGCCGGGCGCGGCGTCGCTGGCGCTGTTCGCCTGGCTGCTGACGCTGCATCCCGCCGCGGCCGGCCGCGTCTATGCGGCGTACGGCGGTGTCTACATCACCGTGGCGATCGTGTGGCTGTGGTGGGTGGACGGCGTGCGTCCGACCTCTTGGGACATGGCCGGGGTGACGGTGGCCCTGGTGGGCATGGGCCTCATCGCCTTCCAGCCGCGCTGAGCGCGGCTCACGGCACCCCATCCATCACACCGCTGTCGTACGCCCCGGATGCGCGCGTGCTGTTCCGCCAGCCTTCCCGCGAGCGCCCCGGTATTGACGCCCGCGACACGTTCACGGGGTTCGCACGCGGTACGTACATCGCTGCCCGCCCGCGAGGATGTGCGTCTCGCGAGAGACGGTGCCACGCTCGCCGATCAGTTCCTGAAACAACTCCAGCTCGGTGCGGCAAAAGCCCTGGCAGGTCTTGGCGGCGGCGCAGATCGGGCAGTGGTCCTCGATGAGCAGCCAGTCGTCGCCGTCACGCTCCACTCGCGCCATATAGCCCTCGGCCGACCGGATCTCCGCGAGCTTGTCGAGCCGCGCCTGCAGTCCCTTGAGCGGATCGACGGCCTGCTTGTAATGCAACCGCGTGTCCGCGGCGCGCTGGGTAATGAGCCGATCCAGCCCATCTTCGCCGAACAACTGACGGATCGATCCGATCAATTGGATCGTGAGATGCGAGTGGGCGTCGGGGAAGCGGGCATGCCCGGCTTCCGTGAGCATCCACGTCTGACGTGGGCGACCCGCGCCGCGTGAGGGCGTCGTCTGACCAACGAGCAGGCCGTCCGACACCAGCCGCTGCACCTGCTGGCGTGCAGCCTCGGCCGTGATCCCCAGCGCCGCGGCGACCTCCGCCGTCGACGCCGGCCCCTGCGTTTTCAACCAATGCAGGACGCGCTCGGGCCCCGCGCCGGTCGCCGATGGGACTGCCCTATTATCCAAGTGGTTATTTGTGTAATTCATGGTGCGGCATGTAATATCCAAGAACTTACTTGCATATTAGTCGCCCGAGGGGTGGCTGTCCATCCATGACAACGAACACGACGAATTCCGGGACGCCGGGCTGGCGGGATCTGTTGAGCGGCAACAACGGTTGGCGTTCGCTCGCGCTGGCCGGCGGGGTGGCGCTGCATGCCACCAATGTCTATGTGTCGACGACGGTGCTGCCGTCGATCGTTCGGGACATCGGCGGGCTCGACCTGTACGCGTGGAACACGACGCTTTTCGTGGTGGCGTCGATTCTCGGTTCGGTACTTGCCGCAACGTTGATGGCGACGTTCGGACCGCGCATCGCCTATGGGATGGCACTGCTCGGCTTCAGCGCGGGCACGATCCTGTGCGCGGCGGCGCCGACCATGCCGTGGATGCTTGCGGGCAGGACGCTGCAGGGTTTCGGTGGCGGCATTCTGCTCTCGCTCAGCTACGCCCTGATCCGCATTGTCTTTGTGCCGTCGTTGTGGTCGAGGGCGATGGGACTCATCTCGGGCATGTGGGGGGTGGCCACGCTTTGCGGCCCGGCGTTGGGCGGCATCTTCGCGCAGTTCGGGCATTGGCGCTGGGCCTTCTGGTCGCTGCTGCCGGTCGTCGTGGGCCTCGGACTCATCATTCGGGTGCAGGTGCCCGCCGGACGCGCCATGGCAGCCGGTGCGGCATCACCGCGCAGCGACGAGGCGCAGGTCATTCCGTGGTTCAAGGTCATCTTGCTGTGCGCGTCGGCGGTTGCGATCTCGCTCGGCGCGGTGGTTACCTCGCATCCGCTTGCCGCCGCGTGGATGGTTGCCGGACTGGCGCTGGTCGGATGGCTCGCGCACCGAGAGCGAAGTGCGCGACATGCGTTGCCGCGCCTGATGCCGACCGGCGCCTACTCGTTGCGCACGCGCCTGGGGGGCCTCTACGTGGCCATGGGCCTGCTCGGGCTGGCCATGACGAGCGAGATCTACATCCCGTATTTCCTTCAGACGATTCACGGGCAGACGCCGTTCGCGGCCGGCTACCTCGCCGCCCTCATGGCGGCGGGCTGGTCGGTCGGATCGATGACGAGTGCCGGGCGACAGGGCGATGCGGCCGAGCGGTGTGTGCGTCTCGGACCGGTGATCGTCGCGATCGGCATGTTCGCACTCGCCTGGTTGCTGCCGCAGCGCTCTCTCTTCGAGAGCACTGCGGGCGCGTTGAGCCTTGGGGCGGCGCTCTTCGGCGTCGGCATGGGCGTGGGCATCGGCTGGCCGCATCTGCTCACACGGGTGATGACCGCGGCACGTCCGGGCGAAGCACATCTCGCGTCCGCCTCGATCACCACGGTGCAGTTGTATTCGATGGCGCTGGGCTCGGCGCTCGCGGGACTGGTCGCCAATTCTGCCGGGCTCGCGGACGGTGCGCTCGAGGCCGCGCAGCGTGCGTCGGTCTGGCTGTTCGCACTCTTCGCGCTCGCGCCGGCCGGTGCGGCGATCGTTGCATCGCGTGGCAAGGCCGCCGCGCGCGTTTCGGGACAGGAGGCATCATGATCGATCGCATCACCGCCATGCGCACGTTCGTTCGCGTCGCAGAAGTGGGCAGTTTCACCAAGGCGGCGGCCTCGCTCGATCTGCCGCGCGCGACGGCGACCACGCAAGTGCAGCATCTCGAGCGCTGGTTCGGCGTGGCGTTGTTCACCCGCTCGACTCGGCGTGTGGCGCTCACGATGGAGGGCGCGGCCTACTACGAGCGGTGCGCCGCGATTCTCGCCGACGTGGAGGAAGTCGAATCGGGGTTGTTCGGCGCGCACGTGCAACTGCGCGGGCGGCTCGCGGTGGTGTTGCCGCCGGTGATCGCCCGTGAAGTGGTGATGCCGTCGCTCGCCGAATTCCAGTCGCGCCACCCGGGCCTGGATATTGCACTGGATGCCACGCCGGCGCACGGCGACTGGCGCGGTGACGGCGTCGATTGCGGTGTGGTACTCGGTGAGTTGCCCGATTCACGCCTCGTCGCTCGCCACCTGGGCGATTTGCCTCGCGTGACGTGCGCGAGCCGGCGCTATCTCGACGTGCATGGCACACCGGAAGACCTTGACGATCTTGCCAAGCATACCTCGGTGAAGTGGCGCTCGGCGCCTGCCGAGTCGCTGACGGTGCCCGCCTCGCCGACGTCGACACCGGCCGCCGACGAGGCGGGCACGGCCGGCATGACGCTCGCGACGCCGACCACGCGATGCGGCGATCTCATGCTGATGGTCGGCTCGCGCGCCACGTGCGTGCGCACACGGGGGCAGCTGCACGTGGGCGACGAAGCCGCCTATCTTGCCGCGGGTCTCGAAGGGCTCGGGCTGATTCAGCCGACGGTGCTGGCGGCCGCGCCCTATCTCGCGTCGGGGCGTCTGGTGCCGGTCCTGCCGAATTGCCCGCCGCCTGCGCTACGCCTGTCCGCGGCGTATCCCGCGCAAAAGCGTGTGTCACCGCGCGTGAGGGCATTCGTCGACTGGCTCGCGCAGATCTGCGAGCCGTTGGGGCATGGCGGCCGTGGCGGGGCTCAGGCGTCGCCCCGGCCCGCCGAGCCAGGCGTGCCGGCGGAGCCGGGTGTGGTGGGCGTGGTGGGCGTGGTGGCGCTACCGCTGCCGGAAGGCAAGGCATCGAGCACGCGCCGTTCGTTCACGCTACCGGCGTAGTGATTGCGCTTCTCCTCATACATCAGCAGATCGGCGCGTTGAACAGTGGCTTCGAGTCGTTCGCCGGCTTCGCAGGTCGCCATTCCCATCGAGAACGAGAGCGGCGTGCCGGGATAGAAGGAGTTGTTGAGCTCGACGAGTTGCCGGATGCTCTCCATGACGGCCGCGCCGCCCGTGGCATCGGTCGACGGCAGTAGCAGCGCGAACTCGTCGCCACCGATGCGCGCGGCGATCTGCGGTGCCACGACCGCCTTGCCGAGCACTTCGCCCGCGCGGCGCAGCAGACCGTCGCCGGCGGCGTGACCGAGTTGATCGTTGACAGCCTTCAGGCCGTTGAGGTCCGCCACGACGACCGTCACCGGATACGGTCCCTTGCGTTCGAGCCGGTTCAGTTCGTCGACATAGAACGAGCGGTTGCGCAGCTTGGTCAGTACGTCGTGCTTGCCGAGGAACTCGAGATACGACTCGGCTTTCTTGCGCGCGGTGATGTCGGTCAGCGCGACGAGCACGAGATCCCACCGCGCCTCGTGCCCCGGGAGCACGGCGAATTGCAGGTGGACGTTGATCTCGTTGCCGTCGAGCGCGTAGTTGATGACTTCGCGTTGCTGAAAGAGTTTGTTCTCCCACAAGTCGATCAACTGCTCGCGGAAGTTGTGGCGCATGTCGTCGCGAAAGACGTCGGGCAGGCGAGCGAGCAGGGTGGCCTTGTCGGGCGCGACGAACATGGCGAGGGTGTGGCGGTTCACGTCGAGCACGTGGATCTCGGTCATGCATCGCTCGACGAACTCGGGGTGTACGTCGGTGAAGGTCCGGAAGTCGGTGATGCCACGCGAGCGGGCGTCGTCGAGCAGCAGCTTGATGGCGCTGAAGTCCTCCACCCATAACGAGACCGGCGAATACTCGAACAAGCCTCGTGCGTACTGTTCGCCCATCGTCACGCGCTCGCGGGCGTGTTCCAGTTCGGTGACATCCTCGAGCGAGATCAACACCCGCGCGAGCGTGGCTTCGTGGCCGGGCAGTACCGAGCCGTTGAGCAGCACGTCGAGCCGTCGGCCGTCGAGCGTGTAGTTGACGGTCTTGCTCGTGAATTGCGTGCGGCCGTCCCACAGTTGGCACAGCTCTTCGATGTGCGTCTTGAGCATGTCGTCGCGGAACACGCGCGGCAGGTTCGCCACCAGCGTGTCGAGCGACGGCGCGTTGAACATGCTCAGGGTGCGCCGGTTGACCTTGACGACGCGAATGCGCTGCGAACACGCCGACACGTGCCCCGGATCGGACTTGAAGTGCGCGCGCAGATCGGTCACGCCTTGCGCGCGCCATGTGTCGAACATCTGCTTCACGCCGCTGAAGTCTTCGAGCCAGAGCGAAACCGGCGCGAGGTCGAACATCAGGGCGTCGTCATTCGTCACGCCCGTGGCGCCTTGTGCGAGATTCGACGGGCTCGTCTGCGCGAGTTCGGTCGCAGCGCGCGAGGGCACTTGAGGGGGTACGGCTGGCATGGCGTCCGGCATGTGGCACCTGGGAGTCTGGTCGCGCTTTATGGGATCTGATCAACTCGCCATTCTACGGGCAATCCGGGCCGTGCCACAGCGCGGGCGTCGGTCTACAGCAACGGTGCGCCGGTGTCGCGTTTGACTTCGCGCAGCGACAACATCGATTCGATCGACGAAACGCCGGGCAGGGCGCGCAACACATCGCGCGTGAACATTCCGTAGTCGTCGAGGTCGGTGGCGACGACGCCGAGCAGATAGTCGGCGCTGCCGGAGATGTTATGGCAGGACACAATACGATCGATCGCCTGCACCTCGCGCTCGAACTGCTCGGAGAGCGAACGATCGTGCACGGCGAAGCGTACGTGGACGAATGCCGTGACGCCCAGGCCCAGTGCGCGATACGAGAGTTCCGCCCGGTAGCCGGTAATGTATCCCTCGGCTTCGAGCCGCTTCAGGCGTCGCGCGCAGGGAGTCTCGGAGAGCGACACGCGCTCGGCGAGTCGCGCGTTGGAGATGCGGCCGTCGCGTTGCACGATGGCCAGGATCGCCCGATCGATGGCGTCGAGTTCGTTCATTGTGGGTATCCCGCTACGAAAAGCTGCTGCAAAGATGGCATTCCACCACGAACCGCGGCTTCCGGATAGTGTTGCCCTCGTCCGTATGGACTACGGCGAGTGGCGAGCTGGAACCGAGGGTGTCGGGGGATTCATCTATCGTTGGTGATATGTTGGTGGTTATCGCCAATTATTATGGCTTTTTGGCGTGAAAAACGCCATGTAATGCTCATGATTTGGCGGGATCATATCGCTATTCTCGATCGCACGGGTCGTCAGGGGAAAAGTCATGGTTTCGCTGCAGTTGCTCACGGTCTTCATTGGCGCGCTGGTGGTCGTCTACGCATTGCCGGGGCCCGACATGGCGCTTGTGATGCAAACGAGCATGACGCGCGGGGTGCGGCACGGACTGGCGACGGCGGGCGGGCTGGCCATGGCACGCGCAGGACACGTGACACTGTCCGCCTGCGGTGTGGCGGCGTTGCTGCGCGCGGCGCCGTGGCTGTTCGAGACGGTGCGTATCGTGGGGGCGATCTATCTCGCCTGGGTGGCGATCCAGATCTGGCGCTCGCCGGCTTTCGGCATCGACGCCGTGGCGCCGTCGACCGATGCACCGCCCCCGCTCTCGCAAGCGGTGCGCCGGGGCGTGCTCTCCAGCGTGCTCAATCCCAAGGCACTGCTGTTCTGCTCGGTATTGCTGCCGCAGTTCGTGCGTGCGGAAGCGGGGCCTGTCTGGTCCCAGGTGCTCGAACTCGGCGTGCTGTTGCTGGTCGTTGGTGCGATTTTCGACGTCACGCTGGCATTTGGCGCCGCGCGCATCGCGCGTTGGCTGCGCACCCGCCCGCTTGCGCAAAAAGTGCAACGCTGGTCGTTCGGAGCGGCACTCATGGCGTTTGCCGTGCGACTGTCGTTAGACTGAAAAGCCGGGCACAATACCTGCTCCCATCCCCAGCCGTTCATGCGCACCAATGTGGTGCGTTTTCGCTGCGACACCGCAATTCAGGGTGCGACACAACGTCGCACCCGTTCAAATTCGCGAACCTTGCCCGATTGCTGCATTGCACAGCGTTTACCGCTAAAAAGGTGTCCATCTGCTTGGAAATCGTCGCGCGCGTACGCGTGAAGGTCGCGCGACACATTGTCGCGCCGGTGGGTGCGCGATGGGCGGCCTAATTAAACTTCGGCATAATGCCGCACCGTGATGGAAGTAAAAGACAAGAAGTCGGACAGTGACTTGAGGTCTGCGGGCGGCGATTTGCCCCGGTTCCCGTCTTTTCGATGACACAGTCGTCGTAGTTCAACCGGTGCAATACCGGCGTGACGACTGCTCCCGTCTCACCTTATCCCTTGCCAACCTCCTGCGACCCTGCATCAGGCCGGTAAGCCCGTGTTGTGCCGTTCGCTGGCCAACTCAACCCTGTCGTGTGACATGAAGAAACACAGAAACCCGCGATTGTTTAGGCTCCTCGCCTTGTGCTCGCCGCTGATTTTGGCCGGCTGCGACATGACGCTGCTCGACCCTAAAGGGCAGATCGGAGTAGAGAACAAGAACCTGATCCTCACGGCCACGTGGCTGATGCTGATCGTGGTGATTCCGGTCATCCTGATGACGCTGTGGTTCGCGTGGAAGTATCGCGCGACCAACAAGTCGGCGCGCTATGAGCCGAACTGGTCGCACTCGACGGCCATCGAGGTCGTGGTCTGGCTCGTGCCGATCATCATCATTGCGATCCTCGCGCGCATCACCTGGGTGTCCACCCACGAACTCGATCCGTACAAGCCGCTGGAAAGCGAAGTCAAGCCGATCACGGTCGAAGTGGTGTCGATGAACTACAAGTGGTTGTTCATCTACCCGGAGCAGGGCATTGCGTCGATCAACGAACTGGCTGTTCCTGTCGATACCCCGGTGAATTTCAAGATCACCTCGGAATCGATCATGAACTCGTTCTTCATTCCGCAGCTGGGTAGCATGGTCTACACCATGGCGGGCATGGAGACGAAGCTGCACCTGATCGCCAACCACGTCGGCGAGTACGACGGGATTTCGGCGAACTACAGCGGCGGCGGCTTCTCGGGCATGCGTTTCAAGACGCTGGCGATGACCGATGGCGACTTCCAGGCATGGGTGACGAAGGTGCGCGAGTCGAAGAAGGTGCTCGACAAGGGCACTTACGCCTCGCTGGTGCCGATGAGCGAGAACACGCCGGTCACGTACTACAGCTCGGTCGACGCGAACATGTTCCAGTCGATCGTGCACGCCCCGATGGCGTCGGGCATGGCGCAGCAGCAGGAAGGCCATGAGAACCACGGCGCCATGGACATGAAGGGCATGGACATGAAGATGGAAATGAAGGGCGCAGGCACCGACGCCGCGACGGCTCCGGCCGCCGCTGCCAACGTGCAGAACGGCCAGTCGATGACCATGGCCATGGACAACGCCGGCGCGCATGCGATGCACGCCGGTGCGGCTGCGCACGCGCATAAGGAGTAAACAACAATGTCAACGCTGTTTGGCAAACTGACTCTCGAAGCCATCCCGTACCACGAGCCGATCATTGTCGGCGCGGTCGGCATGATGGTGCTTGGTGGGCTGGGCATCATTGCCCTGCTGACCTACTTCGGCAAGTGGAAGTACCTGTGGAACGAGTGGGTGACCTCGGTCGATCACAAGAAGATCGGTGTCATGTACGTGCTCGTGGCGCTCGTCATGTTGCTGCGCGGCTTTGCCGACGCCATGATGATGCGTACGCAGCTCGCGCTCGCGCACAACTCGCCCGGCATTCTCCCGCCGGATCACTACGACCAGATCTTCACCGCCCACGGCGTGATCATGATCTTCTTCGTGGCGATGCCTTTCATGACGGGGCTGGTGAACCTTGTGGTGCCGCTGCAGATCGGCGCGCGCGACGTGGCGTTCCCGTTCCTGAACACGCTGTCGTTCTGGTTGTTCGTGGCTGGCGCGGCGCTGGTCAACCTGTCGCTGGGCGTGGGTGAATTCGCGCGCACGGGCTGGTTGGCATATCCGCCGCTTTCGGGCATTCAGTACAGTCCGGGCGTGGGGGTGGATTACTACATCTGGGCCTTGCAGATCTCGGGTCTGGGGACGTTGCTCACCGGGGTGAACTTCGTCGTCACGATTCTGAAGATGCGTGCGCCGGGCATGAACCTGATGAAGATGCCGATCTTCACGTGGACTTCGCTGTGCACGATGGTGCTCGTTTGCGCTGCGTTCCCGGTGCTCACGGTGACCCTGGCGCTGCTGTCGCTGGACCGCTACCTCGACTTCCATTTCTTCACGAATGAGTTGGGCGGCAACCCGATGATGTACATCAACCTGATCTGGATCTGGGGTCACCCGGAGGTGTACATCCTGATCCTGCCGGCGTTCGGTATCTTCTCGGAGATCATCTCGACGTTCTCCGGCAAGAAGCTGTTCGGCTACAAGTCGATGGTGTACGCGACGGCCGCGATCATGGTGCTGTCGTTCCTCGTGTGGGCGCACCACTTCTTCACGATGGGCTCTGGCGCGAGCGTGAACGCCTTCTTCGGCATCGCGACGATGATCATCTCGATCCCGACCGGCGTGAAGATCTTCAACTGGCTGTTCACGATGTACCGTGGTCGCGTGCAGATGACCACGCCGGTGCTGTGGACGCTGGGCTTCATCGTCACGTTCGTGATCGGCGGCATGACGGGCGTGCTGCTGGCCGTGCCGGGCGCCGACTTCGTGCTGCACAACTCGCTGTTCCTGATTGCTCACTTCCACAACGTGATCATCGGCGGCGTGCTGTTCGGCTACATCGCCGGCATGAACTACTGGTTCCCGAAGGCGTTCGGCTTCAAGCTCGACGAGCGCCTGGGCAAGGCCAGCTTCTGGTGCTGGCTGATCGGCTTCTACCTCGCCTTCATGCCGCTGTACGTACTGGGCCTGATGGGCATGACCCGTCGCCTGAACCACTACAGCAATCCGGAATGGCAACCCTGGCTGATCGCCGCGCTGATCGGTGCCCTGTTCATCGCTGCCGGTATCGGCTTCCAGGTGCTGCAACTGGTTGTCTCGATCAAGAACCGCAAGGCACTGGCCGACACCACGGGCGACCCCTGGAATGGCCGTACGCTGGAGTGGATGACCTCGTCGCCGCCGCAGTTCTACAACTTTGCCGAAGAGCCGCGCGTGCACGACGTCGACGAGCTGGCCTATCGCAAGGAACACGGCATCAAGGGCGATCTGAAGACGAGCTACGCTCCGATTCACATGCCGAAGAACACGGGCGCCGGCTTCATCATCAGCGCGTTCTCGCTGGTGTTCGGTTTCGCTGCCATCTGGCACATCTGGTGGCTGGCCATCGTTGGCTTCGTGGGCATGATCGTGACGTTCATCTGCCGCAGCAATAACGATTCGATCGACTACTACGTGCAGTCGCCGGAAGTGGTGGCCATCGAAACGGCCCACCATCAGGCACTGGCCGCAGCAGCAAAGGCTTAATCATGACGAGCGAAGTTCTCAAACACTCTGGCGCGCATGCCGATGCGCATGCGCATGACCACGCGCACCACGACACCGGGGGCAACACCATCTTCGGTTTCTGGGTGTACCTGATGACCGACCTGGTGCTGTTCGCGGGCCTGTTCGCCACCTTCGCGGTGCAGCGCAGCGCCACGGCGGGCGGCCCGACGGGCCATGAACTGTTCGACCTGAAGTTCGTGCTGGTCGAAACGTTCATCCTGCTGTTCTCGTCGATCACCTACGGCTTCGCCATGGTGGGCCTGCACAACGGCAAGAAGGGCGCCGTGCAGGGCTGGCTGGCGATCACGTGGCTGCTGGGCGCGGGCTTTATCGCGATGGAACTGTACGAGTTCCACCACCTGATCCTCGAAGGCGCCGGCCCGAACCGCAGCGGTTTCCTCTCGGCCTTCTTCGCACTGGTGGGCACCCACGGTCTGCACGTGGCCTCGGGCCTGCTGTGGATGGCCGTGCTGATGTTCCAGATCGGCAAGAAGGGCCTGACCGCGACCAACACCACGCGTCTGCAGTGCCTCTCGCTGTTCTGGCACTTTCTGGACGTGGTCTGGATCGGCGTGTTTACGGTCGTGTACCTGATGGGAGCCATGTAAATGAGCAATAGCAACTCGGTGCAGTCGCACGGCCACGAGGCTGGCCACAACGCCGCCGGCGGCAGCCACGGCAGCGTGAAGTCGTACCTGATCGGCTTCGTGCTCGCAGTGATCCTCACTGTGGTGCCGTTCAAGCTGGTCATGGACGGCACGATGCCGCCGTCGACGGTGCTGCCGCTGATTCTCGGCGCAGCCCTCGTGCAGATCATCGTCCACCTCGTCTACTTCCTGCACATGGACCGCTCGTCGGAACAACGCTGGAACGTGATGGCCTTTGCGTTCACGATCCTCATCGTGGCCATCGTGCTCGTCGGCTCGCTGTGGATCATGCACAACGCCAACTCGCTGATGATGCCGGGGATGTAAGTCTTCCCCGGGCTTGCCTGCAGTTCCGGTAAGCGAAAAGGCAGCCTCGGGACGCTCCGGGCTGCCTTTTTTTATTGCGCTTTTGCGGTGGGTTGCGCTTGTTGAGGTGTCTCGGTATGCAAAAAAGGCAGTTCGAATCGTCGAACTGCCTTTTTTGCTCACACGCTCCCTGTTCGTCGACACCGCCCGGGCATTCCCCCTTAACGTCCTCCCCATCCCCCGTACCCGCGGCGCTTGGCGGCACCCTGACTGCGCTCCACCTTAAAGTCGCTCCGTCAGGGCACCGCCAAGCGCCGCTCACGCATCCTCGACCTCACAGTCCCCCACATGAATCCACCGCAAGCGGGCGCGCCCCGCCCCCGGTGTCGTCGCATCGCTAACGTTGACACATCGGATCGGGGGCCGCCCG
>NZ_AYXJ01000021.1:0-33187 GCF_000681415.1 Pandoraea sp. E26
TTTTAAAGATCAATCGCATCACACTTCGCTTCGTCGCCAACTTACCGCGCCGTCGCTTCGTTTTCTGCGTCGCTGCATCAGCAGCAGAGAAGTGAGATTATGTCGCAGCTTCTCGTCGTCGTCAACAGTTTTTTTCGCTTTCTTCGCTCGCCGCCGTAGCGACTCGCCTGCTCGAAAACCACTAACTACCGGGCTTTTCAGCCCGTCGCCCCAACCGCTTCACCGCTTTCGCGGCGTCGCCGTCGTTGCGAGAGACGAGATATTAGTGAAAACCCCGAACGCTGGCAAGCCCTTTGTGAAAATATTTTGAAAAGCGAAAAAAAGCCCGCGTCATGGGCGGGCCGAGGATCCACGGAACGAGACACATGGAGGAGACGCGACCACGCTATCCGGGCATCCCCCGGCGACGCGACCAACGAAATCGCATATGCTTCCTGACAGCCTGCCACTATGGAAAGGCGATATCGACGTCGGCACTGCGCCGCCACCGCCCCGCTCCACTGTTCCCATATATAGAGCGTCCGAGATGTCTCTTTCGCGCGTCTTCCGCTCGCTCCCGCTGACCCGCGCGTGGCGAATGGCACCACTGCTGGCGCTCGCTCTCCTGGCCACCGCCTGCAGTACGGTGCGTCCGCCCCCCGAGCCCTCTCAATGGGCGACGCATATCACTTCCGCAACGCCGAGTGCGCTTGCCAGCGCATTGGCGCCCGCCGTACGGGCCCATCCTGGCCAGTCCGGCTTCCAATTGCTCGCGACGGGCTCGGCCGCCTTCACCACGCGCCTCGCGCTGGTGCAAGCCGCGCAACACAGTCTCGACGTGCAGTATTACAGTGCCGGAGAAGACATCACCGGCCGTCTGTTGCTTCAATCGCTGCTCAACGCGGCAGATCGAGGCGTCCGCGTTCGCATGCTGGTGGACGACATCAATCGCCGCCACACGGATCCGGCCTTCGCTGTCCTGGACCGACATCGCAACATCGAGATCCGGGTTTTCAATCCATTCGGCACACGCGACACGACGCTCCTCGAGCGCGCGGGCAACCTGCTGACGCGGTTCGACCAGTTGAATCGCCGCATGCACAACAAGGCGCTGGTCGCCGACAACCAACTGGCCATCGTCGGCGGGCGCAATCTCGGCGACGAATACTTCGACGCCAATCCGGACCTCTCCTTTCGCGACTTCGATCTGCTTTGTGCGGGTCCGGTCGTCGATGCCGTCTCGCGAAGCTTCGATCATTTCTGGACGAGCGCGCAGTCCTACCCGCTAAAGCAGGTGCAGTCGAAGATCGATCAGGAGACGCTCGACGCCACACGCGAGGCTCTGGCGCGTCACTGGCGCAACGCAGACGCCGTGCCCGCCGGGCACCAGGCGCTCCACCAGCCCGCGCTCGCCGATGGCCTGCGCAGCGGCCGCGTGCCACTGTTCTGGGCAAATGCCGAGCTCGCGGCGGACACGCCCGACAAGCTGGACGCCCCAGCCACCGAAACGAAAAGCGCGCCAGGCGCAAGACTCCGTCAGCTTGCGGCCAACGCCCAGCGCGAGGTGCTGATCATCTCCCCGTACTTCGTGCCGATGGACGGCGGCGTACGTTTTCTGTCGACGCTGTCCAGCCGCGGCGTGAAAGTCCGCGTGCTGACCAACTCGCTCGCGGCGACGGACGTCGTCCCGGTCCACGCCGGATATGCGCGCTATCGCCCGGCGTTGCTGCAAGCAGGTATCGAGCTGTACGAGTTCAAACCGATCCGCGGGGATGGCGGCGGCGAGCACGCGCCGCGGCGCGTGACCTTCGGTGGCTCATCGCGCGCAAGTCTTCATGGCAAGGCTTACGTGATCGACCGGCGCGACGTCATCCTCGGCTCGTTCAACCTGGACCCACGCTCAGTGCGTCTGAACACCGAATTGGCGATCGTGATCCACAGTCCGGAATTCGCCGAGCGAATGGCTGGCATTTTCGATCAGGCGACCTCGCCGAGCACAAGTTTTCGTGTCGAACTGGCCCCGCCCGGCGCCGTGCCACAGACGCCCACACCCCCCACAATGCCGGCGCTGCGCTGGGTGGGTGAGGAGAATGGCCGAGCCCGGACGTTCGACGTGGAGCCCTACGCGCCCTTCTGGCGCAACGCCGTGGCCGGCGCCTTCACTTTGCTGCCGAGCGACGATTTGCTCTGAGCCGCGCATCGCCGAGTCGACCTCACCACGCCTGTCAGAACTCGAACGAGGCCGAGAGCGTCGCCGAGCGTGCGTCGCCGACCGCAACGAAGTATTGGCTGGCGCTCGACGGGTAATACGTCTTGTTGAACACGTTCTTGACGTTCAACTGATAGTGGACCGGGTGACGCCCGATCTTCGCGTCGTAGGCGGCGAACACGTCGGCGACGAAATACGCGGGCAACGTGAAACTGTTGGCCGAGTCGCCCGGACGCGATCCGACGTAGCGTCCCACGGCACCGAGCCTCAAATTGCCCCCGCCCTGGCCGAGCACGGCACCCCAGTCGTACACCGCGGCAAGCGACGCCGTATGACGTGCCGCGTTCGCCAGCGTATTGCCGGTGTAGAGCGGATCGTCGGTCGTCTTCGCGTCGATGAACGCGTAGCTGGCGATCACGTTCCAGCGCTGCCCGATGCGTCCGGACACATCGAGCTCGACACCGCGCGAGCGCGCCGCCCCCGACGTACGCCAGTCGATGCCCTTGGTCGCATCGTTGAACTGCGACACCAGCACGTTGCGCTTGTCGATGTCGAACACGGCCAGCGTGCCGCTCAGCCCGTTGGGCATATCGAGCTTCACCCCGAGTTCGAACGACTTCGCGTGCTCCGGCGCGACGCTTGAGTCGATGACGACGCCCGACGACAACGGCGCGATGGTCGACGTGGGTTTGAGCGACTCCGAATAGCTGCCGTACAGCGACACATCATTGGTCGCCTTGTAGACGATGCCTGCGCGTGGCAACCACTGGGTATCGCCGAGATCCGTATTCACCCGGAACGGGCGCCCCTTGCCGGCGAGTTGGCTGTAGGTGAGCAGACGCACCCCGCCCACGACGATCCACCGGTCGGTAACGTGAACGGCGTCCTGAAGGAACAGCGAGGCGTCGTGCAGTGTGTCGGTCTGATCGCTGTCGCTGGCCGACACGGTCGTCGGAATGACCTCGCAGCCGTACACCGGGTTCAGGTACGAAAACGTGCACCTGGCCGCCTGACGGATCAGGTCGCGGCGATAGATGCGCCGATATTCCCAATCGCCACCGAATTGCAGGTCGTGACGCATACCGGCCAGCCGTACCTTGCCGTCGAGATAGGCAATACCGAAGCTGTCGGTGCTGACCGAGCCGCGCGTGGCGTCGTTGCTGCGGGACACCACCCCCGTGGCCGTGTTGATACCGTTCACGCGCAATTGCCCGGCGTCATAGGTTTCCTTGTTGTAGCTGTAGCCGAAGTGCGCTTTCCAGTCGGCGTCGAACTGGTGGTCGACGGTGATCTGGGCGAGGTGCGACTGACCGGTCATCTCGTTATGGACGTCGTCCAGCCGTTCGCGTGCGGAGACGGCGAGCGGCTTGTTGGTGGTCGGATCGATGACCGTGCCGCGATCGAAGGGCGTGAGGAAGTTGCGGTACTCGTACGAAAGCACGACCTGCGTGTCGCGCCCGTAGTAGGCGAGCGCCGGCGCGACCAGCGTCTCGCGCTGGGTGCCGAAGGCGCGCCAGTACGACTGGTTGTTCTGGTCGACGACCAGTCGGTACGCCAGCCCCGTATCGCCGATGGGTCCCGTGGTATCGAGCGTTTCCTGCGCGCCGTGCTTGCCGTGGCCGAACGTCGTGCCCGCCAGGCTCACCGCCGTATAGGGCTTGAGCAGCGGACGCTTGCTCACCACGTTAATCACGCCGCCCGGGTCCATGATGCCGTACAGCAGCGACGTGGGCCCCTTGAGCACCTCCACCGAGTCGGCGTTGGCATTGAGCCCGCGCCCCTGCACCAGCGGCATGCCGTTGTGCATGATCGAGCCATCGCGGTTGCCGCCGAAGCCACGCTTGAGCAACGTGTCCTGCGTGCCGGCCAGCGTGTTGCCTTGCACGATGCCGCTCACGTTGACGAGCGCGTCGTCGAGGGTACGTGCGCGCTGGTCGGCCAGCACTTGCTGCGGCACGACGTTGATGGCTTGCGCAATGTCGAGGATGGGGGCGTCGGAGCGCGAGACATTCGCGTCGACGGGCATGCGATACGCGTCCGCCCAGGCCTGCGCCTGCACATGCGTCGTCGGCAGCGCCACGTCCGCCGAGCTGCCGCCCGCGACGATCGCCGCCGCAACGGGGGCACCTTGCGGCGTCAGCGCATAGCCCGCACCGTGCGGCGATGCGGTGAGCCCCGTGCCCGCCAGCAGTTGGCCGAACGCACCGGGCACGTCGAAGCGGCCTTCCACGCCGGGACTTTGCCGTCCGACAGTGAGCGCGGGGGCATACGTGAGGAGAATGCCCGCCTCCCGGCCGAACCGCGCAAGCACGCCGTCGAGGGGGCCGGCCGGGATGGCATAAGTACGGATCTGCGCCGAGGGTGCCGACGCGGCGGCGGGCGCTTGCCCGACCGTCTGTGCGTGCGCGACACCGCTGGCGAGCGTCGTTGCGAAAGTCGCCGCAACGCTTGCGCAACTCACGCGAAGCCGCCATTGCGGGCCGCTGACGTCCACGGCAGCTGCGCAACCGCGCGCACCTAGCCGAGAGAGTGCCCGCGTCGCGCGTCGGAACCCCGACGGGAACCGGAAGCGCCTAA
Source organism: Pandoraea sp. E26 (assembly GCF_000681415.1). NCBI lineage: Bacteria > Pseudomonadati > Pseudomonadota > Betaproteobacteria > Burkholderiales > Burkholderiaceae > Pandoraea > Pandoraea sp. E26. The sequence continues at coordinate 4,766 of NZ_AYXJ01000021.1, forward strand.
GGTGGGGGATTTCGGGAGAAGCGACGGCCATGATGAAAAGTCTCGCAGAGGTCTGGTTCAGGCAACGGAAAGAGGGGGTTCACTCCCCTTGTCACGCGAGACCTGCGAAACAGCTCAAACATGTGCCCATTCAGGGAAGAAAAATGCCGAGCGCACGCGGCGGCATTTCAGCTGCGCGGCCCGACGCTGACCCAATAGCGTGTTACCGAGGCCACTGACACGGGTAACGCGTGAGGCAACACAGCGAGCACGGCGTCGGTATCGCCCAGCGGATAGGTCCCGGACACTCGCAGCGCCGCCACGGCCGGATCGCAGCGCAAGTAGCCACGGCGATAGCGCGACAGTTCGGCGAGGAAGACATCGAGGCGCATGTCCACGGCGACGAGCATGCCCTCCGTCCACGCACCGTCGCCTGATGTCAGCGGCGTGGCGGGGCTCACGCCGTCGGCGGTGAAGCTCGCCTGTTCGCCCGCACGTACGATGCGTGCGGCGGCGGCACCCGGCGCCCCCGATGGCGCCGACGCTTCCCTGGCCGCCACGCGCACCGCGCCTTCGAACACCTGCACGGTCGCGCCGTCGGCCTGCGGCGCTTGTCGCACCGAGAACCGCGTGCCCATCGGCGATAGCGTGCCCAGCGCCGTCGCGACGATGAGCGGGCGCGGCGGCACATGAGCGGCGTCCTTGCCGGTGCTCACCATGATTTCACCGTCGACGAGCGTGATGCGCCGCACGCCCCCGGCCATCGTCAGCCGCACGGCGCTGCGGGTATTGAGCACGAGCGTGGTGCCGTCGGCCAGTTGCAGGGTGCGACGCTCGCCCGCTCCGGTACGGACGTCGGCGCGCCACCACTGCACGGCCGGTGGATCGCCGGCGACCCAGGCGCCGGTGCCCACGAACAGCACGCCCACGAGTGCCTTCACCGCCAGGCGGCGACCGCGCGAGCGGGGTGCATTCAACGCCGCCTGCGCCACGGACGCACCGAGCGTGCCGGACATATGACGCATGCGGCGTTCGGCGTTCTCGATGTGCTGCCAGGCGCGTGCGTGTTCCGGGTGCGCCTCGCGCCAGCGCAAGCAGGCCGCGCGAAGCGCGTCGGTGGCGTCGTCGGCATGCAGCGTCACCCACCATTCAACGGCCTGTCGCGCAACCCCGGCATCGAATCCGCCCGCGCGCACCGGCGTCATGAAGCCTCCATCGCGAAGAAGCACTGTGTGCCGGCACGCACCAGATGACGTTTCACCGTCGCCAGCGAGATGCCGAGTGTGTCGGCGATTTCCCCCTGGGTGAGGCCGTCGAGTTGGGCGAGCAGGAAGGCGCGTTTGACGAGGGGCGGCAGGCCGTCGAGACACCGATCGATCTCGAGGAGTGTCTCGAGCACCACGGCGCGCTCCTCGGGCGACGGTACGAGCGACTCGGGCTGCTGTGCCAGTGCGTCCAGATACGCGCGCTCGATCTGCTCGCGACGCCAGAAGTTGTAAAGCACCCGCTGGGCTACGGTCGTGATGAACGCGCGCGGCGACGCCAGCCGTCGCGGCGGATCGCGCTCCAGCATACGCACGAACGTGTCGTGCGCAAGGTCGGCCGCGCGGTGCGAGCAGCCGGTCTTTCGCTGAAGCCAGCCATGCAGCCAGCCGTGATGATCGTTGTAGAGGCCGCGAAGCGTGGTAAGCGTGGTAAGCGTGGTATCGGGCGGCAGCGTGTCGTCGGCGGGCATGCGCCCCTCCTGTCCCGGGCCAGGTGCGGCCGAAAAGGCTCAGCGGCACAGGCATCGTTTATGCAAATGAGAATCGTTCGCAGTATAGCAAAACGGTGCCGGGAGCCGGCCTCCGGCAATTCGGGGGGCATTCGCTGGCGAGGCGATGCGCCTGGTGTGCGTGCGCTATGCCCCGAGGGGAGGCACGACATGCGGTTGCGCGATTGTTGTCATTGGTGCAACACGATGCTCCCTCGTCGAGGTCTTCTGCTGTCGGGCAGGCAAGCCTACGATTCAGTCGTTGTTCAAACATGCGCCACTCTCGCCAGGTATCGGCGGGACGCGTCAACCCATCGAGGTAGCCATCATGAGTCAACGTCTGAACGCTTTCGCCCAATCGCCCGAACTATTCAAGAAGTTCATCGAATTCGGCATGCTCCTGAAGTCGAGCGCCATCGAGCAATCGATCCTGGACCTCATCGATATCCGCGCGTCCCAGATCAACGGCTGCGGCTTTTGCCTTGACATGCATGTCAAGGAAGCCAAGATTCACGGGGAGCGTGAATTGCGCCTGCATCACGTCGCCATCTGGCGCGAGTCGACTGAATTCTCGCCGCGCGAGCGTGCCTGCCTCGCCTGGACCGAAGCGCTGACCACGCTCGGCGCACAAGGCGTGTCCGACGAAGTCTACGAGCGCGTACGCAGCCAGCTCTCCGAGAAGGAAATTTCCGATCTGAGCTTCGCCATCATGGCGATTAACGGCTGGAACCGTCTGAACGTGGGCTTTCGGACCGTGCCCGGTTCGGCCGACAAAGCCTACGGTCTGGACAAGGCCAACCTGAGCTGAGGGCATCCATGAAAATCCTCGTCATCGGAGGCACCGGCCTGATCGGCAGGAAACTCGTCAAAGTACTGAACGAACGCGGTCACGAGGCCATCGCGGCATCACCTGCCACGAACGTGAACACAATCACCGGCGAAGGCCTGGACGACGCACTCGTCGGGGTCGACACCGTGGTCGACGTGGCCAACTCGCCCTCGTTCGAAGACGAGGCCGTACTGACGTTTTTCCAGACGTCGACGCGAAACCTGCTCGCCGCGGAAACCCGGGCCGGTGTTCGTCATCACGTCGCGCTGTCGGTCGTAGGCACGCAGCGTCTGGCCGAGAGTGGCTATTTCCGCGCCAAGATCGCGCAGGAAGCGTTGATCGATCAGGGCGGCATTCCCTACACCATCGTTCATTGCACCCAGTTCTTCGAATTTCTGGGCAGCATCGTGCAATCGGGCTTGCAAGGCGACCAGGTGCAGCTCTCGACGGCTTTCGTGCAGCCGATCGCCTCCGACGACGTGGCGATCGCCGTGGCCGACGCCGCGCTCGGCGCCCCGGTCAACGGTATCGTCGAAGTTGCCGGCCCGCAGCGCTTGCGGCTGGCCGACTTGGCGCAATGCTACATGCGCAAAATCGGCGATAACCGCACCGTGCAGGCGGATCCGGGCGCGCGCTATTTCGGCGCCGTGCTCGACGATGACACGCTGGTACCCGGCGCCAGCCCGCGTTTGGGCAAGATCGACTTCGACACCTGGTTCAGCCGCGCGAACGATTGAACTCGCGGCCCTCACCTGGACGTGACATGAGCAAACTGCGGCCTCCCCCTCCCAGTCTTCTGGACAAGTACCGTGGCAGGGACTTTCACCCCCTGTACGCCACGAGCGTGACGGTACACGGCGGGGAGGCCGCGCATGGTCGCGCCTCCGGCATCGCTGCGTCCGACGACGGCGAGCTGTTCGTGAACCTTCGCCTGCCGGTCGAGCTGGGAGGGTCCGGGGGCGGCACGAACCCCGAGCAACTATTCGCGGCAGGCTATGCAGCGTGCTTTCACGGCGCGCTCAGCATGCTGGGCCTGACCCAATAACTCGCCGGGGGGCGGTCGCCTACGCCGCCTTCACCACGGGGTTGTCCAGGATTTGCAGGTCCATCGCCCGGATGTGCTCCGTCATGTAGTCAATGAACACACGGATGCGGGCCGGCAGATGCTGGCGGCTCAGGAAGCACATGAAGTGCCCCCGATCATCGGGCGCATATTGCGGCAGACAGGAAACCAGTCGGCCTGCGCGCAGGTGGTCGCAAACCTGATACGCCGCCATTTGCGCAAGGCCGTGCCCGTCCAGCACCGATTGCAGGACCAGGTCCGCGTCGTTGAAGGTCAGCGAGGCGTTAGGCGACAGCTTGCGCAGTTGCCCGCCCGACTTGAATTCCCATTCGAAAACGCGTCCCGACGCCAGTCGGAAGTTCACACAGCGGTGATTCGCAATCTCGTCGACGCTCGTGGGCAGGCCGCGCTCGGCGACATAACCGGGTGACGCGCACAGCATCATCTGCATGGGAATCACTTTCTTGGCGATGACCCGGCTGTCTTCCATGCGACCGTTGCGGAACGATACGTCGATGCGGTCCGTGGCGAAGTCGGTGGGGCCGTCGTCGAGCACCAGCTCGATCGAGATGTTCGGATTCGCTTCGCGAAACCCGTGGAGCAGCGGGGCCACGATCTTCCGCCCGAAACCGACCGTCGAGCAGATGCGAAGCCGGCCCGACGGCGGCCCCTCGCGCAGCTCCCGCATGTCGTCCATGGCCTGAATGATTCGCTCCACGCCCGGCTGGCACCGCTCATAGAAACGCCGGCCTTCGGCGCTCAGCGAAGTGCTGCGCGTGGTGCGCACGAAGAGCCGTGTGCCGAGCTGGTCTTCGAGCTTCTGAACGCTGCGGCTGATCGCCGAGCGGCCGATACCAAGACGGTCGCCCGCCTTGGCGAAGTTGCCCTCGGTGGCAACCGCGATGAAGGCGACGACGCCGGCATAGCTTGTCGCAAAGCTGTCGGCCAGCGAATCCGCGCACCGGGAGGGCTGCGTAGCGGCAGAGGCAGGGGCAGATGAAGGTGTCGACATGGTGAGTGCGCCACAGTGGTTGTTCCTGCTGATAAGACGGCCCAGCCGAGCGTTCTGTGACATCAAGCCAAAAAAAACGGCGTTTCGTAGGGAAACGCCGTCCAGGAAGCACGCCCGGCATGGCGTGCAAGAGAACTGTGGTGACAGGGGGTTATCGAGAAAGTCTCACTTGGCCGGAATCAGTGCGGGTGCGCCCTGCGGCTTGATCAGCACCACCAGAAACCGGGCAGGCCTGGTCTGGCTGGCGTTGCGGCCCACGGTGTGGATGTCGCCCGGACCTTCGTAGAACGTCTGGCCGGCCGTGAGCGTGACTTCCTTGCTACCCCGGACCTGCATCACGATGCTGCCTTCGAGCACGTACACGAAGCTATGGGCATTGTGACGATGGATCGGATCCGCAGCACCGGGCGGGTAGTCGACAGTGAGCATCAGCGCGTCCTTGCCGGGCATGTCCGGCAGCGCCTTGTCCATCAGTTCGGTCACGATCGGTTGCGGCGGTGCGGCGTGAGCGATCGGGCTCAGCATTGCACCGGCCGCGACAAGCAGTGGTCCCCATTTCATCTTCAACATGGCGTGTCCTCGGCAAGGTGGATGAGGTCCTCATCGTAGGAGCCGGCACACTGCGGCGGTAGTCTCGCGCAGGGGATCATCATGTTGCCCACCAGGCACCAAAGCATCGGGTCACCGAGGCGACACCTGCGTCAGCGCCGCTCCGTCAGGGCGGCGATACGGGCCAGCTTGTCGGGATTGCGTTGCACCAGGATGCGGGTGAAGCGCGTGCCATCGGTCTCGTACGACTGCACGGATTCCAGCTTCTCGTCGACGAAACGCAGCAGCGCCCATTGGCCGTTGACCTGAAGCACTTCGATGCGCAGGGCGTCGCGAAACCGCCGCTTGCCCGCGTAGAACAGTTGCGCGAGGCGTTTGCCGCCGATGAGGCTGCTGAAGCTGCCAACCTTGCCGCCGCCGTCGCCGATCAACTCGGCGTCGTCGCTCAGCAGGGCGTGCAGGCCGCGGAAGTCGCTGCGCTGCATGGCGTCGGCAAAGGCGAGCAACAGGCGGTGCAACGTGGCGCGCGGCACCGCCTCGCGCGGCGTGCCTTCGCGCAATTGCTGGCGGGCGCGCTTGACGAGTTGGCGCACGGCGGCGGGGGTCTTGCCCAGCGTCTGGGCAATGTCCTCATAGTCGGCGTCGAACACGTCGCGCATCAGGAAGGCCGCCCGGGCGTCGGGCGACAAGCGCTCGAGCATGTACAGGAACGCCACGGAAACATCGTCGGCAAGCTCGTGGTCCTGCTCGGGCGTCGATGGCGCGGACATCAACATCGGCTCCGGCAACCAGACCCCCGTGTAATGCTCGCGCTCAGCCTTCGCGGCACGCAGGCGGTCGATGGACAAGCGCGTGGTGATGGCCACGAGCCACGCCTCGGCGTTCTGCACGGCGAGGCGATCGGTGCCGTACCAGCGTAGCCAGGCTTCCTGCACCACGTCTTCCGCCTCCGCCACGGCGCCCAGCATGCGGTATGCGATCGCATGCAGGCGAGGACGGTGGCATTCGAAGAGGGTCAGGGAGTCGGTCATGTCATGGCGAACGCCAGAGGCGGAAAAGCGGCGGGCGACTCATTCTGCCGCAGCGCATGCGCGCCGACAAGCATGCACCGCCCGCGCGGGGCCACGGCATTGGTGTCTGCGACGCAACAGCAAGCTTCCTCGGGGGTACCTACCGCCCTCGCGATCCCCTGCCTACGATGCCTCTCACGCGCTCTTCACTCAAGGGCTTCCACGAAACCGCACTCGGTCGGCAGCGCCGACCGCTCTTCAGGAGACATACGATGTCCACCACCGTCAACACGCTGTTTGCCAGCGACAACGGCCCCGTCGATCTGGTGCCTTCCCGCTACGCACTGCGCGTCGGCACCATCGAAGCGATGGTGATCAGCGACGGCGTGCTGCCGCTGCCGACCTCGACCATGGCGACCAACGTGGCCGCGCCAGACCTGGCCGCGTGGCTCGACAGCATGTACATGCCGCCGGACGCCTTCGACTGGCCGCTCAACGTGATGGTGGTTCGCAGCGGCCGTCAGACCATCCTCGTCGATGCCGGTCTGGGCGGGCAATTCCCGGGTTTCCCGCGCGCGGGTCAGTTTCCGCAGCGCCTCCAGTCGGCGGGCATCGCGCTGGAGGACGTCACCGACATCATCGTCACCCACATGCACATGGATCACGTGGGCGGACTGCTGGTCCCCGAGGTCAAGTCGCGCTTGCGCCCGGACGTGCGTATCCACGTCTCGGCGACCGAAGTCGCGTTCTGGACGTCGCCGGACTTCTCCCACACCGTCATGCCGACGCCGGTGCCTGCCGTGCTGCGCACGACGGCGACAAGCTTCTACAACGAGTACCGTGAACAACTGCATATGTTTGAGGACACGCATGAAGTTGCGCCGGGCGTGATCGTTCGCATCACGGGCGGCCATACGCCCGGGCACAGCGTGGTCGATCTCGTGTCGGGTGACGAACGCCTGACCTTCGCGGGAGACGCCATGTTCCCGGTGGGCTTCGACCATCCCGACTGGCAGAACGGCTTCGAGCACGATCCGGAAGCGTCGACGCGCGTTCGCATCGGCCTGTTCGAGGAACTCGCGCAGAACCGTGGCCTGCTCGTGGCGTCACATCTGCCGTTCCCATCGGTGGGACGGATTGCCCGCAACGGCGAGGCCTATCGCTGGGTCCCGGTGATCTGGGACTTCTGAAACCACGCGCCGTTGCGAGACGCCCGGGCGTTGATACGCCCGGGCGACCTCTCCCCGGTTTGGGTGGCGCGGCGATTTGGCGTCCAATCACGTAGTCAGAGGATTGGACATGGAAAGGCGGCCTGCCGACGCGCAGATCATTGGTTTCCCGCGAGAAGCCGAGGCCTGCCTCCATGTCCATCAACCCGTCATTGGTAGAACGAGATCGGGACACCGGCCGGAATGGCAAAGACTTGCCTCTCCAGTGCGGTCTTTTCGTAAGCAAAGTATCCGACGGGAGACGGCCCGGCGTCGCCAGGGAAGTCTTCATTCTTTATCCGCTTCGCCACGTTCGTTTGGTGCCCCTCGTGATCGGTCTCGAACACCAACTTCCCTTTGTTGCCGTCAAGCGAGTTGTAAAAGCGCATTTTGTCGAGGTTCGCGAAGCGCGTTCGCATCACATTGCGCGCCTCCACGTCGGCGCGCAGGCAATTTTGTGCGTCGATCACGCCTGCGTCACTGGCCCGTTGCCCTTGCAAGGCATCAAGCGCCGTGGCGGTTGTCTCCGAAAATGAGAACCCTTTTGCTTCGAGCTGTTTCGAAAACGACGTCGGCTGAGTTTCATCGGAGCCCTGCTGAATCAGCCCATGCTTCAGCGCGAGTCCCACAAATCGGTCGACCGCAAAGTTGATCTCGAACAGCGAATAGCCCCCTGACGGCATCCTGTCGAAGTCTTCCAACACATTCCCGATCTCGTCGGCATGGTTCCCACCGTCGCGGAACGCTTCGTTGATCCTTTCGCTCTCGAGATCGAATTGCCGCAGGAACTTCGCCACGTTGTCGGAAACACCAACATTCAGACGTTGCGACAGATGCGTGATCACCGCTTCGCCCGGCGTTTCCTCCTCTGCCATTGCGCCGGTGGACTGCATTACCCGCATGAGAAGGCCAAGGGCATTGAGCAGGACTTTTCCGTCGAGTCGGTCCGCATTGTCCAAATAGTTCCGGACGAATGCCCCAACCATTGCCGGGCGCCCCTGTTGCGCCATTACCGCGGGCAATTCGTGAATCTGCTCCCGAAGCACGTCCAGGCACAACGTCTCGTCAGGCCCGTACGGCGTGTGTCCATGAATGTTCCGGCGGAACTGATCCGCCAATGCGAAATCGTCGGACAGGCGGGAATACAACTGATCGACTCGCGCTGCCCCGTGCCCTGAGACCCCGTGCCCCCACGCCAGCGCGGTGGCGGCCAGCACATCGGCGTTGAAGTTCTCTTCGGTACGATTATCCGCCGACATCTGGCTGTGACCTTCTGCCGTGAGAAACGTCCGGTCAAACGCGTCGGTGCTCTCCAGCGCCACCGGCAAACACGTCTGGTTGATCATCGTCACCTTGTCGCCAAAGCTGATGCTGTCATCGGCAACACCTGCGTTTCGTTCATTCGCGTCGGTCACCAGCCTGAGCCCCGCGCCATGCGTGTAATAGGCCGCATCGTCGCGACTGCATGCGAGCATTTTCGTGGACTTGAGGTAGGTGTTCTCCACCATGTCGATAAGCGCGTTGCGATAAAGCAGGCGCTCTTCGGCGTCGCCATGATCCATCATCGCAATCATCGAATCGAGCGAGTCGTGTTTAAGCCGCAGTACGTTCGAATTGTTCATTTCCGTGACTTTGCTGCCCCAGGACTCGGTCCCCGGAAGCGACTTCACGCGATCGTAGATCCGAAGGAACTCGACATCGTGATTCGAGACAATCACGGTCGTGTCGATGCCCATGTTGCGCAGAACGCCAATCGCCGAGAGCATGCAATAATCATTGTGCCCACGATCGTTGAGCAGATCGCCCAACAGCACCAGCCCTGCGGCAGCATTGTCCCCCGCAGCCACGGCCCTGGACAGAAGGAACTTGAACTGCTCCGCGTTCTCCTTCAGCGATTCCGCCGCTCGGTCGTCCAGAGAAGCGACGGACTGGCCGCCCGGACCGAAAGGCGTGTGCTTCGACGATCCTTGCAAGGCGCTCATGCACCGGAGCCAAATGTCTTCGTTGTTGATTTTCAACACACCGGCGCCGACGAGTTGAAAAAGCAACAACTGGACGTTCCCGTGCATATCGCCCAACGCCAATTCCTGCAGTTCCCCGATGGCCGGGTCGCGCTTCGGGACCAAAGTATTCAAATCGGAGGCCAGCGCCTTCGGCTGACGCGCCATCGCCGCTTCCCGGGCCGCGATCACGCGACTCGGCATGCCGGCCAGCGCGAGAGGCGGCTCCCCGGGAAACGTCAAGGTGTCGTCGTTCGGGCTGAACACAACGCCCTCGCCCACTGTCACATCCTGCGTGCGAAGCCCGTGCTGGCGACCGAGCGAGTCAATCACTGACTGTGTATAGGTCGGACGGACCTCGCCATTGTTGGGATTCACGCAACGCGGGTCGTGCAAGACCGCCATCAACGTCAGCACCTTGGATTTGTTCGTTGTCAGCGTCTCACCGGTCCGCTCGCCGGGATTTTCAAACAATGCGGAAAAGGCCGGATGCAGCCTGATTTCTGGATGATTGCCGGATGCGGCGCGCCCGGCCATGCGAAAGAATTCGGGCACCGGGGAAAGTTTGGCGGCCGCGTTCAATTCGAGTGCGCGCCCCAGGAAGGACAGCGCAGCGCCTGTCGCAGCCGCACTGGCGGCATGCGCCGTCTGTCCGATCTCGACCCTGGATGCCGCTTCTGTCCGTCGCGGCGATACGTTTCCTGTGGAAATCAATGCCCTTCTCCCCCGTTTGAAAATTGAAATTCGATGGATTGCCCCCTCTCGAAGCTCGGCGCCTCCCCGAGGGCAACCGATATGTAACTGGCGTTGGCGTCACGTTCCATGCCCCCGCGGCGGGAACGCCCCGACGGGAACGCTCCGACCAACGGAATGGATCGCATCGGCCATATCATGGAAAACATTTATTGACCGACCGGCCGGTCGGTTTATAATGCGATGCATATCCCCACATGTCGCGGAGGCCTTCCTCTATGTATACGCAAGCCATCGACCTGGCCGGCAACAGCCCCAAGGGCGTGCGCGCCCTGAGCGAGGCGGAGCAGCAGCAACACGCCCGCTTCGACGCGCGCATCGCCGCCGATCAGAAGATCGAGCCGCAGGACTACATGCCGGCCGAGTACCGGAAGACGCTCGTGCGCCAGATTTCGCAGCACGCCCATTCGGAAGTCGTCGGCATGCTGCCGGAAGGCAACTGGATCTCGCGCGCGCCGAGCCTGAAGCGCAAGGCCATTCTGCTCGCCAAGGTGCAGGATGAAGCCGGTCACGGTCTGTACCTGTATTCGGCCGCCGAAACGCTCGGCTCGTCGCGCGACGAAATGATCGATGCGCTTCACTCGGGCAAGGCCAAGTACTCCAGCATCTTCAATTACCCGACCCTCACATGGGCCGATGTCGGCGTGATCGGCTGGCTGGTCGACGGCGCCGCCATCATGAACCAGGTGCCGCTGTGCCGCTGTTCGTACGGCCCCTATGCACGCGCCATGATCCGCGTATGCAAGGAGGAATCGTTCCACCAGCGCCAGGGCTTCGACGCCCTCCTCGCGATGATGAACGGCACGCAAGCCCAGCGCGACATGGTGCAGGAGGCAGTGAACCGCTGGTGGTGGCCGGTGCTGATGATGTTCGGCCCGAGCGACAAGGACTCGATCCACAGCGCCCAGACCATGAAGTGGGGCATCAAGCGCATCTCGAACGACGATCTGCGCCAGAAATTCGTCGACGCCGCCGTCGAACAGGCCCGTGTGCTCGGCGTGACCTTCCCCGACCCGGATCTGACGTGGAACGAGGCGCGCAAGGCGCACGACTACGGCGAGATCGACTGGGCCGAATTCTGGCGCGTGGTCGGCGGCGACGGCCCGTGCAACAAGGAACGTGTCGGCACCCGCGTGGCCGCCCACGAAAAAGGCGCCTGGGTACGCGAAGCCGCCCTGGCACACGCCGCAAAGCAGCGTCGCCGCGCCGACAAGCAGGCCGCGTGAGCGGCTCGCACCCAAGCCACGCAGCCCTCACAAGACATCAGGAACGATCATGACGCAAGCAAGCAACAAGGAATGGCCCCTCTGGGAAGTGTTCGTGCGCAGCAAGATGGGCCTCGAGCACAAGCACAGCGGCAGCCTGCACGCCGCCGACGCCGAGATGGCGCTGCGCATGGCGCGCGACGTCTACACCCGCCGCCAGGAAGGCGTGAGCATCTGGGTCGTGCCGTCGGCCGCCATCACCGCGTCCGCGCCGGAAGACAAGGGCGAACTGTTCGACCCGGCCGCCGACAAGATCTATCGCCATCCGACCTTCTACCAGCTGCCGGAAGAAGTGAACCACATGTAAGCGGCGGCGCGCCCGCGCGCCCCATGCGAGACCCCAGAACATGAAACCGACGCAGGAACACCTGTCCTACTTGCTGCGCCTCGCCGACAACGCGCTGATCCTCGGTCAGCGCAATGCGGAATGGTGCGGTCACGGCCCCGTGCTGGAAGAAGACATCGCGCTCACCAACCTGAGCCTCGATCTCATCGGTCAGGCACGCATGCTGTATCAGCACGCCGCCAAGGTCGAAGCGGAACTTACCGGCATCGCCAAGCAGGAGGACGACTACGCCTTCTGGCGCGATGAATTCGCCTTCCGCAACTGGACGCTCGTCGAGCTGCCCCATTACGGCCCGACGGCCGGCACGACCGCCGCCGAGCGCGACTACGCCGTGACCATCGTGCGCAACTTCCTCTACTCGGCCCTCATGGTCGAAGTGTGGCAAGCGCTCGCCGGTTCGAACGACGCCGAACTCGCCGCGATCGCCGCGAAGTCGGTCAAGGAAGCGCACTACCACCTGCACCACGCCCGCGACTGGCTCGTGCGCTTCGGCGATGGCACCGAGGAATCGCATCGCCGCGCGCAGGACGCGCTCGATTACCTCGTGCCGTACATGAACGAAATCTTCAAGCGCGACCCGCTCGAGGACGCCGTGGCCGCCGCCGGTACCGGCGTGGCGATGGCCTCGCTCAAGGACGCCTGGCAAGCCACCGTGAACGACGCGCTCGCCGAAGCCACGCTCAGCGCCCCGGTCGATGGTGCGTTCGAGAGCACGGGCAAGTTCGGCCGTCACTCCGAGCACATGAGCTACCTGCTCGGCGAGATGCAGGGACTGGCACGCCAGCACCCCGGCGCGAGCTGGTAAGCCACGCGCGCACATCATGCTGACGGATACGACCATGACCCTGCCGCTTACGCCCCCCGTTGCGCCCGACGTGCTGACGCCGGCATCGGACGCGTCGCTGGCGCTCGCATGGCAAACGCTCGAATCGGTGCCCGACCCGGAGATCCCGGTCGTGTCGATTCGGGAACTCGGCATTCTGCGCGATGTGCGCGTCGTGACCAACGACGCCGGCGACACGGCCTTCGAGATCGTGATCACGCCCACGTACTCGGGATGCCCGGCGATGCAGCAGATCGCCGAGGACATCGAGGCGGCCATGACGCGCGCGGGTCTCGGCCCGTGGCGCATCACGACCGTGCTCGCCCCCGCATGGACGACGGACTGGATCAGCCCCGAAGCGCGCGAAAAACTGCGCGGCTACGGCATCGCTCCCCCCACGGGGGCGCATGCGGTGGCCGCGGACGCCCCGCGCAAGATCACGTTCTACGGCCGACCGAAAGACGGTGTGCCGTGCCCCCACTGCGGGTCGCACGACACGGAAGTGGTCTCGGCCTTCGGCTCGACCGCCTGCAAGGCACATTACCGTTGCCGCGCTTGCCGGGAGCCGTTCGACTACTTCAAGCCCTACTGATTGACCCGATTGATCCGACTGATCCGATTGACCCGACTGATCCCGCTTCGCGCGTAACGATGCCGACACTTCGATTGTCGCCACCCGCGCCCGGACGGTAAGGAAGCCCACGATGACGACACCGCAATTCCATTCGCTGACCATTCGCGAAATCCGTCCCGAGACCGCCGACGCCATCTCCATCGCCTTCACGGTGCCCGAGGCGCTGCGCGACGCGTATCGCTTCACGCAAGGCCAGTTCCTCACGCTCAAGACCGAGATCGACGGCGAAGAAGCCCGTCGTTCCTACTCAATCTGCGTTGGCGTGCCCGACTACGAGGCCACGGGCGAGCTGCGGGTGGGCATCAAACGCGTACCGGGCGGCAAGTTTTCGAACTTCGCCAACGATCAACTGAAGCCGGGCCAGCAAATCGACGTGATGACGCCGGACGGCCGCTTCTTCACCCGTTTGTCGGCCGAGCAGGCCAAGCATTACGTGGGCTTCGCCGGCGGGTCTGGCATCACGCCGATGCTCGCGCTCATCAAGACCACGCTGGCCACCGAGCCGAACAGCCAGTTCACGCTGGTCTACGGCAACCGCTCGGTACCCGCGATCATGTTCGCCGAAGCCCTCGAGGATCTGAAGAACACGTATCTCGGCCGTCTGCGCCTGTATCACGTGCTCTCGGACGAAGCACAGGAAGTCGAGTTGTTCAACGGCCTGCTGGATCAGGACAAGTGCGCCGCTTTCCTCGAGACGCTCATTTCACCGTCGAGCATCGATGAAGCCTTCATTTGCGGTCCGGGGCCGATGATGGACGCCGCCGAGGCCGCGCTGGCCGCCGCGGGCGTTGCCAAGGAAAAGATCCATGTCGAACGCTTCGGCGTGCCCTCGCCCCAAGCCGGCGTGAAGCCGGTCGTGATCACCGACGATACGCCGATGGCCGAGCTGGTCGTGGTGATGGACGGCAAGGAGCGTCGTCTGCGCCAGCCGTACGAGGGCCAGAGCATCCTCGATACCGGCCTGGCCGCCGGCCTGTCGCTGCCGTACGCCTGCAAGGGCGGCGTGTGCTGCACGTGCCGCGCCAAGGTGCTCGAAGGCGAAGTCGCCATGGACAAGAACTACACGCTGGAAGACTACGAAGTCGAGCAAGGCTTCGTGCTGACGTGCCAGGCCCGCCCGCTCACCGAGCGCGTCGTGGTCAGCTACGACGAGCGCTGATCGGCGAGGACCCGGCGGTGGCGCGGATGGCGGGCGGCCACGGCCGCCGACCGCGCCCCGTCGAAGCCCAGGCCCCGTGTGACGCGGATTGCCGCGGCGCGCGAATGCGGGGGCGATACTGAGGCAACACCGCGGCACCGTCGCATCCGCCGGGTCGAAGTCCCGCGAATGATCCGGTTCCGCGCGGTGATTGTCTGTTATCGCCTGCTATTGCCTGTGATTGCCGTCATGACGGGAGCGTCAACCCGAGGTTGCGGGAATACCGTAAACTACCGGGCATGAATACCATCCATGTCGTCTGTGGCGATATTGCCGCGCAGCAGTTGCGCGCGGCAATGGCGCTGGCGCACCGCGCCGACCCCGTGCTTGTCCTGCGAGACGACCTGGCCGTCGGTCCGTTGCGCGAGATCGACGAGAACGAGCGTCAGCGCGCGGCGTTCTGGCAGCGGGTGATGCCGTCGGCGAACCGGGATTACGCCAGCGAGTTGCGCGAGGAACTGGCGTCGCTGCAGCGCCTGGCCGAAGGCGGCCCCACGGAAAGTGCCGTGGTGTGCTGGCATGGCGACAGTGCGTCGGATCAGCTTGCGCTTCGCCGCGTATCGTTCATGCTGCGAAACACGCCCGCCCGACTCAACGAAATCGTGCTGCGCAGTGCCGATCTGAGCGGCCCGGGCACGGCGCAAGGCCCTGAGCGGCGCACCAGCGTGGGCATGTACGCCCCGGACGTGCTCGCCGAACGGTTCGCGCGCATCGCCCCGATCTCGCTGTTGCGCATCGGCCGCCTTTCGCTCGAATGGCGCGCGCTCAAGCAAGTGAATACGCAAGTGCGTCGCTGGGTGCACAACACATTCGAGGGCGCAACGTTCGCCGAGATCGACGATCAGTTGCTGACCCTGGCGCCCGTTGCCTGGACCCCGATGGCGGCCTTTCTCGGCGAGACCATGCCCCGCATCGAAGGTTTTTTTGCGACCGACAGTTTTCTGCTGTGGCGCTGCCGCGAGCTCGGTGCGGCAGGCCGGCTCGCATTGCGCGGCGACACGACAGCTGCCGCCGCGTGCGATCTACGACTGGAGTAACCCCCGTTTATGGCACGTACCAAAGCGCCCGATCACGAATCGCAGCGCGAACAGATTCTCGATGTCGCGGCCGAGGCGTTCGCCCGCGCGAGCTACCCGAGCACCTCGATGTCCGAGTTGGCCGCCGCGTGCGGCACGTCGAAGGCCCGCCTCTATCATTACTACGCGAGCAAGGACGCCATTCTGTTCGATTTGCTCGAGCGCTACACCAAGCGGCTGATGCTCATCGTCACCGAGGTCGAGGCGCTCGGCCAGCGCCGCGGTCTCTCCGAGCGCGACACGTTCCATGAGCTGATTCGCGCTTTCCTCGATGAGTACGAAACGTCGCAGACGCGGCACATCGCGCTGCTCAACGACGTGAAGTTCCTCAACGACGAGCAACGGGAGATCGTGCTGAACCGGCAACGCGATGTGGTGGCCGCCTTCGCACGCCAGCTCGCGCGAGCGTTCCCCGATCGGGTGGCCAGGCACAACCAGACGGCGCTCACGATGATGCTGTTCGGCATGATCAACTGGACGTTCACATGGCTCAAGCCGGGTGGACGCATGCGTTACCGCGATTTCGCCAACGAAGTCATCGCCGTGCTCGAGCACGGTCTCGCCACTCCGCTGCCGGATGGCATCGAGGCCGCCATTCCTGCTGCCGTGCTGCCCACGAGAACGTGACGCCGAAGCCGCTCTCGAAAATGAGGTGAGCACACACTCACAAAAAAGGGCGGGATTTCCGCCCTTTTTTGTTGCCTCGCAACAACCTCGCGGTCGAAGGTGCCGCCACACAAACCCAGAAAAGACGCCACTCTTCAGCGACTTAGGCCTTTTCCTCCAACGGCATCGCACGATTCCTAGGGTTTTTACCTAGCCGTTCGGGTATAATTCTTTTGCGTCGCACAATCCAGTCGACGCACTAAAGAATACTCAAGGAATACGCCATGACTGCCCCGAACCACACGCCCGACGTCGCACGCGCGACGGTTGCCGCCAACGAGCGGTCGAGCGTGCTGATTCGTGAATTGACGTCCGGCGATATTCACCGTCTCCAGCGCCATTTCCTGGCGCTCGGCGAAGAAGACCGCCTGCTGCGCTTCGGCCAGGCCGTCTCCGACGACATCATCACGCGCTACGTTGCCAGCCTCGACTTTGCTCGCGACAGTGTTTTCGGCGTCTACGACGACCATCTGGCGCTCGTTGCCGTGGCCCATGTTGCCCAGTTGCCGGAAGGCAAGAACGGTCGCGTCGCGGAGTTCGGCGTCTCGGTACTCGAATCCGCTCGCGGTCGCGGTATCGGCTCGCGACTTTTCGAGCGGGCTGCCATCCACTGCCGTAACAAGCGCGTCGACACGCTTTACATGCACTGCCTGTCGCGAAACGCCCGCATGATGCGTATCGCGAAAAAGGCCGGCATGCAGATCAATTTCGCATACGGCGAAGCGGACGGCTACCTGAGCCTGCCGCCGGCCGACACGCAATCGATGCTCTCGGAGATGATGCAGGAACAAGTCGCCGCCTTCGACTACGCCATCAAGCGCCAGCTTCGCAATGTGCGTCGCCTGTTCGGCGCTCTGCTGCCGAATCAGCGCGCCGCCTGAACCGCGGCCTGCCCGATTCGACGCGGCAAAAAAGAAAACCCGGCTGGATGGCCGGGTTTTTTTGTTCCCGTCACAATGGCGAGACGCGTCTTGTCACGGTAGCGGCAGCGCTGTCGTTTCCTTGAGCTGGTCGAGCACGAAGCTCGTCTTTACGTCGACCACGCTCGGGTGCACAAGCAGATTCGTCTGCATGAAGCGGGAAAAGTGCGCCATGTCCCGCACATGCACGCGCAGCAGATAATCCATGTCGCCCGCCATCGCATAACAGCCGACGACTTCGGTCCAGGAATCGACCACGTTGCGGAAGTGCTCGATCACCGACCCTCCCTGCCCGTCGCCCGGATGCCGCTTGTCCAGGCGCACGTTCACGTAGGCGAGCAGCCCAAGGCCGAGACGCGTGGGCTCGAGCAGCGCGACATACCCGCGAATGACGCCGGCTTCCTCGAGCCGGCGAATGCGCCTCAGGCATGGGCTCGGCGACAGGCGGACCTGTTCGGCGATCTCGAGATTGGATAGCCGGCCATTGCCTTGCAGCAAGGCCAGAATTCGGCGATCGATCTTGTCGAGTTCCAATTTTGACACTTCCCCCCCACTATTTTCGTCATCTGCGCAATATTATTGCGTAGATTATGAATATTTTGGAAATACTAACCCTCTCACTCCCATTACAAGAGATTACAGAGAAGACGCCGACGCCGGTATCGGGAAAAAAAGAGGAAAAAGAAAGGGCGCCGACCTTGCGAGGTGGCGCCCGGAGGGGGCAGAGCGTGCCGCCTTGTGGCGGCGCGCTCAACGTTGTTCAGGCCGCATCAGCGGCGCTGGAATTCGCGCGGATCGATCGTGCGCTGGTCGAGCGGGCCTTCGTAACGCTGCGGCGTAACGGGAGAACTCACGGTGGAACTCACCGGGGTCGGTTCGGCCGTCTTGTCGCGTGCCAGTTCATCGGCACGGGCGACGCTCACTTCCAGGGTCAGGAACGAAGCGGAAACCAGCAGGAATTTGGCGATGTTTCGTTGATTCACAGTGACTCCTTCTTGCGTATCGCTTTATTGCAAGCGCACGACGTGTGCGCAAAGAACGTACCTGACGGGCCAGGTCCATCGGAGGAACGCCATCGAGCCAAGCCGAAATCGTCCACAACGGACCGAACGAATCGACAGCGCGTCAGGTAAGGCATTAGGTGGCATTCTGCCTGCGCCGTTCCCCTTCGCCCCGAACCGTTACACGTTGTTACCCATGTGTCGGAAGTCGCTGACAAACGCACGGTAGCCGACACATTCGCGACACATTGGCATCATTTTGAGTGAAATTCCCAAAATCGCGGAGAGACGCAATGCCGCACCTGTCGGTTCCGGGAGGGCGTGGCGACGCTGTCGACCGACGAGGGTTTACGCCAACCGTTTTACGTTTACGTAAACGTCATAATGCGCGTGGTACTGCCCCAAGCGGCAACCTATGCGACGTCACCTTCACCGTCAGGCAATGCCATGACGCCGGTGCTACCATAAGTCCGACTGGCATCAGCATCACGAAAAAGGCCCCGCCCACCGGGTGGCATCACAGAGGTGAGCACTCGGGAAAGCAAAAATACAGAGGCCGGCAATCACCGCTGCCGTCCTGCTTCACGAGAGCGGGGGGGCAAAGAAGTTTTGGCGATCCCAAAATCAGTGAGAGTGAGGAGCACACCCCATGAACGCCCCCGTCAACCCGAGTTTGCTGGCCGCGCTGGAATCGGTCACGCTCGACGACAAGTACACGCTCGAGCGCGGTCGCGCTTACATGAGCGGCATTCAGGCCCTGGTTCGACTACCGATGTTGCAGCAAGCGCGCGACGCCGCCGCCGGGCTCAATACCGCAGGTTTCATCTCGGGCTATCGCGGCTCGCCGCTGGGCGGTCTGGACCTGTCGCTGTGGAAGGCGAAGCAGCATCTCGCCGGGCATAACATCGTCTTCCAGCCCGGCCTGAACGAAGATCTCGCCGCCACGTCGGTCTGGGGCTCGCAGCAGGTCAATCTGTACCCCGCCAAGTTCGATGGCGTGTTCTCCATGTGGTACGGCAAGGGCCCCGGCGTCGACCGCTCGATGGACGTGTTCAAGCACGGCAACTCGGCCGGCTCGTCGAAGCACGGCGGTGTGCTGGTACTCGCTGGCGACGACCACGCCGCCAAATCCTCCACCCTCGCCCACCAGTCGGAGCACGTTTTCAAGGCCGCCGGCATCCCCGTGCTGTATCCGTCGAACGTGCAGGAGTATCTCGACTACGGCCTGCACGGCTGGGCGATGAGCCGTTACTCCGGCCTGTGGGTTGCCATGAAGTGCGTGACGGACGTCGTCGAATCGTCGGCGTCGGTGATGATCGATCCGCACAACGTCGACGTGCGACTGCCCGACGATTTCATCATGCCGCCCGACGGGCTGAACATCCGCTGGCCCGATCCGCCGCTGGTGCAGGAAGCGCGCATGATCGACTATAAGTGGTACGCCGGCCTGGCCTATGTGCGCGCCAACAAGCTCGACCGCGTGATGATCGACTCGCCCAATGCGCGCTTCGGCATCATGACCGGGGGCAAGGCGTACCTCGACGTGTGTCAGGCGCTTGCCGACCTCGGGCTCGACGAAGCCACGTGTCAACGCATCGGCATTCGTCTTTACAAGGTGGGCTGCGTGTGGCCGCTCGAAGCGCAGGGTGCGCGCGCATTCGCGCAGGGGCTGCAGGAAATCCTGGTGGTCGAGGAGAAGCGCCAGATCCTCGAATACCAGATCAAGGAAGAGCTGTACAACTGGCGCGACGACGTGCGTCCGCGCGTATACGGCAAGTTCGACGAGAAGGACGGCGCCGGCGGCGAATGGTCGGTGCCGATGGCCAACTGGTTGCTGCCCGCGCACTACGAACTCTCGCCCGCGCTGATCGCCAAGGCCATTGCCACGCGTCTGGAGAAGTTCGAGCTGCCGAGCGACGTGCGCGAGCGCATCGCCACGCGCCTGCGCGTGATCGAAGCCAAGGAGCAGGCGCTGGCCAAGCCGCGCGTGGCCGTCGAGCGCAAGCCGTGGTTCTGCTCGGGGTGCCCGCACAACACGTCGACCAACGTGCCCGAGGGTTCGCGTGCGATCGCCGGCATCGGTTGTCACTACATGACGGTGTGGATGGACCGCAAGACCGACACCTTCTCGCAGATGGGCGGCGAGGGGGTGCCCTGGATCGGCCAGGCGCCATTCTCCTGCGACGAGCACATCTTCGCGAACCTGGGCGACGGTACGTACTTCCACTCCGGCCTGCTGGCGATACGCGCGGCGATCTCGTCGAAGGTCAACATCACCTACAAGATCCTGTACAACGACGCCGTCGCGATGACCGGCGGGCAGCCGGTCGACGGCACGCTCTCCGTGCCGCAGATCGTGGCACAGGTCGATGCCGAAGGCGCCGCGAAGATCGTGATCGTCACCGACGAGCCCGAGAAATACGAGGGCGTGAAGCTCGTGGGTGACGTGCCGGTCCATCACCGCAGCGAACTCGACCGCGTGCAGCGCGAGCTGCGTCTGGTCAAGGGCACGTCCATCCTGATCTACGACCAGACGTGCGCCACCGAGAAGCGCCGCCGTCGCAAGCGCGGCACGTACCCCGATCCGGCCAAGCGCGTGGTCATCAACGAAGCGGTCTGCGAAGGTTGCGGCGACTGCTCGGTGAAGTCGAACTGCCTGTCGGTCGAACCGCTCGAGACCGAGTTCGGCACGAAACGCCAGATCAACCAGTCGACGTGCAACAAGGACTACTCGTGCGTGAACGGCTTCTGCCCGAGCTTCGTGACGGTCGAAGGCGGTCAGTTGCGCAAGCCCAGGACCGCGCAGGTCGACAGCAGCGGCCTGCCGCCGTTGCCGGAACCGGTGCTGCCGAACATTTCGCGTCCGTACGGCATGCTCGTCACGGGCGTGGGCGGCACGGGCGTGGTCACGATCGGCGGGCTGCTCGGCATGGCCGCGCATCTGGAGAACAA
Source organism: Pandoraea sp. E26 (assembly GCF_000681415.1). Taxonomy (NCBI): domain Bacteria; kingdom Pseudomonadati; phylum Pseudomonadota; class Betaproteobacteria; order Burkholderiales; family Burkholderiaceae; genus Pandoraea; species Pandoraea sp. E26. The sequence goes on from NZ_AYXJ01000021.1 coordinate 25,803, forward strand.
GGGCGTCACCACGCTCGATGTGACCGGTCTCGCGCAAAAGGGCGGTGCCGTGACGAGCCACGTGCAGATCGCGCTGCAACCGGAGGACATCCACGCGACGCGCATCGCCATGGGCGACGCACGCGTGGTGATCGGGTGCGACGCCATCACCACGGCCAGCGACGACACGCTCTCGCGCGTGCAGTACGGCGTGACGAACGTCGTCGTGAACAGCGCGCACACCCCGACCGCCGAGTTCATCCGCAATCCCAACTGGCGCTTCCCCGGCTCGAGCACCGAACACGACATTCGGGCCGCGGCCGGCGACGGCGTGGACTTTGTCGACGCCAACCACCTCGCATTGCGACTGCTCGGCGACACCATCTACACGAACCCGTTCGTGCTCGGGTACGCATGGCAAAAGGGATGGGTACCGCTCTCCTACGCGGCCCTCACGCGCGCCATCGAACTGAACGGCGTGGCCATCGAGAAGAACAAGCAGGCGTTCGAGTGGGGTCGTCGCGCCGCGCACGATCTCGCCGCGGTGCGCAAGCTCGCGCAGCAAGGCGAAACGCCGGAATCGTCGGCAGCCGGCGGCAAGCTGATCACGCTGCACACGCCGCGCGCACTGGACATGCTGATCCAGCGCCGCTACGACCAGCTCGTGTCGTATCAGGATCGCGCCTACGCCGAGCGTTTCAAGCAGACGGTGGACCGTGTCCGCGCGGCGGAGACACCGCTCACGCAGGAAGGCGCGCAGATGCCGCTGACCGAAGCGGTGGCCCGCGCGCTGTACAAGCTCATGGCGTACAAGGACGAGTACGAAGTCGCGCGCCTGTACACCGATCCGGCGTTCATGAAGAAGATCAACGAGCAGTTCGAAGGCGACTTCACGTTGCGCTTCCATCTCGCGCCGCCGTCGCTCGCGAAGCACGACGACAAGGGGCATCTCATCAAGCAGACGTATGGCGCCTGGATGATGAAGGCGTTCGGCGTGCTCGCGAAGTTCAAGGGGCTGCGTGGCGGCGCATTCGACATCTTCGGCCGCACCGAGGAACGTCGCATGGAGCGTGCATTGATCGGCGAGTACGAGACGCTGGTCAACGAACTGGTGTCGCGACTGAACGAGCAGAACCTGACGCTGGCCGTTCAGCTCGCCGAGTTGCCGCAGGAGATTCGCGGGTATGGGCACGTCAAGGCGCAAAACCTTGCCGCCACGCGCATCAAGTGGACGAAGTTGCTCGCGCAGTTCCGCGATGGCGACGCGCATCGCGTGGCCGCGTGATGACCAGATTGCGCGACGTGATGTCCTGAGGGGCGCCGGACGCGAATCCGGCAGTCCAATGAAAATCCCGCCGGCGCGCGAGCGTTCGGCGGGATTTTTTTCTGGCGACCGGACGGGGCGCCGGCACTGACACCGGCACGCCGTCCGTCCCCCGGCGCAACGCACTCAGCGCGTGACGTTCGCCGCGGCCACGGCCGTCATGTTGATGATGCGACGCACCGTGGCGGCCGGCGTCAGGATGTGAACCGGCTTGGCACAGCCGAGCAGGAACGGGCCGACCGTCACGCCTTCGCCGCCCGTCATCTTGAGCAGGTTGTACGTGATGTTCGCCGCTTCCACGTTCGGCATGACGAGCAGGTTCGCCTCGCCGGCCAGGCGCGACGCCGGGTAGGCGGCGCGACGCACCGTTTCCGACAGCGCGGCGTCGCCGTGCATTTCGCCATCCACTTCCAGTTGCGGGGCGCGCTCGGCGAGCAGCTCGCAGGCGCGCGCCATGCGCTGTGCCGACGCCGACTTCACACTGCCGAAGTTCGAGTTCGAGAGCAGCGCCACCTTCGGCGCGATGCCGAAGCGCTCGATTTCCTTGGCCGCGAGCACGGTCATCTCGGCAAGCTGTTCCGAGGTCGGCACTTCGTTCACGTACGTATCGCTGATGAACAGGTTGCGCTTCTCGAGCATCAACAGGTTCATGGCGGCGTAGTTCTCCACGCCGGCCGCGCGGCCGAGCACCTGATCGACGACGTCGAGATGACGGTGATACGTATCGATCATGCCGCAGATCATGCCGTCGGCTTCGCCCAGACGCACGAGGATCGCACCGATGAGCGTGTTGTCCTTGCGCATGGCGGCCTTGGCGACCTCTGGCGTCACGCCGTGACGCGCGCCAAGGTTGTGATACTCCTGCCAGCAACGCTGATAGCGCGCATCGTCTTCCGGATTCACGATCTCGAAGTCGACGCCCGGCTTGAGCTTCGAGCCGATCTTCTGCAGACGCATTTCGACCACGGCCGGACGACCGATGATGATCGGCCGGGCGATGCGCTCGGTCAGCACGAACTGGGCGGCACGCAGCACGCGCTCATCTTCGCCCTCGGCGAACACGATGCGTGCGGCGTCGCTGCCGAAACGCGCGCGCGCGGCGGCGAACACCGGACGCATGATGAAGCCGGTGCGGTACACGGTGGTGCCGAGTTGCTCGCGATAGGCGTCCATGTCCTCGATCGGACGCGTGGCCACGCCCGAGTCCATGGCGGCTTGCGCGACGGCCGGCGCGATCTTCATGATCAGGCGCGGATCGAACGGCTTCGGAATGATGTAGTCCGGGCCGAACTCGAGGGACTGGCCTTCATAGGCGCGCGCCACTTCTTCGCTCTGTTCTTCTTCCTGCGCCAGCTCGGCGATGGCCCGCACCGTGGCGAGCTTCATCTCCTCCGTGATGGTGGTCGCGCCAACGTCGAGCGCGCCGCGGAAGATGAACGGGAAGCACAGTACGTTGTTGACCTGGTTCGGGTAGTCCGAACGGCCGGTCGCCACGATGCAGTCCGGACGCGCGGCCTTGGCGATTTCCGGGCGGATTTCCGGCTCGGGGTTGGCGAGCGCGAGAATCAGCGGCTTCGTGCCCATGGTCTTGACCATGTCGGCGGTGAGCACGCCGGCCGTCGAGCAACCGAGGAAGACGTCGGCGCCATTGCTGGCGTCGGCGAGCGTGCGGGCGTCGGTCGCCACCGCGTAGCGCGCCTTGCTCTCGTCGAGCTTGTCGCGGCCAGTGTGAATCACGCCCTTGGAGTCGAGAACCAGGATGTTCTCTTTCTTCAGACCGAGGTTCACGAGCAGGTCCAGACAGGCGATGGCGGCAGCGCCGGCGCCCGAGCAGACCAGCTTCACCTTGCCGATGTCCTTGCCCACGACCTTCAGGCCGTTGAGAATGGCGGCCGAGGCGATGATGGCGGTGCCGTGCTGGTCGTCGTGGAAGACGGGGATCTTCATGCGCTCGCGCAGCTTCTTCTCGATGTAGAAGCACTCGGGCGCCTTGATGTCTTCGAGGTTGATCCCGCCGAGCGTGGGCTCGAGCATGGCGATGGCCTCGACCAGCTTGTCCGGATCGTGCTCCGCGAGTTCGATGTCGAACACATCGATGCCGGCGAACTTCTTGAACAGGCAGCCCTTGCCTTCCATCACCGGCTTGGCGGCGAGCGGGCCGATGTTGCCCAGACCGAGCACGGCCGTACCGTTGGTGATCACGCCCACGAGGTTGCTGCGCGAGGTGTAGCGGTTAGCGGCCAGGGGGTCTTCCGCAATCGCTTCGCACGCATAGGCCACACCCGGAGAATAGGCCAGCGACAGATCGATCTGGTTCGACAGGGGCTTGGTCGGCGTCACCGAGATCTTGCCCGGACGCGGATTCTCGTGGTACGCCAGGGCGCTTTGTTTCAGTTGTTCATCCATATCTCGATACCTAAGGACTTACGACGGCCGGGCCTGCGCCGCGCATGGGCTGCGTGCGGGCGCGGCCGTCTTTTGACGGATCACGGCGGGGGAAGAGCCAACCGGAGGGATTCGGCGATTGTGTCGTCGACGGGGTTCTTCACGGCGCGGTGGCGTGATGACCACCACTTCCCCGATCCGAGGCGACGCGCTCGCGCGCACGTCGGACCGTGGGACTTGCGATGCGCCGGACGCATCGCAGGACGCAAAGTGTACACCTTGCGCCTGAAGCCCGATGCTGCACGCGCAGCATGGCGCGCGTGCGGCATGACCGCCGCCGCGGGCTTACTGCAGGGCTTCGCCGCGACGTTCCGGAATCAGGAACAGCGTGGCGAAGATGTCGAGAACGTAGATGGCGGCCAGGAACACGAGCGCGATCTTGAACGAATAGGCCGCCGCCAGGGCGCCCACGGTGAGCGGGCCGAACCCGCCGACCGCGCGGCCGATGTTGAACAGCACGTTTTGCGCGGTGGCGCGCGCGGCCGTCGGATACAGCTCCGAGATCAGCGCACCGTAGCCGCCGATCATGCCATTCACGAACAGGCCCATCACCGCGCCACCGATCAGCAGTGCGAACTGAGACTGCAACTGCGCGTAGACGAATACCATCACCACGGCGCCGATCTGGTAGCCAATGAACGTCGGACGGCGCCCCACGCGATCGGCCAGGCGGCCGAACAACCAGATGCCGAACGCCATGCCGAGCACCGTCACGGCGGTCCACATGGCCGACTTGGTCAGCGAATAGCCGAAGGTCTTCGACAGGTACGACGGCATCCAGATCATCAGGCCGTAGTAGCCGAAGTTCTGCACCGAGCACAGGATCGCCACGCCGAAGCTGGCGCGGGTCGTGGCACCGTCCTTGACCAGCAGCTTGAGCGGTGCGTGCTCGCGCGGCTTTTGCTGCTGCGCGAGGAACATCTCCGGCTCACCGAGCGTGCGGCGCATGATGAACGACACGACCGCCGGCAGCAGGCCGACGGCGAACATGCCACGCCACCCGATGACCGGCAGCAACACCGGCGTGAGCAGCGCGGCCGCGAGCACGCCCGCCTGCCAGCCCAGCCCCACGAACGACGACGCCCTGGCGCGCCGCGCCGGCGGGCAGGCTTCCGCCGCGAGCGCCATGCCGATGCCGAACTCCCCGCCCAGGCCGCTGCCGGCAATCGTGCGGTAAGCGAGCAGATCCCAGTAGCCCTGCGCGAGCGAGCACAGGCCGGTGAACACCGCGAAGAGCAGAATCGTCCACGACAGCACGCGCACGCGGCCGTAGCGATCGGAGAGCATGCCGAAGGCGATACCCCCGAAGACCGCACCAACCAGCGTCCACGTGACGAGCGAGCCCGACTGCGCCGTGGAAAGTGCCAGATCGGCGGCAATCGCCGGCAGGATGAAGCCGAGGATCAGCAGGTCGAAACCGTCCATGGCGTAGCCGATGGCGGAGGCCCAGAGGGCGCGGTTGGCGTAAGAGGCGTCTTGCGGCGCGGCGGGCACGGCAAGCGAGGGCGAGGAATCGTTGGGCATGGTCACGTCCGGTCTGAATTTTCGGCGTGAGTGTATGCCTGTCATAAAGGCTCGGCAACTGTCTCTTTTTTTGGACACATCTGTCGGACGCCCATTTTCATATGCGCCGTGCGGGAATACTGTGCGTAGATCGCCTATCGAAAATATACGCTCAGTGCATAATTGCCCATGCATTTGCTGAAACTTGTGGCATAATTCGCGTTTAAGCGCCGGTCGTTCGCCGCAAGGCCCGACGACCCGCCGCCTCAGACGGCGTCCTGCCGCAGCGCCCGCGCGCCGCGTCACCCCGCTGACTCCTCCACGACTCCTGGCCGCACGCCACACGGCGGGCAGCCACGCTAAGGAACCGCATCATGATTGGCATCGACCGCCAGGCGATTTCCGACATCACCGCCAAGATCCTGCTCGAAGTGGGCGCGGTGCATTTCAACGCCGAGAAGCCGTATATCTTCACCTCGGGCTGGGCCAGCCCGGTCTACACCGACTGCCGCAAGCTGATCTCGTACCCGCGCGTGCGCCGTACGCTGATGGACTTCGCCGAGGCCGTGATCATTCAGGACGTGGGCTGCGAGCAGTTCGACACGGTCGCCGGTGGCGAAACCGCGGGCATTCCATTTGCCGCCTGGATCGCCGACAAGCTGATGCTGCCGATGCAGTACGTGCGCAAGAAGCCGAAGGGTTTCGGCCGCAACGCGCAGATCGAAGGCGACCTGCCGGAAGGTTCGCGCGTGCTGCTCGTGGAAGACCTCACGACCGACGGCCGCAGCAAGATCAACTTCTGCAAGGCGCTGCGCGAAGCCGGTGCGAAGGTCAATCACGTGTTCGTGATCTTCCACTACGACATCTTCCCGGAGAGCCGTCAGGTGCTCAAGGACATCGATGTCCAGCTGCACTCGCTCGCCACGTGGTGGGACGTGCTGCGCGTGGCCAAGCAACACAACCACTTCGACACGAAGACGCTCGACGAAGTCGAGAAATTCCTGCACGCGCCGGCCGAGTGGTCGGGCGCGCACGGTGGCGCCACGGCGTTCCCGAAGGACTGAGTCGTTCGCGAAGTCGTTCGGTACGTGTAGTATTCGCTTGAGAGGCGAGAGCGGCCGGCCTGAAAAGGCCGGCCGTTTTGTTATCCGCGGACATCTACGGTTATCCGCGCGATCCATCCGCGTGAATTCTGCACGGGGAGTCACCCATGTTTGCTTCGGTCGTCGCCGTGAGTGTCGGCGCAGCCCTCGGCGCACTGCTGCGCTGGACGCTGAGCGCACATCTGAACTACCTCCTGCCCACCCTGCCCCTGGGCACCCTCACGGCCAACCTGGGCGGCGGCTATCTCATCGGCGTGGCGGTCGCCTTCTTCAGCCACGTTCCATCGATACCGGTCGAATGGCGCCTGTTCGTCGTGACGGGGTTTCTCGGCGGCCTGACCACCTTCTCCACCTTTTCCGCCGAAGTCACCACGCTATTGCGCGAAGGCCAGGTGGGCTGGGCATCGATGATCGTGCTCGTCCACGTGGGCGGCTCGCTCGTCATGACGCTGTTCGGCATGGCCACCGCCACCCTGCTCGTGCAGTGGTTCCGCCCGGGCATGTAAGCCGGTGCGGTGCGGCACTCAGGGCAGCAGCATCACCAGCTTGACGTCGTCATGCCCCGACAGCCGGAACGTCACCTGCGCGAAATCGATGTCGCCTCGCACCGGGTGACGGAAACCGCGCCGGCCGCCCTCGCGCTCGACGACGTCCTGCTGCGACCAGAGCGCGGCGAATCGCGGGCTCTCTCGCTGCAGGGCATCGGTGAGCGCGCGCACGGGGGGATCGTCGAGATAGGCGCTGCATTCGGCGCGAAACTCCGCCACCACACGGCGCGCGCGTCGCTCCCAGTCCTGAATCAGCGTGGGCGCCGCTTCGTCGAGAAAGATGTAGCGCAGCAGGTTCTTCGTGCCCGGTGCCCCGTTCGCATCGAGCCATCCGCGAAAGATATCGGCGGCTGCATCGTTCCACGCGAGCACGTCCCAACACCGGTCAAGCGCGTAGGCGGGAGCTGCCACCGCGCCCACGGCGGCCTGTACCTGCGCCGTAGCATGATGCGGCAATGGCTCGGCGCCGCGCTCCGGATCGCG
>NZ_AYXJ01000022.1:0-6460 GCF_000681415.1 Pandoraea sp. E26
CGAAATCGAGGCATGGTCAGTGCAACAGCTGGTGGTCGATGTGTACAACGGGCGCTAGTCACCCGTGCGCATCCGCTTGGCGCGCCATGCCGCCATGCCGCAATGCGAGCGTACTGCGGCTCGTGTCCTCCAAACGCGGCCGGTGTGACGCGCAATATTGCGCGGCACGCCGATGGCATCACGCACTAGGGTTCACGGTTCCGTTCGTGGTTGTGGTTTGCCGTGGCAATTGCCGTCCGGCACCACGACCTGCATGGCGCGGAACACATCGCAACGCAAACGTTACAAAAGGGGTATGAAGTGCACCGCCGAATACCGCGAGTGCAATGCAAACCATTACGGGGGAGACTCCGATGAGCGGCGCCAAGGCATCAAATGCAAGCAAGGGGCAAAACATCCGCAGTCTCGTGGCCAAGCAAGTTTCTCGGCGCCATGATCGACTGCCCCTGCGTGGGACATTCCGATCAGCACAGTTCGTCAGGGTGCATCGGCTGACGCCGCGCATCGTTATGCGAACGGGCGATCACAAAACAGACCTGCCGCTGTCCCTTTTGCGGCGCATTATCTCGCTGATCGCGCCGAGGTCCGAAGCGCGCAATCTGCGCAAGATTGGGGAATATACACGGCGCGGCAATGTCGCGAGTTGCGACATTTATTTTCACGTGAAAGCGCTCGCCACCAAAGCGGCGCCATCGGCCATTGCACATGCGCACAATGACACCGGATCCGGGTCGATTTGGTCTGACAGCTCCCGGAATTCCCTCTCGAATCTGGCCGACGCATCGTTTGCCACCTTGGGGCATGCTCTGATTTCGCACGGAACCAAGCAGGAAATTGAAGCGTGGATCGACCTCGCTAGGGAAAAGCTCCTGTCGCACCGGGGCGATGGCGACAGCGGTTCCGGTGACGCAGCCAATGCTCCGAATTTAACCATGGGCACGCATGCGGAAACGCTGCGCTGCCTGATCGACTTGGAAGAGGAGATCCACCTCGCGCGCAACCGCGCCTCGCCCGACAGTTTCGGGGTTGGCGTCGGGGAAGTTCCGATCCCGTCACAGGAAGAAGCGCGAGCAAGTTCGGCGCGTCCTGCCCGGGCCGATGTGATCGCGAAGCTCGATCTGTGGCGCCTGAAGGCGAGCATTCCCGATGCTCGCGGTGAGGGTTTGGCCTCCAGCGCCCAGGTGGCACTTCTGCATGCCGATCCACAGATGAACTGGTAATTCCGTGAGGTCTTCCGCCGTTGCGCCCGACGCGTGCGCAACGGCGGTGGACCAGGTCACGCCGCAAGCCCCTGCCGCACCGGCAAAGGTCGCGTGCCTCCAGACGCGTCAGTCCCACGCCGACGTTCGCTCCAGCCCCAGGACCGCCTGCAGGATTGCCACGCGCGCCTGACCGAGAATCTGGCCTTGCCATACCGGGTCGTCGAAGCAGAACGCTTGCTGCACCGCCTTCCGGATCGACGACGCCAGCGCTGCCGGCGCCTCGGGGTGCTGCCTCAGCCAGGCATCCGCGCGCAGCCTATGCAGCATGTCGATGAGCGGCACCGTGCCGTACTCGATGGCCATGGCCGTGATCTGTGCGTCCGCGCGCGCACTGCGCAGCGTATCGAGCAAAGGGCCACCGACATTCGACGCCACCGTCGTGCCGTCAACGGGACTGGCCAGATCGGCGCCCCACCACGCGCGGGCGCGCGTCAGTTCCTCGGCGCCGAGGGCGCCCACGCAGATCTTCTCGCCGTGCCCCGGTGGCCCGAGTCCCGTGTGAAAGTCGATCCATCCGATCGCATCGCAATGCTTCGCGTGCGTCTCGATGAGCCCGCGCATCAGGCGTGTGCTCCACACGGCACTGCGTCCGCCGTAGAACAGGCCGTCGGCAAAGGCGTATTGCCCAACGGTCAGCGCGCGCTGGTAAGCCGCTTCTCCATGCGTTGCAATGTAGTCCGCGATCGCCCGCGCGTTGTCGTCGTCAGGCGGCCACGTCGGGGGTACCAGCAGCGCGTGCAGGTCGGCGTAGGCGTCGTTGATCGGAAGCGGTTGCGAGAAGTCGATGCTGTTGCGGTTCAGGTCGACGTTGTCCTCATTGGTGCGCGACAGCCACGAAAAGCCATACGGATTGATGGCATGCACCACGAGAATGGCAACGCTTCCGGCATCGAGACGTGACTTCAGCGCTTCGTCGCCCAGCAACGCGATCTGCGCCGCGCTACCACAGAAGCCCTCGACGCCATGCGTGCCGGAGGTCAGGATCAGCATTCGCCTGACGCGCGCCGGCCCCAGGCGCACGACATCTGTTGCCAGCGCTTCGCCTTCACGGCCGGTTATGCCGGGGATGACGTGGCTCGTCACCTCGGCGCCGGCCGCACGGGCCGCCGTCGCGAAGCGCTCGCGCGCCTGACGATAGCTATCCGAGAACACGGCGTTGGTCATCGTGCGTCGCCCGAGAGGAAGGCCTCGGTCAGCCGTACCCAATACGTCGCCCCCAGGGTGAGCACCTCGTCGTTGAAGTCGTAGCTCGTGTTGTGGAGCATGCAGGGGCCGAGTCCGTGACCGTGCGCGCGATGGTCGCCCGTGCCATTGCCGATATAGGCGTAACACCCGGGGCGCTCCAGCAGGAAGAACGAGAAGTCTTCCGCGCCCATCGTCGGATCGATCGGATCGACGACGTGGTCGCGGCCCACGATCTCCCGCATCACGTTCGTCGCGAACTGCGTCTCGGCGGCAGTGTTGACCGTCGGCGGGTAATTGCGGATGAACGAGAACTCGACCGTGCACCCATATGCGGCGGCGGTGGACTCGCAGAACTCGCGCATGCGCGTCTCGACGAGATCGAGCACGTCGAGCGAGAAAGTGCGCACGGTACCGGCCAGCGTGGCGGTGTTCGGGATCACGTTGATCGCCTCGCCCGCCTGCATCTGGGTGATGGAGAGCACGGCGGCGTCGATCGGGCGCTTGTTGCGCGTCATGATGCTTTGCAGGCCGGTGCCGATCTGCATGGCGGTGAGTACCGGATCGATACCGTTGTGCGGCATGGCGGCGTGCGCGCCGGTGCCTTTGACAACGATGCGGAACTCGTTGCTCGACGCCTGCGTTGCGCCGACACGGGCCCCGAAGCTGCCGGCGGCGAGTCCTGGCCAGTTGTGCAGGGCGAACACGGCGTCGACCGGAAATTTTTCGAACAGACCGTCGTCGAGCATGGCTTTGGCGCCGCCCCCGCCCTCCTCCGCGGGCTGGAAGATGAAGACGACGGTGCCGTCGAACGTGCGGTGTTGGGCCAGATGCTGAGCGGCGCCGAGCAGCATGGCGGTATGACCGTCATGGCCGCAGGCATGCATCTTCCCTGCGAACTTCGACGCGTGTTCGAACGTGTTGAGTTCCTGAATCGGCAGCGCGTCCATGTCGGCGCGCAGACCGATGACCTTCTTCGCGGAGCCGTTGCGCAGCACGCCTACGACACCCGTCTTCCCCAGTCCTCGCGTGACTTCGATGCCCCACGATTCGAGCAGTTTCGCCACGATATCCGACGTGCGGGCTTCCTCGTAGCGAAGTTCCGGGTGGGCATGAATGTCGCGTCGGATGGCTTGCAGTTCGGCCGAGCGTTCGGCGATTTCGGGAATGATGGACATGGATTGCGTCTCTTGATGGGTGCCCCCGGGGGCGATGCCGCGACGTGGACGTCGACGATCACGCCATTGGACGAGGGGCGGGTTGGGGAGGTGTTGGTGGGGCGCGTCGGCGCGATGGCGCCGACGGTCCTGGAAAGCAGCGTGCTACGGAATTACAGCAGCGGCTGGCGCGAGCGGTCCTGAAGCATCAGGATCGTGATCAACCCCACGGCGGCGCCGAACAGGCCGTAGTAGACCACCGCGAGCTTGTCGCCCGTCCATCCGATCAGCAGCGTGGCGATGGCCCCGGCGAAGCCGCCGAAGATCATGACGGCGAAGTTGTAGCCGATGGCCATGGAGGTAGCGCGGACCCGCGAGGGGAAGAGTTCACACACAAACGCGCAATACGAACCCTGGAAGAGACCCAGCGAGAGCATCAGACAGCACTGCACGAAGATCAGCATCGGCAGCGTTGGCACGTGGCTCACGGCGAGGAACAGCGGATACGCGATGATCAGACTGATGAGCGCGGAGGCGGTCATCGGCTTCTTGCGACCGATCGCGTCGGAGATGCGACCTGAGGCGAACGTGCCGACGATGTAGGCGACGGCGGCGCACAGCGATGCAATCACGCTGCTCTTGAAGGGGATGCCCAGCGACTTCGTGGCGTAGCTCGGCATGTAGTAATAAAAGATGTACGTTCCAATGGTGCCATACACCGTGAGGCCGAACCCGGCGATCACCTGACGCCAGTGCAGAGTGATCGATTCGAAGAACGGGGAGCGCTTTTCGGCGGGCTTGTGGCGAGCGTCCTTAAACACGGGCGATTCTTCGAGACGCGAGCGCACGTAGAGCCCGACCGGGACAATCAGCAGACCGATGACGAACGGAATGCGCCAGCCGTACGCGTCGATCTGCTCGGGCGTGAGTGCCTGGGTAATACCAACGGAGACGATGGCGCCGAGAAGCATGCTGCACGCCTGCGCGATCATCTGAAAGCTGCCGTACACGCCGCGCCGCTCGACCGGCGCGTGTTCCACGAGGAATGCGGTGGCGCTGCCGACTTCGCCGCCTGCGGAGAAGCCCTGGAGGAATCGACCGATGAGCATGAGCACCGGCGCGGCCATGCCGATTTGCGCGTAGGTGGGGGCGAACGCGATCACGGCAACGCCGAGGGCCATGACGGAGATGGTCACGAGCAGCGCGGCCTTGCGGCCGTGCTTGTCGGCATAGGCGCCAAGGACGATGCCGCCCAGCGGACGTGTCAGGAAACCGACACCGAAGGTCGTCCATGCGGCGAGCAGTGCGGCTGTCGGGTTATCGCTGGGGAAGAACTGGCGGGCGATGTTGGCGGCAAAGAAGGTGAAGACGGTGAAATCGAACCATTCGAGCGCATTGCCGATGGTCGAGACGGCGATGACGCCGACATCGATGCGCTTTCCCGATCGCTCGGGGATCGCGGGGTTTGCGGCGCTGTCGCGCCCGACCGAAACTTCCATGGGGATACTCCTCTTCTGTGAAGTACTTTGGGTGTTCGTGGCAAGCGGACCGCACTCGCTTCGCCCCATTCTGCTTGTGCCAAAAAACCAATAAAAGCTAGAATTTGTGATCTGTCATCCCAATTTTTTTGATGAATTGAGGACGAGAATTCGGGATGAACACGAGGCGGAGCGGGGCCATGTGGGGAGCCGACGGCGAGTCGACGGTGCGCGCGGTGAGTGCCTGGCGTGTCTGTCGGCGAGGGAGCTGCCTTTGCGATGCGCGTCGACGGCGCGGCGGAGGTGGGCGTCGGTGGTGAGTGTCGAGAGATAACGGTGAGCGGTGAGTCATTCATGAGCAATCTTCGATTTATGAGGACGTTTGCGGCGGTCGCGAGATATGGATCGTTCGCTTCGGCAGCCGAACATCTGGCGATGACGCAATCGGCGGTAAGTATGCAAATGCGGGCGTTGGAGGAGGAGTTTGATCATCCGCTGTTCGATCGCGCGGGACGCTCGGTGGCGCTCAACGCCATGGGACGGGTTTTGCTGCCGCATGCAGAGAAACTGCTGGCGCAATATCAGACGATGCGCGCGTTGGCGGCCGGCATCGAATCGACGGCGGGCCCGGTGACGATTGGCGCGGTGGAATCGGCGGTCAGTGCGCTGGCACCGGCGGTGTCGTTGATCAAGCAGGCACAACCTCGCCTGGATATCCTGATACAGACGGCGCGCTCGATTGAACTGACGGCCATGCTGGACGCCGGGGAGATTGATTGTGCAGTGCTGGTCGAGCCATCGGGACGGCGTCCGGCCGGCGTGCGATGGACGCCGTTGTACAGGGAGCCGTTGGTACTGCTGGCCTCGTCGGCATTGAGGACGGTGTCGGTGACGAAGCTGCTGGAGACGGAACGGTTTCTCCGTTTTGACCGGTCACAGCGCACGGGAGCGCTGATCGATCGCGCGGTGCGACGTCAACATGTGAAAGTCAATGACTTTCTGGAGTTGTCGTCAATCGAGGGGATCGTGGCTTTGGTTCGGCAACGCGTCGGCGTGGCCGTCGTTCCGATGCTGCGCAGCGCGACATGGGCAGAGGAAGATTCGCTACGCGTGATCCCGCTGCCCGGCGTGACGGAGCAACGAAGCATCGGCTTGTTGGAACGCATACGCCACGACAAGAGCGGAATCACCGCGACGATCGCGCAACAGGTGATGGCGCAGGGGTGATCGGGCCTGTCAGTAATTTCGTGTTCAAGGCATATGATGCTCCCAAGGAGAATGTATGCCTCACAAACCGAAAGCCCCGCTGGCAGAGCTGCCGGCAATTCCCGCCGAGCTGCTTGAGCAGTTCGGCAATGGTGCGATGACGGCCGAAGCCATC
>NZ_AYXJ01000023.1:0-36094 GCF_000681415.1 Pandoraea sp. E26
ACCCCCGCCGCCCCCACCGCCTGCCACGCCGCCTTGTCCATCACCGCCGTGGATTGCGCCGCCGCTCGCGCCCGCACCGCCCGCGCCAACGGCACCGGCCCCGAGCCCGTCACCACCGCTGCCGCCCACCGCCTGCCCGTACGCCCCAGGCGACGCCGCCGAGGCACTTAACAGGATGGCGCCGGCCACCGCCGCACTTCTGGCACGCTTCGAGCGATTGCCGCCGCCACGTGTGCGCGCGCGCCCCGTCTCCGACACGACCTGAAACAATCCCAGACTGAAATTCCACACCACGCGGAATGTGTGATTCACGTTTGCCCCAACCTATTCGATTAATTGATGGAGGCAGGCTATCCGCGAAAGTACGTCGGCGCATTGGACTAAAGTCGCAGTCCGAATAAAATATTTCTCATGACGCCGGTCGTTCCTTCGCTCCTGAATCGCCAGAAATTCCGTGAGCTCCCTGAGTGCCGGCAACGCCAGGGATGTGCAATGCACGCAACGCCAATACCGCCTCACCCAACATTGGGATATTTCTGACGGCACCGCCTCGATTCGTTCGGCATCCAAGCATGCCAACGAAAATCTACGTAGATTGAGGTATCAGGAGATGAATCACCCCACCGAAACGCTCACCCGGAGTTGGGCCATGTCTGCCCGCGACGCCTGGGTGCTGCTCGCCAATGCCGCGCTTATGCTGGCACTCATCCGTCTGCTTCCCTTCGAAGAGAAGACCAATCGCGCACTGGCGCTTGCCGCTTTCGTCGCGGTGCTGTGGCTGTCCGAAGCGGTTCATCTGACGGCCACGGCGTTGATGGTGCCAGTGCTGGCGGTGCTGCTCGGCATTCTCGACGTGCCGACCGCCCTGGGCGCGTTCGCGCATCCGATCGTATTTCTGTTCTTCGGCGGCTTCGCCCTGGCCACGGCCATGCGGATTCAGGGGCTCGACCGGTTTCTCGCGAACCGGCTGCTCCATCTGGCGGGTGGGCGCATGGGCCGGGCCGCGATCATGTTGTTCGGCGCCACCGCCCTGCTTTCGATGTGGGTCAACAACACGTCCACCACATCGATGATGCTGCCGCTCGCGCTGGGCATCCTGACCCAGCTCGACACCCGCCGGGATCACCGTACCGTCACCTTTTTGCTGCTCGGTATCGCCTACAGCGCCAATATCGGTGGCCTTGGCACGGTAGTCGGCAGTGTGCCCAACGCCATGGTGGCCACGCATCTGGGGATCGACTTCCTCGCATGGGCCCGGTTCGGCGTACCGCTCGTGGCCGTGCTGCTGCCGCTCATGGTTGCCACGCTCTATCTGGTGCTGCGGCCGCGCCTGGACCAGGCGGTGGACACAACGGCCGAACCGATGACATGGACCGGACCGCGCATCGCGGCGGTCGGCATCTTCGGCTTCACCGTGTTCGGCTGGATCTTCAGCCAGCCGATCGCCGCGTGGCTCGGCGGCGTGAAGCAGTTCGACACGCTCATCGCCCTGCTCGCCGCCATACTGATCGCGACGTCGGGTGTGGCCAGTTGGAAGCAGATTCAGGCCCATACCGACTGGGGAGTGCTGCTCCTGTTCGGCGGCGGCCTCACGCTGAGCGTGGTGCTGCGCGACTCCGGCGCGGGCGCCGTCCTGGCGCAAGGGGTGTCGGGCGCGTTCGCGACAAGCCCGACGCTCGTGGTGCTGCTCATTACCGCCGCCTTCATCGTCTTTCTCACTGAGCTCACGAGCAATACGGCCAGCGCGGCGGTTCTCGTGCCGATATTCGCCGCCATTTCGGTGTCTTTGGGGTTTCCCGAAGCCCTGCTGACGATGGTGATCGGCATCGGCGCCTCGTGCGCCTTCATGCTGCCCGTGGCCACGCCCCCCAACGCCATCGTCTTCGGTACGGGTTGCGTGCCGCAACGCGCCATGGTCCGCGCAGGGCTTGGCCTGAACGTCGTGTGCATCGTCGTGATCACCGCCGTTGCCTGGGCGTTCTGGCAGTGAATCGACCGGCGTTCGGCGGAGCCGCCACGTGGAGCCGGTACAATCGGGGGAAATATCTCAGGCAACCTCTTGCGATGATGTCCGTTTCATCCGTTTCATCCGTTTCAACGGTTTCGTCCGTTCCGTTCGAGTCGCCAGCTTCGTCCGCGCCCCCCGATCGTCCCGTGTCGCCCGACCGGCGCTTACGCTTCGGCACTGCGCTGCGCGGCGGCCTGGCACTCGCCTTGCTGGGCGCGGCGCTCGCTGGCTGCGCGGGCCCTCAGTCCGGGCGCACGTCGGCAAGCGTGCCACCGGCCGCCGCCTCCCCGACGGTGTCCGCGGCGCCCCCCGAACGCGCCGCCGCCCCTCAGGCGACGCCGCTCCCCTGGTGCGTCCAGACGTCGCTGCGCGAAGAAGATGACCTGATGCGCAACTTCGGCGGCATTCCCGCACGCGTTCGCCGCATCGAGGAAACCCGCTTCATCGCGAGCTACGACCGCGTGACCGGCAAGGTTGGCCCGCTCGACAACGGCAATCGTTTCGTCATGGATTTCGACACGCAGGGCCACCTGCTCTCGAGCACCGACCGCGGGCACTATGCCTACGACGCGCAGGGCCGTCTGCGCAGCATCGACGGCGCGCCGGTCGACTGGCAGAACGCCGACACCTGGCTCGTGAAAGGCGCCGCGCGGCGTGGTGTCTGGAAGGAACAGGTGCGTCAGGAGAGCGACGGTCGGCTCGAATGGACGCGTCGCATCATCGCGTCGGCCAACGGGGCGCATCACCGCCGCGCCGGCAGCCTGCAGGCGCGCCTGTTCGACGACGAGTGCTTCGCGCTCTCGCGTCAGTGGGAGGCGCCGAACGAGGCGCGTCAGGTCGTGACGGCCGACGGCAAGGTCCGCCCGGCACCGAAGGTCGTCTCGTATCGAACGTTCGCGAGCGTCGAGCGCAAGCCGGACGGCAGCCGCATCGTGCGCGACAACGGCGCGGCCGCCTTCATCGACGGCAAGTGGCTCGCCCTGGCCTGGGACAACGAGGTCTCGGAGTACTCGCCACGCCACGAACTGATCCGAGTGACGCGCACCGACGCCGCCACCGGCGAGCGCCACGTGTCGGAATATCACTACAAGTACGACAGCCGCGGCAATATCCAGCGGGTGGTGATCACCTCGCCCGCGGCGCCGGGAGAGAAGGCGGCGCGGGTGGATCCGTTCGCCAATGTCTTCGTGCGCAAGCTGACGTACTTCGACGCGACGCCTCACACGCCTGACACGCCGGACATCGCAGCGGCGCCGGCGGTATCGGCACCGGCCGAGGCGACAAGGCCGGCAAACGGTGCAAACGGGGCAAATGAGGCAAACGAGGCAAAGGCGGCGAACGCGGGCAAGGCGCCCGCAGACAATCTCACGTCGGCAAGGTAAAGCGGAACGTCGCGCCCTGCCCGCCATTGCCCGCGGTGTCCACCAGGGTGATGCGCCGGTCGTGCAGTTGCAGAATGCGGTGCACGATCCGCAGTCCCAGCCCGCCCTCGCGGCGGGCGCCCCCCACCGTAAATGGCCGCTCGAAGAGCCCTTCGCGCGCGCTCTGCGGAATGCCCGGACCGGTATCGCTCACCAGCACCTCGATGTCGGCCCCCACGGGCGCCACCGTCACCGTGATCTCACCGCCCGCCGGGGTATAACGCAGCGCGTTGTCGAGCAGGTTGGTGAACACGCGCTCGATCAGGCCCAGGTCGGCACGCGCAGCCGGAATTTGCGGGGCGAGTTCCGCTCGCAGCGCCACACCGCGCGATTCCGCACTCAATTCGAATTTCTGAAAGACGTCCTGAATCAAATCGGTCACCGAGAACGGCTCAGCCTCGGGCTGCACGAAACCATGCTCCAGACGTGCCAGCTCAAAAAGCGACTGGGCCAGCGCGCCGACCTTGCGGCTTTGGTCGAGGGCGATGCCGAGATAGCGCCGCCGCTCGTCGGCGGTGAGCGTGGCGTCCTTGAGCGAGAGCGTTTCCAGATAGCCGTGCAGCGAGGACAGTGGCGTGCGCAGGTCGTGCGAGATATTGGCGATGAGCTCGCGCCGCTCCTGATCCTGACGCGTGAGCGTGCGCCATTGTGTCCCGAGCCGCTCGACCATCTGCCGGAACGCCCGCTCCAGCACCACGATCTCGTCGTTCGGACGCGCCTGCCGCGACGCCAGTTCGTCGACCGAGACGACGGGCAACGCCACGGGTGCCGCATCGATATCGAAGTCGCGGACGGTGTCCGTGAGCCGCCGCAGCGGGCGCGTAATCAGCGCGAACGCCGCGAGACCGGCGAGCAGACACAGCGCCGCCACCAGCCCGATCGACCACAGGGCCGTGTTGAGCGCCGCACTGGTGGCGCCGCGCGCGGCAAACCGGTCATGCGCCTCGCCGAGCAGCACCACGTAGACGTAGCCGACTTCGCGACCGTCCACGCGCAAGGGCGCGGCGCTGAACACCTTTCGCACGTCGGCGTTGCGCGGGTCGTCTCCATAGATGGGCAACGCCTCGCCGTCGAGCAGGCGATGAATGGGCGCAAGATCGACGTCCATGCGGCGCAGATGCCCTTCCGGTGCCGCGTGCCCGGTGATGCGGCCCTGCGCGTCGAGCAAGTAAACCTCGACACTGGGGTTGACGACCATCAACTGCCCGAACAGCCGACGCACCGCATCGGGTTTCATGCCGTTGGCATCCATCAGTTGCGTATTCGCCGCGATGTGCTCGGCAAGCCCGCGCGAGAGTCCCTGAATGACCTCGGCCTCGTGCATGCGATTAGCGCGTACCTGCATCCAGGCCGACGTGCCGCTGCATACCAGCAACAGCACGGCGAACACCACGGAAAGCCGTTGCGTGAGCGTGAGATTCCAGCGGCGCATCATGCCGCTCCCACGTCGGCGCCCGGGCCCTCGGGCCCGGTGTCGCTGGCGAACTTGTAGCCGCGTCCCCAGACCGTGAGGATCCGGGCCGGCTGGGCGGGGTCGGCTTCGATCTTGGCGCGCAGCCGGTTGATGTGCGTGTTGACCGTATGTTCATAGCCCTCGTGCTGATACCCCCACACGGCATTGAGCAGATCCATGCGCGAGAAGACCTTGCCCGGCTGGCGCGCGAAGAAATAGAGCAGATCGAACTCGCGCGGCGTGAGATCGAGCAGCTTGCCGCCAAGCGATGCCTCGCGCGCGATCGGATCGATGAACAGTCCGGCAATGGCCAGGCTGCCCGCCTCCATGCGCGCATTGCGTGCGAGCGCATCGACGCGTCGCATGAGCGCCTTGACGCGCGCCACCAGCTCGAGCACGGAGAACGGCTTGGCCAGATAGTCGTCGGCCCCGAGTTCCAGCCCGAGAATGCGATGAACTTCGCTCGAACGCGCACTGGTGATGATGATCGGCGTGTAGCGCGTCATCTGGCGCGCACGGCGGCAGATCTCCAGGCCATCGACACCGGGCAGCATGAGATCGAGGATGAGAGCGTCCCAGTTGCCTTCCGAGAGACGGCGCAGGCCTTCATCGCCGTCGGCGCAATGCACGACGTCGAAGCGCTCGTCACGCAAGTGCAGCGTAAGCAGATCGGCAATATGCACGTCGTCTTCGACGAGCAGGACACGGCGCGGCGATTCCATCAGGGGAACAACTCCCGGAAAAAGTGGGCTTGGTGCCCCCATTGTGCGCAGATCGCGCACCGCGAGGTATCACGAATTGTTTAATTTTACGTGAGGACTTCGCCATCGCCCGCGCACTACCCTTCAGTCATCGATCCGGCGCACCACCGGACTGTGCAACACCTTGACGCCGCACCGCCGCCAGGCTCCCCTGCATTCATGGCGACGGGGCGGCTCCGTGCCGGATCGCCCCATATTCACCGGAGGACATCATGCGATTGCCCACCCCAGACCCGCGTCGACCCGCCACGGATGGCGGGACGCCAGGCGCGCCCCGCGACGGCGCGAGCCTCGAGCACCCGGCGCCGTCGCGCCGGCTATTCCTGCTCAGCGCAGGCGCCGCCGCGGCCGCCGTGGCCGCCGGGCTGGTGCCGCGCCTCGTGCGTCCGGCGCTCGCCGGCGACGCCGGGCGCACCGAGGAGCACTTCGAAGTGGCCTACAGCGACGCGGAATGGCGCCGACGCCTGACGCCCGCGCAGTACGACATCCTGCGCCGCGAAGGTACCGAACGCCCCTATTCGAGCCCGCTCAACGACGAGCACCGGGCCGGAACCTTTGCCTGCGCCGGCTGCGCCCTGCCGCTGTTCTCGTCACGCACCAAGTTCGACAGCCACACCGGCTGGCCGAGCTTCTGGACGCCGCTCGATCATGCCGTCGGCACACGAACCGACACGACCTTCGGCATGGTGCGCACCGAAGTGCACTGCCGGCGCTGTGGCGGCCATCTCGGCCATGTATTCGACGACGGACCGAAGCCGACCGGACTGCGCTACTGCATGAACGGGCTGGCGATGACGTTCCTGCCGCAGTCCGCCTAATCGCCCCCTCACACCGGGCATTCCCCCGGAGGCAGGCCCGCGACGGCCGGTTTCCGCCCCGACAACCGCCGCTTCGCCCGTGTTCGGGCGAGGCATCAGGAGCGCTTCATGACGCTGCTCATCCTTGCCTACTTCGGCGGGATTCTGACGATCGTCAGTCCGTGCATTCTGCCGGTGCTGCCCTTTGTCTTCTCGCGTGCCGGCCAGTCATTTTCGCGCAGCGTGTTGCCCATGCTCGCGGGCATGGTGCTGATGTTCGCACTGGTGGCCACGCTCGCCGCCGTGGGCGGCAGCTGGGTCGTGCAGGCGAACCAATACGGGCGCTGGCTCGCGCTCGCCCTCGTTGCTCTTTTCGGTGCAACGTTGCTTTTCCCGAAGCTCTCCGAACGGCTCACCCACCCGCTGGTGACGCTGGGCGACCGTCTTTCGCAGTCGGCGCATGAAGGCGATGCTTCGCGCGCTGGCGCCGGGCACGGCCCCCGCCCCGGCGCGTCGTTCCTGCTGGGCATAGCGACGGGGCTGCTCTGGGCGCCGTGCGCGGGCCCGATCCTCGGTCTCGTGCTTACCGGCGCCGCCCTGCAGGGGGCCAGCGTCGGCACCACGCTGCTGCTCGTCGCGTACGCGGCCGGTGCCGCGACGTCGCTTGCCCTGGCCCTGCTCGTTGGCGGCCGGGTTTTCTCGGCCATGAAGCGCTCGCTCGGCGCGGGCGAATGGATTCGCCGCGCGCTCGGCGGCCTCATGCTCGCCGGCGTCGCGGCCATCGCGCTCGGCCTCGATACCGGCGTGCTGGCCCGGATTTCCACAGCGTCGACCGGCGGCGTCGAGCAAAAGCTCGTCGAGCGGCTGGGTACTCAGCGCAACGCCGCCAGCAATGCGATGGTCCGCACCGTCGCCGCCGAACCGGTGACGTTGCCGGTCGAAGGCACGTTGCCGTCGCTCGACGGCGCCGTGCAATGGCTCAATTCGGCGCCGCTCTCGGCGCAGGCGCTTCGCGGCAAGGTTGTGCTGATCGACTTCTGGACGTATTCCTGCATCAACTGCCTGCGCACGCTGCCTTATGTCAAGGCATGGGCCGAGAAGTATCGCGATCAGGGACTCGTCGTGATCGGCGTGCATGCGCCCGAATTCGCCTTCGAGCGCGACATCGGCAACGTGAAAAAGGCCGTGAAGGACCTTGGCGTCACCTACCCCGTGGCGATCGACAACAACTACGCCATCTGGCGCGGCTTCAACAACCAGTACTGGCCGGCCCACTATTTCATCGACGCACAGGGACGCGTGCGCTATCACCACTTCGGCGAGGGCAACTACGCCGAGTCGGAGCGGGTCATCCAGCAACTGCTGCGCGAAGCCGGCGCGAAGCAGGTCGCCGACGGCGTGGCCGATGTGAACGCGGGCGGCGTTCAGCAAGCCGCCGATATGCGTGACGTCCGCTCGCCCGAAACCTATGTCGGTTATGCGCGCGCCGAAAACTTCGCCTCACCGGGCGGCGCCGTGCGCGACCAGGCCAGTGCGTACCGCGCGCCGGCGATGCCGCAACTTAACCGCTGGGGGCTGGCCGGCGACTGGCGCGTCGGGCCGGAACAGGCCACGGCCACGCAAGCCGGGGCACGCATCGTCTACCGTTTCCATGCACGCGACCTGCACCTCGTGCTCGGCCCGGATGCCCACGACAAACCCGTACGCTTTCGCGTCACGGTCGACGGCGAAGCGCCAGGCGATGCCCACGGCACCGACGTTGCCGCCGATGGCACCGGTGTCGTGACATCGCAGCGCCTGTACCAGCTCGTGCGCCAGTCGGGCGACGTACGCGATCGCACGTTCAGCATCGAATTCCTCGACCCGGGGGTGTCGGCCTACGCCTTCACGTTCGGTTGACGCAACACGCGGCGCAAGGGTATCGCTCGCGTAACCCCGCGCCGCCTCGATTCCCCCCCCTTGACCGAGGCGTCATCGCACGCCGGGAGCTTTCAGATGAAACCGTACGAATCACAGACTCGTTTGTCCGCAGCGCCGGATTCCGGCGTGACTTCCAGCTCGCATCCGACGTCGCGCGTGAGACGCGCCCTGCTCGGCGCCGCGGCCGTGGCGGCCGGGGTGCTGGCGTGGCAGGTCGGTGCGTATGCCTTTGGCGGAGCCGAATCCGCCGTCGAGATCGCCGCGCCCAGGATCGACGAGCCGCCGAGCGGCGCCCATACCGAGACGGCAGTGTTCGCCGGGGGCTGCTTCTGGGGTGTGCAGGGCGTGTTCCAGCACGTGAAAGGCGTGACGAAGGCAGAGTCCGGCTACGCGGGCGGCACTGCGAAAACGGCCAACTACGAGACTGTCAGCGGCGGCGCGACGGGGCATGCCGAATCGGTGCGGGTGACGTTCGATCCGCAGCAGGTTTCGTACGGCAAGCTGCTGCAGATCTACTTCTCCGTCGCCCACAATCCCACCGAAGTGAACCGCCAGGGTCCGGACACCGGCACGCAATATCGCTCCGCCGTGTTCCCGATGAGCGATGCGCAACGTCGCGTCGCCGAGGCCTACATCGCGCAACTGAACGCAGCGCATGCCTACAGCAAGCCGATTGCGACGAAGGTCGAGAAGTACACGGGCTTTTATCCCGCCGAGGCTTACCACCAGGACTTCCTCACGGAGCACCCGACGTATCCCTACATCGTGATCAACGATCTGCCGAAGGTGAAGGACCTTGCCCGGCTGTTCCCGATGCAGTACCGCGATGCCCCCGTCCTCGTGAAAACCGCCTCGGCGAAGTGACCCCGTCAGGCGTTCGCGAGCTTGTACACGCGGATGCGGTGACCGTCGGGGTCGGACGCGACGAACGTGCGTCCGAAGTCCATGGTGGTGGGCACTTGCAAAATGGTGAGGCCGCGCGCGCTCCAGTCCTCCCACGTGGCGTCCACGTGGGCGTTGGACGCCACCGGAATCACGACCTCGCTGCCGCCGGGCGGGGCAATCACCGTGGGCTGCACCGCGAAGCGCGCCCACAGGCCGAGCTTCAGCCCCGAGGGAAACACGAACAATGCGAACCCGGGCGACGCCTCGACCGGCTCGAGGTCGAACAAATCGGCGTAGAACGCCGCGCTCTCGGGGGGACTCGCAACATACAGATTGACCATGTTCGGGTGCAGCATGAGTAGCTCCTGTCGATAGGTTGGAATGACACGTCGCATCGATGGCAGACCGAACTTCCGGGGCCGTCGGGCGTTGTCATGAGCGCTATCGTACGAGGAGATACTGTCAGATTTTGTCAGCATCCGAACTCAGCCGCGAAACGCCGGCAACGGCGTTCCACAGGGCGCGGCATCACGTGTTGCCGATTGTCTCGCGCCATGATTTGAGCAGGGCGCGACGCCCGCGAGGGTAGCGCGAGGCGGTCACCGTCATGGCCTCGATGCGGTCGGCGCGAAAATGCCGGAAGCCGTCGCGCAGTTCGCACCAGGCAACGATCATGCGCACACGCTCGAAGAAGCCGAGTGCAAAAGGCCAGACGATGCGCTCGGACAACCGTCCGGCTTCGTCGCGATAGGCAAGATGGAGTTTGCGCTCGGCGCGAATGGCCTCGCGAATGACCGTCAGGTCGACGATCATGGGCGGAAGCGGATCGCCAGGGCCGATCAGCAGGGTCGACGCCTCGAGCGACGCGCGCAGATCCGAGGGCAGCACCGCCGCAATCTTCGCCAGGGCGTTGGCGGCCGCGTCGGCGAGTGCGCCGTCGGTACGCCTGGCAACCCAACGCGAGCCGAGCACGATCGCCTCGATCTCCTCTTCCGAGAACATCAGCGGCGGGAGCATGAACCCGGGCTTGAGCACGTAGCCCAGCCCGGGCGCACCCTCGATGTCCGCCCCCTGCGCCTGCAGCGTGGCAATGTCCCGGTACAGCGTGCGCAGGCTCACGCCAAGCGAGTCGGCCAGCGCGGCGCCCGCCACCGGGTATTGGTGGCGGCGCAGCAGTTGCATCAGGGAGAAGAGACGTTGTGTGCGTGACATGGCGCGTCATTATGCGCCATGTCTTCGCACGGGGCGGCGACCGGTTACTTCTGGCGCAACTGCCTGACGATCTCGGAATTGACGTCGCCCGCCTGACCACCGTAGGCCACGCGAAGATAGTTGCTCAATTCCGCGATCTGCGCATCGGTCAGCCGCTTGTCGAAGCCGGGCATGTCCTGCATCGCTTCGAGGCCCGGGAATTTCTGCGGCGCGATCCCGTCGAGAATCGTCACGATCAGGTTGCGCGGATCCTTTTGCCGTACCGTCGAATTCCCCAGCATCGACACCGCCACGTGTGGCTTTCCCGTGCCGTCGGCCGAGTGGCAACCCGCGCAAACGGCAAGATACAGGTTGCGTCCGGCCATCAATTTTCCGGTGTCGGGATGGTCCGGCAATGGTCGGGGCGCGGGTGGCGCGTCGCCGAGCAGATACGTCGAGAGCGCGCGCAGGTCGTCGGGCGTAAGGTACTGCGTGCTCAGATGCACGACCGGGTACATCTCCCCGAACGCCGAGCCCTGCGGCGCGATACCCGTGCCGAAGAACGTCTGCAGGTCCTTCACCGTCCAGCCGCGAGCGGCCAGCGCTTCCGGCGTCAGGTCGGGCGCGGCGATGCGCGCGAGCGAGGCGCCGCCCAGCGGCTTGGCACTGTCGAGCTGGCCGAACGTGCCGCGCGGTGTGTGGCACTCCGCGCAATGGCCCAGCGCATTGGCGAGGTAACGCCCGCGAAGCCAGTCCGCCGACTGCCCCTTCGACGCATCGGGCAAGGTGTCCTTGAGAAACATCCAGTCCCACACACGCATGCCGAAACGCAGGGTGTAAGGGAACGACAGCGCATGCGGGCGATTGGGTATGGCCGCCGGCTTCACCGACATCAGGTACGCGTAAATGGCGTCGCTGTCGGCGCGCGACATCTGCCGGTACGACGTGTATGGCATGGCCGGATACAACGGCTTGTCCGGGGCCTTGCCGTCATGAAGCGCCCGGTAGAAATCGTCCGACGTCCAGCCGCCAATGCCGTTCGTCTTGTCCGGCGTGATGTTGGTGCCGTAGAACGTGCCGAACGGCGACTTGAGCGGCACGCCGCCCGCGAACGGCGCACCGTCCGCGCTGGTGTGGCACGCCGCGCAGTCGGCCGCGCGCGCGAGGTATCGGCCGCGCGCGATCGTCTCCGGCGATGCGCTCGCGGCGGGCGCTGCCACCGCAGGCGACACCGGTGTGGAAGCCGTGGAAGGCGTGGATGCCGCCGCCGGTGCCGGTGCCGATGCAGCGGAGGACGCCGCGGACGCATTCGGTGCATCGGCGGCCATCGCGCTCGTGACGAGCGAGGGCATCATCGATGTCTTCGGCCTGGGCGGTTGCGCGGGCCCGGGCGGCTTGGGCACGTTCGAGTCGTTGCACGCGGCAACGAGCAACACCGACGTCAGCCACGCGGCGCGGGCGCCCCAGCGCGTGACGCGATTCAGGCTCATGGCGTATCCCCTCATCTCGCGCCTCATTTTGCATCCTTGACGCAGCCGGGCGTCTTGAGAACGACCTCGCGCACGGCCTCGTAGTAGCGCACGTATCCCGTGCACCGGCAGATCTGGTCGTTGAGACCTTCGGTGATCGCCGCTTCGAGATCGGCGCGCGCGACCGGATTGCGCTTGAGCCGCTCGATAAGCACCGTGGCCGCGTTGACGAAGCCCGGCGTGCAATAGCCGCACTGGAAGCTGAAATGATCGAGGAACGCCTGCTGGATCGGGGCCAGCGCGAGCTTGCCGTCGGCGTCGCGCGTGGCGTGCCCCTCCACCGTGCGCACAGTCTTGCCGTCGAAATAGTTCGCGCCGGTGATGCACGTCCGCACGGTCTCGCTGCTGCCGTCCGCATGATCGACGATCACCACGCAAGCGTGGCAGATCCCTTGCCCGCACCCCAGGCGCGAGCCGGTCAGCCCCAGCGTTTCGTGCAGATAGTCGATCATCATGAGGCCCGCGGGTACGTCCGTGGGACCGTGCGTCACGCCGTTGACCTTCACGGTCACGGGCAGCGTCTCCCAAGGCTTCGTGCCGCTCGCGGGCGCTGCGGCCGGGGCTGCGGCGGCACTCGCCGAGGCCGGTGCCGACGGCGCCGATGCAGCGCTCGCGTGGCCGGTCGGAAGGGGTGCGGCGCTGGCAGCGCCGGCAGCGCTCACGGCGTCCGACGCAGTCTGGGGTGCGCCGGTTGCGCTGCTCGCGCGGGTTGCTGTGTCCGTCATGCCAGTACCTCCTGGATCTTCTCCGGCGTCACCGGCAAGTCTGTAAATCGATGGCCGATCGCATGGGCCAGGCCATTCACGATCGCGCCCACCACGGGAATCATCACCACTTCGGCAATGCCCTTGGGCACATCGGTTTCGGTAATCGGGGGCAGCACTTCCCCCGTTTGCGTCCATACGGCGACGTCGACCGCGCGCGGCAAGTGGTAGCGGTTGAAGTTCCACGTGCCGTTGCCGGGGCCGTCTTCGTAGAGCGGCAGGTATTCGTGCAACGCGTGGCCGATGCCCATGGCGAGGCCGCCCTGCAGTTGCCCGGACACAAGCTGCGGCGAAATCTGATTGCCACACTCCATGATCGAATGATGCGCGAGCAACTCGACCTTGCCCGAGGCCTCGTGCACGGACAACTCCACGAGCGTGCCCACTGCGCTGTAGTAAGTCACGGCCGCGTTGTTGCGCTGGACCGGCGGGTAGTACACACGCTTGCGGTCCAGTGTGCGATAGCCGGTACCGGGCGTGGGCGCCGCGACCTGCTGGCCCGCCGAACCGGCGTTGGCGGGCGGCGCCCCCCTCGCGCCATGCGATCCCGCCGCGGCGGCCGCAGCGACCGCGGAGGTTGCGGATTTCGCGGGGGCATTGCCGCTGCGATGCGCGCCTTTGGCCGCGGGGGTCTGCGTAGCGGGGGGCTGCGCCGCCACCGCGGCGGCATTCGCGCCGCCCTTGCCGTAGCGTAACGAGATGCCGTCGACCGGCAGGCGCTGAATTGTACCGTCGCCCAGATCCCAGTCAGCTTCGGCCCACTGCCAGCGGTTGAACACGTGCACCGTTGCCCCCGTCACCAGCCCCAGCGCATGCGCGGTCCTGGCGAGCAGGGCCATCGGCAACGCTTCGAGACCGGCGGCCGAGAGCTTGCCCTCCACCCAGCGCGCATCTTCGGCACGCACCACGAGCGGTGCGGCCTGACCGCCGCCGAGCCCACGACGCCAGATCGACAGCGCCGCCGGCCACAGCCCCTGCAGGAATACCAGACGCGCCGCCTCGCGCGTGCTGTGCGTGAAATAGAACGCGGAATTCGTCGCGCTCGAGGGCGACGCGTATCCAGGCGACCAGCGCGGATTCGCGGCAAGCCGGTCCTGATCGGCCTGCGACATGAGATACGGATCGCCGCTGGTCACGACCGGTAACTCCGGCCAGTCGGTGATGGCGATATGGACGTCCGTGGCCGGCATGCCGAGCCACTTCGCCACGGCCACGGCCTGCGACGTGGAGGTCCCCGTGCCGATCTCGGCAGCAGTGTGATGCAGCGAGATGCGGCCCGCCTCGTCGAATTCCACGCGCGCGAACGACGTCTCCGCGCCGGTGCCGAAGTCCTTTTGCACGCAGGCGAAGCCCACGCCATAACGGCGGCCCGGGTGCGCGGCCTCGTACTCGGCCTTCTTCTTGTCGCGTTGCGTCCACAGCGGATGCGCCTTCGCTCGCTCGAGCACCTCGTCAACCCGCACCGCGCCCGCCGGAATCGCGCCCTGCGTATTCTTCATGCCCGAGCGCAATGCATTCTTCAGACGGAAATCGATCGGATCGACGCCCAACTGCGCGGCCATCTCGTCGATCATCATTTCCGTGGCGGCCATCGACTGCAAGGTGCCGTAGCCGCGCGCGGAACCCGCATCGATCGCGCGCGAGGCAATCGCCACGCTCGCCAGATCGCTCTTCGGGAAGTAGTAGATCGATTGCGCCGCCGTGGCGCCGACCATCGCCACCGACGGCGAGAAATTCATCCGGCCGCCGCCATTGCACTCCATATCGGCGGCGAACGCCTGGAGCATGCCGCTCTGCTTGTCCACGCCCATGCGATAGCGCATGGTAAAAGCGTGACGCTTGAGCGATGTCTGGAACTGCTCGTAGCGGTCGTTGGCGAGCCGCACGGGCAGGCCGTCGCCGTAGAGCGCCGCCGCCAGACCGTAGAACGGCATGTTGTAGTGGTCCTTCGATCCGTACCCCACCGTGTAGCACGGGTACACGATCAGGCGCTTCACGGGAAAGCGCCCCTTGGCGGCCATAGCCGCCGCGTTCTCCGAGACTTCCGACGGCGATTGCGTCGGCACGACCATGTGCAGCGTCTGCGTGGCGCTGTCGTACCAGCAGTTCGCGTTATCGGGCTCGAGCGCCGCGGTGTCGATCGACTGCGTACGGTATTCGCGCGACATCACCAGCCAGTTGGCCGGCGGATTGCGCAGCGACGCGTCGATCGTGCCGGCGTGGGCCATCCCCTGCTCGTCGAGCTTGCCGTGATCGTTGCCGTCCGGCCAAACCGGCAAGTGCTTGCGCATCATGCTCGGGAAAATGGGCGCGTCCTTCAGGCTCGAATACACGTCGTCGTCATAGGCCGTGTTGCCGCCCACGCGAACATATCGGAAGCTGCCCCACGGGTCACGCTCCAACGGGCCGGTCACGTCGCCGTAGCGAATGATTTCGTCGTGGAACTTGAGCCTGTCCTTGGCGAATCGGAAGCGCGTGAAGTCGCGATAGATCAGGATCGCCACCGCGTGACCGAGATAGGCGGGCGTCTTGCCCGCCGGCAACAGCATGTCGTCGCCATAGAATTCGGGGAACGCCACGCCGTCGCGAACGAGATCCTCGGCCGTCACGATGCGATCCGGTTGCAGGCCGTCGTCGAGCCGCGAGAGATCGAAGCCGAGGTAGGGGCGGTCGGCGCGCGTGACGCGCAGCACGAACGCATGGGCCTGCTGCGCGGGCCAGCCCGGCATATCGCGCGCACGGACATCGCGCGCGAAGATCTTCGCGCCAGTGACCTTCGCCGTGCCGTCGATACGGAACCGGGCTTGCCCCTTGGCGGCGTCCCATGCCACGGGCGTCAGGTTCTTCTCCTCGAACAGGGCGGCGAACGCCCGGCTGCCCAGCGGCGCGATGTACACCGAAATGCCCGCGATCACCGAGGCCTTGAGAAAGCCGCGACGTGTCAGACCCATGCCCGGCGCCGTATCGGGCGAGGTTTCGGGTGCTGCGCAGTCGGGGGAAGATGCGGAGGCGGCTGAAGCGGCATCGGGACGAGCGTCTTCGCTCGACACAGCCGCAGGAGGACAGTGTTTTCTTGGCAGGCGCGGCATAAGCGTTCCGTCCGTCTTGTTTTTGGGGGGACCGTCACGTCACGAAGCACGATTGCGGGGCTCGCGCGGACGCCAACGCGCTCAAAACAGCACGGCAACGATCACGGGGCCAATTCCTCAGGACTCCGTCGGAACAACGTCGCCGACGCACAGTACCCATTCACAACGCGTGACATTCACCTGCCGTGATGCGCTCGTGAGGTTCTATGAGAACACGCTTCATGAGTGACACCGGACGTTTCAAGGCTACACGCCGAGTTCCGGATTGACAAGATTGGACGTGGTGCACTGCGTGAGAACGCACGCCCCGGGCGCCGTGCGGCGGGCCGCGTGACCGGGGTGCGCGAGCCGTATTCGATCGGCGTGATAACGCCTATGCGAGAGGAGAAATGCCGCTGTATCCGCCGGGACACAGCGGCACGCGATGATGATGCGGTGCGTGCTGCCGCACCATCAGTCGATACGCAGTTCCATGCACGTCAGATCGAGCCAGCGTCCGAACTTGATGCCGACTTCGCTGAAGGTGCCGACGATCCGAAAGCCAAGCTTTTCGTGCAGCTTGATCGAAGGCGCGTTCCGCGCTTCGATGCTCGCGATCATCACGTGAACCTTCCGAGCGCGGGCGCGTTCGATCAGCGCGCGCATGAGTGTCTCGCCCAGGCCGCCCCCGCGCGCGTGTTTGTCGATGTAGATCGAGTGCTCCACGGTATGGCGATAGCCGTCGAACGCGCGCCAGTCGCCAAACGACGCATAGCCGAGCACCTTGCCGTCCCGCTCGGCGACGATGACCGGAAATCCGCGCGCGACGCGCGCGGCGAGCCACTCGCGTCGATTCTCCACGTCGACGAGCACTTCGTTCCAGATGGCCGTGGTGTGCTCGACGGCGTCGTTGTAAATGTCGCGGATCACGGGAAGATCGGCGTCGGTGGCATCGCGAACGACGATCGAGGAATTCAACGAGGAAGTCATGGAAATGCCCGCAAGCGAGATGCCGTCGTCGACGGCGTGAACGGTGAAGCCCGATGTTGCCCGATGTCGCGTGATGACATCCGGGTACGATGCCATCCATTTTAGTGGAAATAAATTTCCAGTAAACTGGAAGGCATGGATATCAACGAACGCATTGCCCGTCGTGTGCGCGAACTGCGCAGCGAACACGGCTATTCTCTGGACGCGCTGGCCGAGCGCAGCGGGGTGAGTCGCTCGAGCATTTCGCTCATCGAGCGCGCCCAGACCAGCCCGACCGCCAACGTGCTGGACAAGCTCGCCTCGGCACTCGGCGTCACGCTCGCGTCCATGTTCGAGGCGCGCGTCGAGGAAGACGCCCCGCCCTCGCCGCTGGCCCGCCGCGCCGACCAGCCGGTGTGGACCGACCCCGACTCGGGCTACGTGAGACGCAACCTCTCGCCCGCCCAACCGTCGCCGCTGCAGTTCGTCGAGGTGCAGTTTCCCCCGGGCGAGCGCGTCGCCTATGACACCAGCGTACGAGACAACGAGGTCTGGCAACAGATCTGGGTCATCGAGGGCACCATCGAGATCTCGCTGGGCGACGCCAGCTGGCGCCTGGAGGCGGGCGACTGCCTCGCCATGCGGCTCGACCAGCCGATCGGGTTCCACAATCCCGCGAAGTCGACGGCGCGTTATCTCGTCGGACTCGTCACGCTGCCCTTCGTCCCGGCAAGGAGAGCCTCCTGATGTCGTTCCCGAACTCGTCGCACCCGGCCTCCCCGGTCCCCCCTTTCGAGGTCTCGCTGCACCGGCTCGACGGCGCCCAGGCGCTCGCCTGCGTCGAGGCGTTGACCGATGTACTCATTGATTGCGTGGAAGGCGGAGCCTCGGTGAGCTTCATGCGACCGCTCACCCGCGAGCGCGCCGGCGCAATGCGGCCCGGTGGGTCATGGGCCTGCATCAACGCCGAGATGCATGAGGCGTGCCGGGGGAAACCGGACGCGCCGGTGAGACGTTTAGTTGCCGAAGTAGGTCGTGCCCGCGCGTTGCAGGCCACCCACGGCACCCGCGGTGATCGGCGCGGCAGCGGTTGCCGATTGTGCGCCGGGGGCGGCCTTCGGATACACGGTATCGTGTTGAACGACCAGACCCGCCTTTTGTGCCTGGATCAGTTCGTCGCGAACCTGGGCACGGGTGAGCATGCCGGTTTGCGGCACCCACGAGAACTCCGAGGGACCGTCGAAGGCATCGCTGGCGAAAGCCGAACCGGCCGACACGGCCAACATGGCGGAAATCAGGGCAGAGGTAATAAGAGTGCGCTTCATGATGTTTCTCCTGTCTATTGAAAGGGGCGATGCTTGTTTCATCGTCGACAGTTAAATTTTATTAGTGCGCAATTTGATGATAAACATGACATTCAATAATCGTTTATTTCTTATTCAGCAATTATCGAATTGAAAGTGGGCCGTATGCGTTTCCACGTGCATGCGGCTCGTTGCCACGGGCGACGCCAATATCTGGTGCCTCGATCGCTAGCTCGACGCCGACGCCCGATTAACCATATTAAAAACATGGTTATGCCTTTCTGCTCCTTCCCGGCTTCGGCCACGTTCGTCGGTTATGGCAAGCCTATGTTTCGGTACCCGCAACGCCGGGGCAATGGGCATCCCCTCATCATGTAAGTGAGCGCGAACCTGCTACGGCGCGGGTTCGGGTACCGTTCGCCGAACGCAAACGCCCCCATTGGGGAGCCCTCGCTTCGGAAACCGAAAGAATTGCGCAAAATTCGCCCTTCCGCGGCGCGTCGCACGCATGCTCCCGTGAACGTTGACGTATTGGGAACAGATTCCGGGAACGAATACGAATCTCGGTAGAATCCGCTCCGCCATGGCGGCGGCGTACGCCGGAGGAGACGATCACACGCCCCGCCCACGAGACGCCGGGCCGGCCCGTGGCGATCTCGTCGACGCACGCGGCGCGTGCACCGAACAACGGAAGACAAGCCTCAGATGAAAGCGCCCAGCAACCTGATCACTGGTGAAGTACGGACGAAGATCCGCAGCATGATTCTCGCCTCGGAGCTCAGACCGGGGCAGCGCCTGATCGAGGACGACCTGATCCAACGACTGGGCGTGGGCCGCACGCCGGTTCGGGAAGCCCTGCTCATTCTGCAAGGCGAGGGACTCATCGCCCGCAACCGCGGTTGGGAGGTCCAGGGCGCCGACCACCTGTCCGTTCGCGCCATCTTCGAAGGTCGGGAAGCCATCGAAGCCGAAGCGGCCCGACTGGCCGCGCGCAAGATCACCCCCTCGGCGTGCGACGCACTTGCCGCGCTCATCGAGCAAATGGAGCCGGACAGCGATACGCCGCGGCTCGCGCTCAATCGCCTGAACAGCGAGTTCCACGACCGGATCATGGCGGCCGCCGACAGCGCGGTGCTGGCGCAATTCCATGAACGCACGCAGTTCTACTATTGGGCGCTGCGTGTGCCGGTCATGTTCTCCGACGGGCAACTGCGCGCGACCAACGCCCAGCACCGGGAACTGCTCGCCGCGCTGCGCGCCGGTGACGAGGATCGCGCCGAAGACGTCGCGCGCGCCCACGTCGAGACCACGCGAGACATCGTGGAGCCGGCGCTGCCGCGCTGATGCGGCCGGTCGCGTCCGGTCGCATCCATTCACACCCGCACACCCGCACACCCCGGCGCCGCGACGGACACCGTCGTTCGCCCGGTCAGCGCACCTGATAACCGGCGACCCGCCAGCGGCCGTCGATGCCGAACACCATCGTCACCATCTCGTGCGCGTCGGCTTTGTTTTCGAACGACGTCTCGTACTGAATCACCACGTATTCGCCGTCCGGCTGTCCCGAAAGGTGGCGCGTGAAGATCGCGTCGCGGGTTTTACGTGTCTTGACCTTGCCTAGCGGCGTGCGCGCCGATTGCAGGCTTTGCGCCCAGCGCTCGGCCGTCACCGACTGCTGGAACACTGGCGCGGCTTGCTCCCAGCTTTGCTGGGCGCGGTTGACGTCCGTCAGGCCGAGCCAGAGGTTGGCGGCCTCAAGTGCGGGTCGGACGTCGCGATTGATGTCGACCGCAGGCGCGGACACGTTGCTCGCGGGACTGGAGAACAGAGGTGGCTGGGCCGAGCGACGCAGCATCGGCTCTTGCTGCGCGTACGCTGAGGCGGCAATCAGGTTGCCCCCCGCGACGAGGGCAAGCACCAGCCCACGCCTTGCGGCGCGAAGTCGAAACCGGGGAAACGCATCGGGGTGGAACGTCGGCATTGGCGCGAACTCCTTGAATCGGGAAAAATCGGTCGGGCACATTCTACTGGGGCATGGCGTCGTTCGACGGGCAGCGAAAGCTGGCGAAGCGCATTGACGCACATCGGCGCACGCTTGCAACGCGCGCACCGGCGTACACTACAATGCTCATCAAATGTCTGCTCCCCCCGCCGGTCATCGCCATGTTGACGACCTCTTTGCTTGCGATCACTTCACTGCTCAGCTTCATGATGTTGCTGATCGTGGGCTCGCTGCTACGTTCACGCGTGGCAGGTGTACGCGAATGGTGCCTGGCCAACCTCGCCGTGCTCGTCTCCCTTCCATTGTTCGCGCTGCGCGGCGTGGTGCCCGATTTTCTCTCGATTCCCACGGCCAACGTGGCGCTGGCAGGGGGGCTGCTCCTCTATTACGCCGGGTGCGCTCGTTTCCTTGGTCGGCCACCGCACTGGCGGGTCCTGGCGGCTTTGCTTGCCGGGCTTTGCGCGGTGATGGTGCTCTGGCGCTACGGCTTCGACAGTCCG
Source organism: Pandoraea sp. E26 (assembly GCF_000681415.1). Lineage (NCBI taxonomy): Bacteria > Pseudomonadati > Pseudomonadota > Betaproteobacteria > Burkholderiales > Burkholderiaceae > Pandoraea > Pandoraea sp. E26. The sequence goes on from NZ_AYXJ01000023.1 coordinate 20,573, forward strand.
CAGGTCCGCGTGGTGGCGGTCTCGGCCTTCCATGCGTCGATCCTGCTGGCCATCGCCGTCATGATCCTCCGGCATGTGCCGCCGCGCCGCCCGCCTTACCACTATTGGCTGACGGCCGGACTGGCCACCGCGTTCGCGCTCGGGCACATCGTGCGCGGCCTGGTGTTCGGGCTCACGCCCGCGCCCGGCCCCGATCTGTTCGCGCAAACCGCATTCAATGCCGTCATGCTCGTCATCGGCTCGATCGTCATGCCGGCCATGACGATGGGCTCGGTGCTGATGATTCACGATGCCATGCTCGCCACCGCCGAGGAGGCCGCCAATCGCGACTACCTGACAGGCGCGCTCTCACGCAAGCACTTTGACCTGCTGGCACGTCAGGAAATGGCGAGGGCGCTCTCGCGCAGCCTGCCGCTGTCGATCGTGGTGATCGATCTCGATCACTTCAAGCAGATCAACGACACGCATGGCCACGCAGGTGGCGACACGGTGCTGCGCGAATTCGTGAAGCTGGTGCGCGACGCCCTGCGCGAAGGCGATGTGTTCGGGCGTCTGGGAGGCGAGGAATTCGCGGTACTGCTGCCGGGCACCGATACGCACGGCGCCATTCGCATCGCCGAACGCTTGCGCACGCAGGCAAGCCGGCATCTGGTGGCGGGTCCCTTCGGCGTATGCCATTACACGCTGAGCGGTGGCGTCGCGACGTGGCACGCACATGAAAGCCTCGAGGCCTTTTGCGCACGGGCGGACCGGGCCCTGTACGCCGCCAAGATCTCAGGGCGCAACCTCGTGCTCTCCGACGTGTTGCCGAGCGACGAGACCGCGCCCGAAGCCGGTTGAACCCGACGGCCGTGACGCCCCCGGCGGGCTCGGGGTCGATCGTACCTGGCGAGGCCGCGCCACGCCGTCAGGCGCGCACGGCGTCCTCCACGACGGGGAAGAATTCCCGACGCAATCGCTTCACGTAATCCATCAGATTCGGGTGCATGGCGATTTCGTCGCGCAATGTCATGTCGAAGTGCGGGGATGCCGCGGCGGCGATGAAGCCGAACGCCGTGGCGTCCGCACCGCACGGCGTGCTGCCGAAAAAGTAAGGTTTGTCGCCCAACAGTTGCGCCGCGGCCTGGGTGCCGCGCCGGAGCAACTGCGCCTGTTCCGGCGGCGTGAAGCGGCCCGTGCCCTGACCGTGCAGCGTATTGCGGATCTTGCGACGAATGAACGCCTGGGCCAGCGGACGCACCGGCCAGGGCACCGCCTTGAAGAACGCGGCGGGCCCCTTGGCGAAGTTCGCGTCGTCGCACCAGCGCGCCTGCACCACGTGCCAATAGAAGTGATCCTCCAGCGCCTTTTCGAACATCCACGCAGCGCCACGCTGCGCGGGCGTGAGCGCCGCGTCGAAATCGAACCCGTACTTGCGCTCGATATGCAGCCGGATCAGCGTCGAATCCGCCACGATTTCGCCATCGTCGTCGATGTAGGGCAGTTTGCCTTTGGGCGCGCGCCGAAATCCGCCGCGATCCGTCTGGTACGGCAGCCCCGCGAGCTTCAGGAGCATCTCGGCCTTGACGACGAACGGGCTCGCGTCGGGGAGCCCGAATGCCGGGCCGAACGTGTACAGGGTCAGCATCGTTTGGAAACTCCTGGCGGGATGAAAGCGCGTCACGGCGCAGAGTATTACACGCCGCGCGCCAGTGAGCGAGCCTGCACGACGCGAGGTGCAAGCCACCGCCGGCGTGTCGCATCGTGACTCGCGAACTGTGAATTTATACAGTATTATGTAGCCCATTCGAGGAACGTCTTATGGAAATCATCGACTGGGACCAACTGGCGCTGAGCGCCGCCGAGCGCGACCTTGCCGGCATCGTGCGCGAAATCGCGGTGCGCTATGCACAACATCGCGCCAACGCACAGCATGAATCGCCGGACGTGGGCGAGAACGGTGCCGCCTCCGACGCCGAACCGGCGATGACGCTGGACTGGCGAACGCTGCTGGCGATCGCCGACGAGGCGGAGGCCGACATCGGCCTGCATGCACGGCACGAACCGTGGGTACTCGCGCGTTTGTTGCGCCTGCCTGGCGATGAGGCACTGCGCCGCGACGGCGATCTGCCGCCGCTCGATGCCCACGTGGACCTGCAATGGCCGGATGCGCCGGCACCGGCCGTTTTCCGCGCCATCGTCGCGGCGTTCGCCGGCGACGATCCGGCGGACGACGACGCACCGCTGCGCGCCGGGGCCTCCGTGCTGTCTGCCGCCGCGCGCTCCGGCAACCCGTCGTGCAACGCGTCGTGAGCGGCGCGTGCGACATGGACGAACGCAACCAGGCTAACGAGGGTCAGGCAAGTGCAAGATTTCGCGGTCGACGAGGCTAACGATTCCTTCCGCGAGGCGCCGGATCCGGACGCGCTGGCGCGCTCGCTGCCCGCAGCGATGGTCTTCGTCGATCTCGAGACAACGGGCGGCAATGCGCTGGAGGATCGCATCACGGAGATCGGCGTCGTCGAAGTCGGCCCGCATGGAATCGAGCAGTGGAGCACCCTGCTCGATCCGGCCGAGCCAATTCCGCCCTTCATCCAGCAACTCACGGGTATCACCAACGAAATGGTGCGTGGCCAGCCGTCTTTCGCCACGTTGGCGCAGGGGCTCGCCGAACGCCTTCACGGCAAGCTGTTCGTCGCGCACAACGCCCGCTTCGATTACGGTTTTCTCAAGAACGAATTCAAGCGCGCAGGCATTGCATTTCAGGCCGACGTCCTTTGCACGGTGCGCTTGTCTCGCCTTCTGTTCCCTTCGGCCGCCCGTCACGGGCTCGATGCCCTCATCGCCCGATTCGGCCTCACACCGATGGGTCGCCACCGCGCACTTGCCGACGCCGAACTGCTCTGGCAGTTCTGGCAGAAGCTCCACACGATCTACGCCCCCGAGCTGATCGAGCAGGCCGTCCAGCGCGTCACGAAGCGATCGAGCCAACCTCCCCAGTTGCCGGACGAAGCCATCGACGCGCTGCCGAGCCGCCCTGGCGTGTATCTCTTCTACGGCGAAGGCGATACGCTTCTCTACGTCGGCAAGAGCGTCGACATTCGCGCGCGGGTACGCTCGCATTTCTCCAGCGATCACCAGGTCGCGAAAGACCTGCGGATCTCGCAGGAGATCCGTCGCGTGGAAGCCCGGCCGACAGTGGGGGAACTGGGGGCATTGCTGCTCGAATCGCAGCTCGTCAAGCAGTTGCAACCGGTGCACAACCGCATGCTTCGTCGCGCATCCAGCCTCTACAGCTGGCAATTCCCGCCCGACACCGATACGCCGCGACTGGTGAGCGCGAAGACCGTCGACTTCGCCGATGCCCAGGCGTTGTTCGGTACGTTTTCATCTCGCACTCGCGCGGAGAGCGCCCTTCGTGCACTGGCCGACGAGCACCGCCTTTGCTGCGCGCAACTCGGACTCGAGAAGATCGCGCCCGGACGCCCCTGCTTCGGCTATCAGGTCAAGCGATGCGATGGCGTCTGCGTGGGCGAGGCGTCGCTTGAGGCGCACAACGAGCGCGTCCGCGAGGCGCTCGCCACGCTGCAACTGGAAACGTGGCCGTACGACGGCCCCATCGCCATCGAAGAGCATGGCCCCGGCGAACACGCGGCCGAGACGGCCTATCACGTCATCGACCGTTGGCAGTATCTGGGCAGCGTGACATCCGCCGACGCCCTCGACGGTCTGCTCGAACGCATGCCGGCCGTGACCGGCTTCGACCCCGACATCTACCGGCTGCTCGGCAGACGTCTTGCCGCTTCGGCGACGGGTCACTTCGCCGGGAAGCCCGGGAGTGTCGACAATCGCCGCGCACGCAGCGGGCGACCGGTCGGAACGACCGGGGGTGTCTCGGGAGGCGCTGCTGTTGAGGGCGCGGTTGAGAGCGCGGTTGAGAGCATGATTGAGCGCGCGGCAGGAAGCGCGGCGGCGAGCGCGGGCACGGGAAATGAAGATGCCGGCCGAAACGGCGAAGCACGCGCACCGGCGACGCGCAAACCGCTCGCGCCGCTGGTCGTCCTGCACCTCATCCGGCCGACCTTTCGGCTGAGTCCGGACGATCCTCCCGAAGCCGTCGCGCCAAAACCACGCAGTATGGCGTTGCAGCGTCGCCGCCAGCCGTGTCCGGAAGATCCGGCACAGCTGCGCCTTCCCTTCGACGCACACTGACCCGAAGGCCGCTGTCGGCCGCCACAGTCCGCCCCATCCAGGCCATCCAGGCCTTTCCCGTGCGCCCGCCCGTCCGGGCTTTCCTCGCTCACCCCTGGCTTGCCTGAGCGCGCTCCTCGCGTGCCGCGCTCCCGGCGGCGTGTTTTATTTCTCCCCCGCGTCACCTAGGCAAAACCCGCCTTTGCACCGCGGGGAATGAGCATATAAATATTAAGTATTTGCAAGGCGCATGCTTACGGTCAAAGAATACGCAATCTGAATACACCAGAGATTGCGACATCGGCGAACCGGGCGTCGTCGACGATTCGGCACCGCGCGGCGTTCGCGACGGCCGCCCTTGCCTACAACGAGCCAGATGGAACTACGCCAACTCGAAGCCTTCGCGGCAGTCATGTCGACCGGCAGCATCACCGCGGCCGGGCGTCTGCTCGGGCGCTCGCAACCCGCCATCACCCGCATGATTCAGGAGCTCGAAGCCGAGATCGGCTATGCGCTGTTCACGCGCAGCGGCCCGCGCGTCACGCCGACCGAGCAAGGTTTCCTGTTGTTCGAAGACGTCGAGCACGTGCTCGCCGGCCTCCAGCAGATTCGCGCACGCGCCGACGAAATCGCCCGTGGACAGTCGCGTCCGCTGCACATCGCCGCGACCTCGGCGCTTGCGGCGGGTCTGGTGCCCGCCGCCCTCGCCCTGCCCGGACTCGCGCATGACAGTGCTCAGATCCAGATGCGGAGCACCTCGCCCGAACAGGTCGTGCACGCGGTGCTGACCGGCGCCGCCGACATCGGCGTGACGAGCCTGCCCCTGGAACATCGCGGCATCGTGGTGCACTGGATAGGGCAGTCGGCCTGCGTGGCCGCCGTGCGCAACGACGACCCGCTGGCGCGCCACGACCGCCTGCCGCTGGCCGAATGCGCCGGACGGCGCATCATCACGATGCAGAATCCCTACCGCCTGCGCCGCCGCCTGGACCAGGCGTTCTCTCTGGCCGGTGTGGCACCCGTCGGTCTCATCGAGACCAACGCGTCGATCAATGCCATGACGGCCGTGCGCGCGGGGCTCGGCATCGCGGTGCTCGAGCCGGTGACCGCCTACGGCCTGCCGCTCGCCGGCGTGGCCGTGCGTCCGATCGATGCCGATATCCCGTTCTTCTTCGGCGTCATCACACGCGATGCGCGCGAACCTTCGCCTGCCGCGCTCGCCTTCGTGCAGGCCCTGGCTGACGCCGCCCGAGCGCTGCTGCCCGATTTCGTGCAACACGCCGCCACCGAACACGCCCAAGTCCTGCAGTCGCTTTACGGCGATCTGCCCGCTCCCAAGGAAGCCTCGTCGTCATGACCTTGTCCCCGACATCCGCCACCGGCCTGCCCGCGCTCGAAGCGCGTCTGCGTCAGGACCTCGCCTGGCTCGAACTGCCCGCCAGGCGCTGGGTGCCCGAACGCATCTTCCACGGCCAGTCCGTGCTGGACGTGGCCATCATCGGTGGCGGCATGGCGGGTCTGGCGGCCGCGGCCTCGCTCACGCATCTCGGGGTAGGCGCCGTGATCTTCGACCAGTCGCCGCGAGGCTTCGAAGGCCCATGGGCGACCACCGCCCGCATGGAAACGCTACGCTCGCCCAAGCAACTCACCGGCCCTGCGCTCGGCCTGCCCGCGCTCACGTTCCGCGCCTGGTTCGAGGCCCAGTTCGGTCTCGACGCCTGGGAGGCGCTCGACAAGATCCCGCGCCTGCAATGGATGGATTACCTTCGCTGGTATCGCGACGTGCTCGACATCGACGTGCGTAATGAGCATCGCATCACGTCGGTCGCGCCGCGTGGCAGCGACGGCCTCGTCGCCCTGTCGGTCACGTCGGCCCAGGGCGACTCGACGGTTTACGCGCGCCATGTCGTGCTGGCAACCGGCCGCGACGGCCTGGGCGGCCCGAGCGTGCCCGGCTTCGCGCGTGACCTGCCGCGCCGCTTCTGGGCGCATTCGTCGGACGTGCTGGACTACGCGACGCTGCGCGGCAAGCGTGTCGGCGTGATCGGCGCCGGCGCATCGGCCATGGACAGCGCAGCCACCGCGCTCGAAGCCGGCGCGGCCAGTGTCGACATGCTCATTCGCCGCGCCGACATTCCGCGCGTCAACAAGGGCAAGGGGGCCGGCAACCCGGGCCTCACGCATGGTCACGTCAATCTGCCGGACGACTGGAAGTGGCGCATCCGTCACTACGTCAACGCGCAGCAGGTCCCGCCCCCGCGCGGCAGCACCTTGCGCGTCTCACGTCACGACAACGCGCGCTTCAACCTCGGCGCGCCGATTCTCGACGTCGCGCCGGTTGGCGACGCCCTGCACGTACGCACCGCCAAGGGCACCTTCGTGCTGGACTTCCTCGTGTTCGCCACGGGCTTTCGCATCGATATCGAAGGGCGTCCGGAATTCGCGCCGTTCGCCAGGTTCGTGCGCAAGTGGGGCGATCGCTATTCGCCCGCGCCAGGCGACGAAGACGCCGAACTGTTCGACTCGCCCGATCTCGGCCCAACGTTCGAGTTTCTGGAAAAGACGCCCGGCGCATGCCCGGGCCTCGAGCGCATCCACTGCTTCTGTGCGCCCGCGACACTCTCGCATGGCGCGGTCTCGGGCGACATCCCGGCCGTGAGCGAAGGCGCGAAGCGTCTGGCCCAGGGGCTGGCCGGCACCTTCTATCGGGAAGACGTCGCGTATCACTACGCCAACATGCAGGCGTATGCCGAGCCGGAGGTCTATGGTGACGAGTGGACCCCCGCGCCGCCGCCCGCGCCGCCGAGTGCGCCCGACAACGCCGCGAACGGCGAGGAGCGCATCGCATGACGGCGTGGATTCTGCGCCGCCTGCTCCAGGCGGTGTTCGTGGTGTGGGTGATGACGCTGATCGTCTTCATCGGTCTGCACGCGATCGGCAACCCGGTCGACATCCTGATCGGTCAGGACGTCGATCAGGTCGATCGCGCGCGCATCATCGCGCAACTGGGCCTCGACCAGCCGCTGTGGCGCCAGTACCTGTCGTTCCTCGGCGGCGCGCTGCATGGCGAGCTCGGCAACAGCTTCGTCTATAACGTGCCGGCCATCCAGCTGATTCTGCAACGCCTGCCCGCCACGCTGGAGCTCGCCTTCGCCGCCCTCATGCTCGCGGTGTGCATCGGGATTCCGCTCGGCCTGTTCGCCGGCCTTTATCCGCGCAACCCGATCTCGAAGCTGCTCATGACCGGCAGCATCGTGGGGTTTTCGCTGCCCACGTTCTGGGTCGGCCTCATGCTCATCATGTTTTTCTCGGTGCATCTGGGCGTGTTGCCCGCGAGCGGCCGGGGCGAGACGGTGAGCGTATTCGGTGTCGAGTGGTCGTTTCTCACGGCCGACGGGCTGCGTCACCTGATTTTGCCCGCGCTCAATCTGTCGCTGTTCAAGATTTCGCTCGTGCTGCGCCTCACCCGCGCCGGAGTGACCGAAGTGCTGCCGCAGGACTTCGTGAAATTCGCGCGCGCCAAGGGCCTGTCGCCGCTGCGCGTGGTGCTCGTGCACGTGCTGCGCAACACGCTGATTCCGCTGGTGACGGTGATCGGCCTGGAGTTCGGCTCGACGATCGCCTTCGCCGTGGTGACCGAAAGCGTGTTCGCCTGGCCCGGCGCGGGCAAGCTCATTCTCGACAGCATCAACTCGCTCGATCGCCCCGTGATCGTGGCGTATCTCATCGTCGTGGTGTGCCTGTTCGTGTCGCTCAATCTGATCGTGGACGTGCTCTACAAATGGCTCGATCCGCGAGTGCGCGTGGAGGCCTCCGCCTGATGTCGCTCAATCCGCAATCCCATGGCGCGCAAGGCGCACCTGCGCTGGCACCGGAATCCTTGCCGATGCGCCGCGAATCGCCCTGGCAGCAGGGTCTGCGCGAATTCCTTCGCTCCCGGAGCGCCGTGCTCGGCCTGGTGGTGCTCGTCGTGCTCATCGCGGCCGCGCTCGCCGCCCCGTGGATCACGCCGCAGAACCCCTACGACCTGATGCAACTCGACGTGATGGACGCGCGCCTTGCGCCGGCCACGGTCAACGGCCTGGGCACCTATACCTACTGGCTCGGCACCGACGGTCAGGGCCGAGACCTGCTCTCAGGCATCATTTACGGTCTGCGCATCAGCCTGGGCGTGGGCGTCGGCTCGGCGCTGATCGCGGGCATGCTCGGCACGGTCCTCGGGCTCGTGGCCGCCTACGCGGGCGGCCGTGTCGACGCCTTCATCATGCGTCTGGTCGATCTGCTGCTCTCGTTCCCGTCGATCCTCGTGGCGCTGATGATCCTCGCCTACGTGGGCAAGGGTATCGGCAACGTGGTGCTCACGCTCGTGGTGCTCGAATGGGCCTACTTCGCGCGCACCGCACGCGCCCAGGCGCTCGTGGAGTCGCGCCGCGAATACGTGGAGGCCGCGCGCTGCCAGGCGATTCCGGACTGGCGCATCGTGCTCGGGCATATCCTGCCGAACTGCCTGCCGCCGCTCATCGTGGTGGGTTCGCTGCAGGTCGCGCGCGCCATCACGCTCGAGGCCACGTTGTCGTTCCTCGGTCTGGGCGTGCCGATCACCGAGCCGTCGCTCGGCCTGCTCATCGCCAACGGCTACCAGACGATGCTCTCGGGCGAATACTGGATCAGTCTCTATCCCGGCCTCGCACTGCTCGTGACGGTCGTCGCCATCAATCTCGTGGGCGATCGCCTGCGCGACGTATTCAATCCAAGGTTGCAGAAATGAGCGGCGCCGTGTCTTCCCCGTCTTCCGCCGCGTCGTCCCCACTGACGCTCGAAGTGCGCAATCTGCGCACGCAGTTCGTCACGCGCGCGGGCACATTGCCCGCTGTCGACGACGTGTCGTTCTCGTTGACGCCGGGCCACATCATGGGCCTCGTGGGCGAGTCGGGCTCGGGCAAGTCGGTGACCGGCTTCTCGATCATGGGACTGGTCGACGCTCCGGGGCGCATCGTGGGTGGCGAAGTCCTGTTCCAGGGCCGCGACCTCACGAAAATGGCGCCCGCCGAGTTGCGTCACCTGCAAGGCAATCGCATCGCGATGATCTTCCAGGACCCCATGATGACGCTCAACCCGGTGCTGCGCGTCGACGCGCAAATGATCGAGGCCGTGCGCGCTCACCAGAAAGTATCGAAGGCGCAGGCACGCGAGCTCGCGCGAGACACGCTCGGCATGATGGGCATTCCGAGCCCCGACGAGCGTCTGCGCGCCTATCCCCACCAGCTCTCGGGTGGCATGCGCCAGCGGGTGGCGATCGCCATCGCCATGTTGCATCGCCCCGATCTGATCATCGCCGACGAACCGACCACGGCGCTGGACGTGACTATCCAGGCGCAGATTCTCTCCGAAGTCCAAAAGCTCGCGCGCCAGCACGGCACGGCGCTCATCTGGATCACGCACGATCTGTCGGTGGTCGCCGGGCTGGCCGATACGCTCGCCGTGATGTACGCGGGACGCATCGTCGAGCAGGGCGCGGTCGACGCCGTGCTCGACGCTCCGCAGCACCCCTACACCGCGGGCCTCATCGGCAGCCTGCCCAGCCTGAACAAACGCGGCCAGCGTTTGCGCCAGATTCCCGGCATGACGCCGAACCTCCTTGCCATGCCGGCCGGATGCGCCTTTGCGTCGCGATGCGCGCATTCGAGCGCGGCGTGCGCCGAGCGTCCCGAGATGACACAGATACTGCCGGGGCGTCTCGTACGCTGCTTCCATCCGGGCGCCGCGCTGCAAAAGGAGATGGTATGAGTACGCCGCTGCCGCAAAGTCAGACGACCAACGCCGGCTACGGCAACACGCCTCGCCCGAGCGCCACGCTGCCCGCGCCCATCGTGTCGCTGCACGGGGTGAGCAAACGCTTCGGCGAGCGCCGCGTCGGCCCCGTCGCGCGGGTGCTCGAGCGCGCCGGACTCGCGCATCCGCCGACTGTCGTGCGGGCCGTCGATCACGTCGACCTCATCGTGAAGCCGGGCGAAGTCGTCGGGCTCGTCGGGGAATCGGGCTGCGGCAAGTCCACGCTCGGACGCATGCTCGCGGGCCTGCTCAAGCCATCGTCGGGCGAAGTCCAGATTCACGGACGCGCGGCCGACTCGCTCTCCGAGCGCGAGCGACGCGACGCACGGCTGAAGATCCAGATGATCTTTCAGGATCCGTACGCCAGCCTGAACCCGCGACTGCGCGTGGACCGCATCGTCGGCGAGGGAGCCCTCGTGCACGGCCTCACCGATCGCGCGGGCTTCGACGACTACGTGAGCGCCCAGTTGCAGCGCGCTGGACTCGATCCCGCCATGCGCCATCGCTATGCGCATCAGTTCAGCGGCGGTCAGCGCCAGCGCATCGGCATCGCCCGGGCGCTGGCCGTGAACCCGGACCTGCTGGTGTGCGACGAGGCCGTTGCAGCCCTCGACGTCTCGATCCAGGCGCAAATCCTGAATCTGTTCATGGACCTGCGCGAACAGTTGAAGCTGACGTACGTCTTCATCAGCCACGACCTCGGCGTGGTCGAGCACCTGTCCGATCGCGTGGTGATCATGTATCTCGGGCGCGTGGTCGAAAGTGCGCCGGTCGAGGAGGTCTTCCGCCGACCGAATCACCCGTACACACAGGCGTTGCTCGCCGAAATTCCGCGCATCGACGTGCGTCACAAGACGTTTTCGGCCATTCGCGGCGAAATCCCGAGCCCGATCGCGCCGCCGGGCGGCTGTCATTTTCATCCGCGATGCCCGCACGCCATGCCGCGGTGCCGCACCGAGGTCCCGACGCTGCGTGGCGTGGCCATCAACCACGTCAGCGCCTGTCACCTGAACGACACCTGAAATTCCGGTGCGCGCACGTGTCGGTCGACATCGTCGCGCGTGCTTCCTCTGTCCCTCCTCCACGACCAGGATTGCCAATAATGAAACGCTTCTTGTTGCCCTCGCTGGCTGCCGCGCTGCTCGTCACGAGCGCTGCGGCTTCGGCCCAGTCTTCCCAGACGCTGCGCATCGCGTTCGCCGACCCGCTGTCGTCGCTCGATCCGCAACTGAACAATCACGCCGGTGACCGCTCGGTGGATCTGCATTTCTGGGATCTGCTCGTCGAGAACAAGTGGAACAAGCTGCAACCGGGGCTGGCGGTGTCGTGGAAGGCGCTCGACGCGAAGACGTGGGAGTTCAAGCTGCGCCCCAACGTGAAGTGGCACGACGGCCAGCCGTTTACCGCCGCCGACGTCATCTACTCGTACACGCGTGCGCGCAATGTGCCGGGCAGCGTGGCGACCTTCGCCGGCTACCTGCGTACCATCGACACAATGAGCGCGCCAGACCCGCTCACGCTCGTGGTGAAGACCAGGATTCCGAATCCGGATCTGCCGCTCAATCTGGCGTCGGTGCATATCGTGAGCAAGCATGTAGGCGAAAAATCCAACACCGACGACTACAACGCGGGACGCGCCATGATCGGCACCGGTCCGTTCAAGTATGTCTCGTACACGCCGGGCGACCGCGTGGAGATGGTGCGTAACGACAACTACTGGGCGGGCAAGTCGGAGTGGGAAAAAGTCGACTACCGCTACGTCAACAACGGCGCCGCGCGCACGGCGGCCCTGCTCGCGGGCGACGTCGACGTGATCGACAAGGTGTCGGCCTCCGACATCCCGCGCCTGAAGAAGTCGCCGAACGTGACCGTCTACCCGTACCCGGGCCTGCGCGTGATGCTGCTGCAACCGAGCTTCCGCGAAGGCAGCAACCCGTACATCACGGACAATGCCGGCAAGCCGCTCGCGAAGAACCCGCTGCTCGACGTGCGCGTGCGCCGCGCGCTCTCGCTCGCGATCAATCGCGATGCCATCGTCACGCGCATCATGCAGGGTACGGCGAGCGTGGCCAATCAGTGGATGCCGAAGGACACGTTCGGCTACAACCCCGAGGTGAAGGACATTCCGTTCGATGCCGCGCAGGCCAGGAAGCTGCTCGCTGAAGCCGGCTTCCCCGAGGGTTTCAAGCTGACCATGCACGTGCCGAACGACCGCTATCCGCAGGGCCCGGAAACGGCGCAGGCCGTGGCGCAGTTCTGGACGCGCATCGGTGTGAAGACGCAGGTGGAAGTGGTGCCGTGGGCCGTGTACTCGGGCCGCGCGAACAAGAATGAGTACGCCATGTCGATGCTCGCCTGGGGTAACGGAACCGGTGAAGCCAGCTACGCGCTCGTGAACGTGCTCGCCACCGTCGACGCCAAGAAAGGGCTCGGGGCATCGAACTGGGGTCACTACAGCAATCCGGCCGTGGACAAGGCGCTCGACACGTCGACCTCGGAATTCGACGAGGGCAAGCGCGAAGCGATTCTGCGCCAGTCGGTCAAGCTCGTATCGGACGACGTCGGCGTGATCCCGCTGTACCACTATCAAAACATCTGGGCCGCGCGCAAGGGCCTGAAGGTGACGCCGTTCACGAGCGATCGCACCGTCGCGATGCAAGTGACCAAGGTCGCCAAGTGAGCCGGTGCATCGCGTCATGACGTCATCGCTCATTCTCACGGCAACGCCGGCCGACGCACTGATCGATGTGCCCCGTCACCTCGTGGTGCGCGGTGCGGTGCCCGGGGCCCACGTCACGCTCACCGCGCGCACCGCGCGGGCGGGCGGCGTGGTCTGGCATGCTCAGGCGACCTTCGTGGCCGATGCCGACGGCGTCGTCGACGTCGCGCGCGACGCGCCGGTCGGCGGCAGCTATCATGGCGTGTCGCCAATGGGCCTCATCTGGTCGCAGGTGCCGGAAGACGGCAAGAGCCGCGAGGTGTTTCCCCAGCCGGTCGCAGCACCGCTCGTCACGACGGTGGTGGCGCATGCGGGCTCAGGCTCGGATGCCGATCGGGGGGCGACGCCGTCTGTCGGGTCGTCGTCCGTGTCATTCACGCAGCGGCTCGCCGCCGAGGGGGTGACCCGTCGCGAAGTGCGCGAAGATGGTCTGGTCGGCGCGCTCTACCTGCCCCCTGGCGACGGACCACACCCGGCCGTGATGGTCCTCAACGGGTCTGGTGGCGGCATCAACGAACCCCGCGCCGCGCTGTATGCGTCGCACGGTTACGCCGCGTTTGCGCTCGGCTACTTCAAGGCGCCGGGACTGCCCGACTACATCTCCAATACGCCGCTCGAGTATTTCGAAAAGGGCATGGCATGGCTGCGCCGCACGGTGCGTCCGGCGCACGACTTCGTCGCGCTCTCGGGGCAGTCGCGCGGTGGCGAGCTGGTGCTGCTGCTCGGTGCGACCTTCCCCGAGGCTGTCTCCGCCGTCATCGGCTACGTGCCGAGCGCCCTGATCCATAGCGCGCAGAATGCGTGCGATCCGGCCATCGGACGCGAAGGGCCGACCTGGCTGCTCGACGGCAAGCCGCTGCCGCACATCTGGGAGAACAATCGCGCGGCGTCGTGGGCGCCCTTCGACGAAGGACCACCGCCCCATCGCCACACGCGGGCCATGCTCACGGCGCTGGACGATCCGGCGGCGGTCGCGCGTGCCAGCATCCCGGTCGAGAGGATCCGGGGGCCGGTCATGCTGCTGTCGGCGCAGGATGACGGCTCATGGCCTTCGAGCCGGTATTCGCGCATGGTGACGCAGCGACTCTCGGCACATTCGCATCCGTACCCCGTCGAACATTTCGATTTCGAGAACGCCGGGCACGCCATCGTGTTCCCGTACGTGCCCACGACGCAACTCGTCTACGCGCACCCCGTGTCGGGCAAGATCAGCACCGGCGGCGGCGAGCCGGATGCGAATGCGCTTGCCGACGAGCGTTCGTGGACTGCCGTGCTGGCTTTCCTCGCGCAGGCCGTGGCCGCGCGTGCCCACTCAAAAGGACAATCATGACCGCCCCTACCTCATACGATCTCGCCAACGATCTGGTCGACCGCGTCGCCGGCCTGGCCCCCGGTTCCGCGACGCATACGTTGCGTCATGCGCGCGACAAGGTCGCCGTGGCCACGCAGGGCAGCTACGACGGATTGTTCGATCCCGCGCTCGAAGGCATTTCCGTGGTCGAGCGTCTGCTCGTTGCGTTGTATGCCACCCGACTGACGCCCGCACCCGCGCTCGTCGAGCACTATCGTGCCGAACTGGGCAAGCACTCGGTCGATGCCGCGCAGCTCGAGGCAGCGGCATCCGGACAGCCGGAGGATGTGGCCGAGCCGCGTCTGCGCGCAATGCTGGCGTTCACGCGCACGCTGATCGAGAACCCTGTCGAGGGCGACAAGGCCGCGTTGCTGAAGCTGCCGGCCGCTGGACTGAGCACGCCAGCCGTGGTCGCGCTGGCGCAGTTGATTGCGTTCCTGTCGTATCAGACGCGTCTCGTCGCGGGCCTTGAGGCCCTCAAACAACTCGCACCGCAGGAGGTGGCAGCATGAGCGACATCATCCGTTCTCACGGCTTCACCAACGAGTCGCTCGATTGGGACGCATGGCTCGATGTCGTCACGCTCGAGAACGCGACGCCGGAACAGGTCGCGGTACTCGAAGAGAGCCACCCCAAGGCGAAGACGTCGGATTACTACCTCTTTCTCGTGCATCAACCGGAAATCCTTCGTCAGCGCTCGGCCGCGTTCAACGCCATCATGTACGCACCAGGCGGCATGCCGCGCGCTGAACGCGAGCTGTCTACGACGGTCGTCTCGCGCATCAATGGGTGTGTGTATTGCGCGTCGGTGCATGCACAGCGTTTCGAGCAGTTGGCCAAGCGAAACGATGTGATTCATGAAGTGTTCGACGATCCACGTACGGCGGGGACGACCGAGCGGGAGAAAGCCATCGCGCAATTCTCGATTGCGTTGACGGAAAAGCCCGGCGACGTACGGCCCGAGCAATTGCAGGCGCTGCGTGACGTTGGTTTGACGGACGCGGAGATGCTTGACCTGATTCACTCCATTGCCATTTTCGCTTGGGCGAATCGCCTGATGCTGAATCTGGGTGAACCGGTATTCCCGGCGACCGAACCGGCGTGATCGAATCGACCGTTGGTTCCCGCGGGTTTGATCCCGACAAATGACCTCGGCCAGCGTCGGCAACCGATTGATCGCGAACGGTTACCGGCGTTTGCGGGATGTTGATAGGCCGTTCGGGTCATGAATTCCCAAAAGCGCCGATTTGAATATCGCTGACGCATTCCCGATATTGGCGGGCAACGAATATCCCACGCGAACCGGAACGCGCTGTTCAAACGAGCAGCGCGTTATCTATTGGTGCAAATGGGGTAGGTTGCAGTTTCGCAATCGTTGTCCAACCTCATGCGCCATGACATCGATCGGCTTTTTGCTTCGAATCTCCAGACACTGGCCACACAAATCGCG
>NZ_AYXJ01000024.1:0-5373 GCF_000681415.1 Pandoraea sp. E26
GCTTTAAATTTATTGAGGCTCACATAGTAATAGGTAAGTTAAGTAATTAACTTGTCAGCATACTTTGAGAGCGACCGGTTCTAGCGATTTATCGCGAAAAACCGAAAACAGTAACAGGTTTAAACTGAAGAGTTTGATCCTGGCTCAGATTGAACGCTGGCGGCATGCCTTACACATGCAAGTCGAACGGCAGCACGGGTGCTTGCACCTGGTGGCGAGTGGCGAACGGGTGAGTAATACATCGGAACGTACCTTGTAGTGGGGGATAGCTCGGCGAAAGCCGGATTAATACCGCATACGCTCTGAGGAGGAAAGCGGGGGACCTTCGGGCCTCGCGCTACAAGAGCGGCCGATGTCAGATTAGCTAGTTGGTGAGGTAAAAGCTCACCAAGGCGACGATCTGTAGCTGGTCTGAGAGGACGACCAGCCACACTGGGACTGAGACACGGCCCAGACTCCTACGGGAGGCAGCAGTGGGGAATTTTGGACAATGGGCGAAAGCCTGATCCAGCAATGCCGCGTGTGTGAAGAAGGCCTTCGGGTTGTAAAGCACTTTTGTCCGGAAAGAAATCCTCTGGGTTAATACCTCGGGGGGATGACGGTACCGGAAGAATAAGCACCGGCTAACTACGTGCCAGCAGCCGCGGTAATACGTAGGGTGCAAGCGTTAATCGGAATTACTGGGCGTAAAGCGTGCGCAGGCGGTTTTGTAAGACGGATGTGAAATCCCCGGGCTTAACCTGGGAACTGCATTCGTGACTGCAAGGCTAGAGTATGGCAGAGGGGGGTAGAATTCCACGTGTAGCAGTGAAATGCGTAGAGATGTGGAGGAATACCGATGGCGAAGGCAGCCCCCTGGGCCAATACTGACGCTCATGCACGAAAGCGTGGGGAGCAAACAGGATTAGATACCCTGGTAGTCCACGCCCTAAACGATGTCAACTAGTTGTTGGGGATTCATTTCCTTAGTAACGTAGCTAACGCGTGAAGTTGACCGCCTGGGGAGTACGGTCGCAAGATTAAAACTCAAAGGAATTGACGGGGACCCGCACAAGCGGTGGATGATGTGGATTAATTCGATGCAACGCGAAAAACCTTACCTACCCTTGACATGTACGGAATCCTGCTGAGAGGTGGGAGTGCTCGAAAGAGAACCGTAACACAGGTGCTGCATGGCTGTCGTCAGCTCGTGTCGTGAGATGTTGGGTTAAGTCCCGCAACGAGCGCAACCCTTGTCCTTAGTTGCTACGCAAGAGCACTCTAAGGAGACTGCCGGTGACAAACCGGAGGAAGGTGGGGATGACGTCAAGTCCTCATGGCCCTTATGGGTAGGGCTTCACACGTCATACAATGGTCGGTACAGAGGGCTGCCAAACCGCGAGGTGGAGCTAACCCCAGAAAACCGATCGTAGTCCGGATCGCAGTCTGCAACTCGACTGCGTGAAGCTGGAATCGCTAGTAATCGCGGATCAGCATGTCGCGGTGAATACGTTCCCGGGTCTTGTACACACCGCCCGTCACACCATGGGAGTGGGTTTTGCCAGAAGTAGGTAGCCTAACCGCAAGGAGGGCGCTTACCACGGCAGGATTCATGACTGGGGTGAAGTCGTAACAAGGTAGCCGTAGGGGAACCTGCGGCTGGATCACCTCCTTTCTAGAGCATGCACTGGAAGTTGAGTGTTCACGCTTATCGGTTGTTGACTGCGTAGATCTAAGTCGGGTCTGTAGCTCAGGTGGTTAGAGCACCGTCTTGATAAGGCGGGGGTCGAAGGTTCAAGTCCTTCCAGACCCACCAAGCTTAACCACCGCCTGACCAAGTCGGCTGGTAAATGAGGCTTGATAGGGGGGCATAGCTCAGCTGGGAGAGCACCTGCTTTGCAAGCAGGGGGTCGTCGGTTCGATCCCGTCTGCCTCCACCAAAACCTTAGATCACATCGATGTCAGTCAAAAGTGTTTTACGTCTGCAGTAACTCTGTAGTAAATCCACGTGAACGTTTTTGAATGACAGCAATGTCATGCAGTATTTGTTCTTTAACAATTTGGAAGAAGAAGTAGTACAACGGAAGCGCGTTAGAGATGGCGCGTGAAAATTGTACGGGTTGTGATTGTATCAACCAGTATTTAAGTGATCGAAAGATGACTTGGAATACGGCACAACGCGAAAACTCAACCTATAAAGGATGTGTCGAGAGACGCACTCGTTATAGGGTCAAGCGAATAAGTGCATGTGGTGGATGCCTTGGCGATTACAGGCGATGAAGGACGCGATAGCCTGCGAAAAGTTGTGGGGAGCTGGCAAATAAGCATTGATCCACAAATGTCCGAATGGGGAAACCCGGCCTTTTAGGTCATCCTGGACTGAATACATAGGTCCAGTGAAGCGAACGCGGCGAACTGAAACATCTAAGTAGCTGCAGGAAAAGAAATCAACCGAGATTCCCAAAGTAGTGGCGAGCGAAATGGGACCAGCCTTCAAGATTTAGCACCGGTGTTATCAAAACGGAATGGAAAGTCCGGCCATAGTGGGTGATAGCCCCGTATGAGAAAGCCCTGGTGTGGAACTAAGCTTGAGAAAAGTAGGGCGGGACACGTGAAATCCTGTCTGAAGATGGGGGGACCATCCTCCAAGGCTAAATACTCGTAATCGACCGATAGTGAACCAGTACCGTGAGGGAAAGGCGAAAAGAACCCCGGGAGGGGAGTGAAATAGATCCTGAAACCGCATGCATACAAACAGTCGGAGCCTCGTAAGGGGTGACGGCGTACCTTTTGTATAATGGGTCAGCGACTTACATTCAGTGGCGAGCTTAACCGAATAGGGAAGGCGTAGCGAAAGCGAGTCCGAATAGGGCGTTCAGTCGCTGGGTGTAGACCCGAAACCAAGTGATCTATCCATGGCCAGGTTGAAGGTGCGGTAACACGTACTGGAGGACCGAACCCACTAACGTTGAAAAGTTAGGGGATGAGCTGTGGATAGGGGTGAAAGGCTAAACAAACTTGGAAATAGCTGGTTCTCTCCGAAAACTATTTAGGTAGTGCCTCGTGTATCACCTTCGGGGGTAGAGCACTGTCATGGTTGAGGGGTCCATTGCGGATTACCTCGCCATAGCAAACTCCGAATACCGAAGAGTGCAATCACGGGAGACAGACATCGGGTGCTAACGTCCGGTGTCAAGAGGGAAACAACCCAGACCGCCAGCTAAGGTCCCTAAATATTGCTAAGTGGGAAACGAAGTGGGAAGGCTAAAACAGTCAGGAGGTTGGCTTAGAAGCAGCCACCCTTTAAAGAAAGCGTAATAGCTCACTGATCGAGTCGTCCTGCGCGGAAGATGTAACGGGGCTAAGCAATATACCGAAGCTGCGGATGCGAGCTTGCTCGCATGGTAGGAGAGCGTTCTGTAAGCCTGTGAAGGTGACTTGTAAAGGTTGCTGGAGGTATCAGAAGTGCGAATGCTGACATGAGTAGCGATAAAGGGGGTGAAAGGCCCCCTCGCCGTAAGCCCAAGGTTTCCTACGCAACGTTCATCGGCGTAGGGTGAGTCGGCCCCTAAGGCGAGGCAGAGATGCGTAGCTGATGGGAAGCAGGTTAATATTCCTGCACCGTCGTATGATGCGATGGGGGGACGGATCGCGGAAGGTTGTCCGGGTGTTGGAAGTCCCGGTCCCTGCAGTGGAGAAGGCGCTTAGGCAAATCCGGGCGCGCAATTCAAGGCTGTGGGGCGAGCGAACTTGTTCGCGAAGCAATTGGAAGTGGTTCCAAGAAAAGCCTCTAAGCTTCAGTCATACGAGACCGTACCGCAAACCGACACAGGTGGGCGAGATGAGTATTCTAAGGCGCTTGAGAGAACTCGGGAGAAGGAACTCGGCAAATTGGTACCGTAACTTCGGGATAAGGTACGCCCTTGTAGCTTGACTGGCCTGCGCCAGGAGGGTGAAGGGGTTGCAATAAACTGGTGGCTGCGACTGTTTAATAAAAACACAGCACTCTGCAAACACGAAAGTGGACGTATAGGGTGTGACGCCTGCCCGGTGCCGGAAGATTAAATGATGGGGTGCAAGCTCTTGATTGAAGTCCCGGTAAACGGCGGCCGTAACTATAACGGTCCTAAGGTAGCGAAATTCCTTGTCGGGTAAGTTCCGACCTGCACGAATGGCGTAACGATGGCCACACTGTCTCCTCCCGAGACTCAGCGAAGTTGAAGTGTTTGTGATGATGCAATCTACCCGCGGCTAGACGGAAAGACCCCATGAACCTTTACTGTAGCTTTGCATTGGACTTTGAACCGGTCTGTGTAGGATAGGTGGGAGGCTTTGAAGCAGGAACGCTAGTTTCTGTGGAGCCGTCCTTGAAATACCACCCTGGCTTGTTTGAGGTTCTAACCTAGGTCCGTAATCCGGATCGGGGACAGTGCATGGTAGGCAGTTTGACTGGGGCGGTCTCCTCCCAAAGTGTAACGGAGGAGTACGAAGGTACGCTAGGTACGGTCGGAAATCGTGCTGATAGTGCAATGGCAAAAGCGTGCTTAACTGCGAGACTGACAAGTCGAGCAGGTGCGAAAGCAGGTCATAGTGATCCGGTGGTTCTGTATGGAAGGGCCATCGCTCAACGGATAAAAGGTACTCTGGGGATAACAGGCTGATACCGCCCAAGAGTTCATATCGACGGCGGTGTTTGGCACCTCGATGTCGGCTCATCTCATCCTGGGGCTGTAGCCGGTCCCAAGGGTATGGCTGTTCGCCATTTAAAGAGGTACGTGAGCTGGGTTTAAAACGTCGTGAGACAGTTTGGTCCCTATCTGCCGTGGGCGTTGGAAGTTTGAAGGGGGCTGCTCCTAGTACGAGAGGACCGGAGTGGACGAACCTCTGGTGTACCGGTTGTCACGCCAGTGGCATCGCCGGGTAGCTATGTTCGGAAGAGATAACCGCTGAAAGCATCTAAGCGGGAAACTCGCCTTAAGATGAGACTTCCCTGGGAACTCGATTCCCCTTAAGGGTCGTTCAAGACCAGGACGTTGATAGGTCAGGTGTGGAAGCGCAGTAATGCGTTAAGCTAACTGATACTAATTGCCCGTGAGGCTTGATCCTATAACCAGTGTGTTTTTCCTGGTGTGAGTATCGCTGTGCCGATACACTCGCAACCCAACATTGTTGTACTACGCTTCTTCCGAATTGGTTTTGTTGCACGCGCCGTGCAGCAGAACATACAAGTTATGCCTGATGACCATAGCGAGTTGGAACCACCCCTTCCCATCCCGAACAGGACCGTGAAACGACTCCACGCCGATGATAGTGCGGATACCCGTGTGAAAGTAGGTAATCGTCAGGCTCCCCTTAAAAACCCCTTGCTACACAGTAGCAAGGGGTTTTTGCTTT